>NZ_JAVDVA010000036.1:0-63105 GCF_031456635.1 Streptomyces sp. 3330
GATCTTTTCTCGACCCGATTTCCTCGGTGCTTTCCAGGTTCCCGCTTTTGTTTCGCGGTTTCCTTTCCGGCGGTTCCGACTTTATCAGAAGTTCTGAGTCGGTTTTCCCGGCCCCTCCCGGGAGTGGATCCGGGGCACGAGGCGTACCGGGTTCCCGTTCGGGCGGAGACGTAAACGTACTGGAGCGGGGCTCCTCGATGCAAATCGAGGAGCCCCGCTCCGTGCTCACGCCTACGAGCGGTCGTACGACGCTCAGACCTCGACCACGACCGGGAGGATCATCGGCCTGCGGCGATAGGTGTCGGAGACCCACTTGCCCAGCGTGCGCCGGATGAGCTGCTGCAGTTGGTGGGGCTCGACCACGCCGTCCTGGGCGGAGCGTTCCAGGACCTCGGCGATCTTCGGGGTGACGGCCGAGAAGGCCGAGTCGTCGATGCCGGAGCCGCGGGCCTGGATGTGCGGGCCGCCGGTGATCTTGCCGGTGGAGGAGTCCACGACCACGAACACCGAGATGATGCCCTCGTCGCCCAGGATCTTCCGGTCCTTGAGGGCCGGCTCGCCCACGTCGCCGACCGAGAGGCCGTCGACATAGACGTATCCCGCCTGGACCTTGCCGGAGATCTTCGCCTTGCCCTCGACGAGGTCGACGACCACGCCGTCCTCGGCGATCACGATGCGGTCGTGCGGGACACCGGTCATGGCGCCCAGCTCGGCGTTGGCGCGCAGATGACGCCACTCGCCGTGGACCGGCATCAGGTTCTTCGGGCGGCAGATGTTGTAGAAGTACAGGAGCTCGCCCGCGGACGCGTGGCCCGAGACGTGCACCTTGGCGTTGCCCTTGTGGACGACGTGCGCGCCCCACCGGGTCAGGCCGTTGATCACGCGGTAGACCGCGTTCTCGTTGCCGGGGATGAGGGACGACGCCAGGATCACCGTGTCGCCGGGGACGATGCGGATCTGGTGGTCGCGGTTGGCCATGCGGGACAGGGCCGCCATCGGCTCGCCCTGCGAGCCCGTGCACACGAGGACCACCTCGTGATCGGGCAGGTCGTCGAGCGTCTTGACGTCCACCACCAGGCCCGGCGGGACCTTCAGGTAACCCAGGTCGCGGGCGATGCCCATGTTGCGGACCATCGAGCGGCCCACGAAGGCGACCCGGCGGCCGTACTCGTGCGCCGTGTCCAGGATCTGCTGGATGCGGTGGATGTGGCTGGCGAAGCTGGCCACGATGATCCGCTTGCGGGCGTTCCCGAAGACCGTGTGCAGGACGTTGGAGATGTCCCGCTCGGGCGCGACGAAACCGGGGACCTCGGCGTTCGTGGAGTCGGAGAGGAGGAGGTCGATGCCTTCCTCGCTCAGACGGGCGAACGCGTGGAGGTCCGTGAGGCGGCCGTCCAGCGGGAGCTGGTCCATCTTGAAGTCGCCCGTGTGGACCACCATGCCCGCCGGGGTGCGGATGGCGACGGCGAGGGCGTCCGGGATCGAGTGGTTGACGGCGATGAACTCGCAGTCGAAGGGGCCGATGCGCTCACGGTGTCCCTCCACCACCTCGAGGGTGTACGGACGGATCCGGTGCTCCTGGAGCTTGGCCTCGATGAACGCGAGGGTCAGCTTGGAGCCGATCAGCGGGATGTCCGGCTTCTCCCGGAGGAGATAGGGGACGGCGCCGATGTGGTCCTCGTGACCATGGGTGAGGACGATGCCCTCGATGTCCTCGAGGCGGTCCCGGATGGACGTGAAGTCCGGCAGGATCAGGTCGATTCCGGGCTGCTCCTCCTCGGGGAAGAGCACACCGCAGTCGACGATCAGCAGACGGCCGTCGAATTCGAAGACCGTCATGTTCCGGCCGATTTCGCCGAGGCCGCCGAGCGGGGTGACCCTGAGGCCGCCCGCCGGGAGCGGCGGGGGCGGGGCAAGTTCGGGATGCGGATGACTCAAAAGACTCTCCTCAACCACGCGCGCCACGTACCGGTGGGCACGTGGCGCGCATGACGTTCGTGCAATAGCAGTTGTCGTTGTGGATTGCAGGCACCGGTGGCCTGCTATTCAGTTGTGAAGTCTGTTGTCAGAGCTGTACCCCGCCCGCCGCAAGATCGATCTTGAGCTGTTCGATCTCTTCGGGCGAGCACTCGACCATGGGCGAGCGCAGGGGGCCGGCGGGCAGGCCCAGCAGGGTGAGGGCGGCCTTGGTGGTCATCACACCCTGGGTGCGGAACATGCCCGTGTACACCGGGAGCAGCTTCTGGTGGATCTCGGTCGCCTTCTGGACGTCTCCGGCGGTGAACGCCTCGACGAGGGCGCGCAGGTCCGGGGTGACCACGTGGCCGACGACGGAGACGAAGCCGACCGCGCCCACGGAGAGCAGCGGCAGGTTCAGCATGTCGTCGCCGGAGTACCAGGCCAGGCCGGAGCGCGCGATGGCCCAGCTCGCGCGGCCCAGGTCGCCCTTGGCGTCCTTGTTGGCGACGATCCGCGGGTGCGCCGCGAGGCGGACCAGCGTCTCGGTGCTGATCGGGACACCGCTGCGGCCGGGGATGTCGTAGAGCATGACCGGCAGCTCGGCGGCGTCGGCGACGGCGGTGAAGTGCCGGTACAGGCCCTCCTGAGGGGGCTTGTTGTAGTACGGGGTGACGACCAGGAGGCCGTGCGCGCCGGCCTTCTCGGCCGCGCGGGCGAGTCCGACGCTGTGGTGGGTGTCGTTGGTGCCGACGCCGGCGACGACGTGGGCACGGTCTCCGACGGCCTCCAGGACGGCTCGTACCAGGTCCGATTTCTCCGCGTCGCTGGTGGTGGGGGACTCGCCGGTGGTGCCGTTGACGATCAGGCCGTCGTTGCCTGCGTCCACCAGGTGGGTGGCGAGCCGCTGAGCGCCGTCGAGGTCGAGTGCGCCGTCCGCCGTGAAGGGCGTGACCATGGCGGTGAGGACCCGCCCGAAGGGGGTCTGCGGAGAGGAGGTCGGAGCCATGGGTAACACGCTACTCGTTGCTCACCGCGGGGTCTGCCCGCGGGGGGTACGGAAAGTCATGACAAAGATGGAACCCGGCACTGCCTGCTCGGGGGTTCAAGCAGTGCCGGGTCCGTTTGATCAGGCTAGATGAACTTCTCTAAATGCCGCAATACGGACACTTCGCACGGATGATCCGTACATACGTCTCCGTCGCTCGCGTTTCCGTGCCGGCCTTCGTCGCGGTCGTCAGGGCGCCACTCGGCCGTTGGCGTTGAAGGCCGCGTACGTGAGGGGCATGAGCTCGGCCCACGCGGCCTCCATCTTCTCGCCCACCATCTCGATCTCCCGCTGCGGGAAGGACGGCACCTTCGCCAGCTCGTGCTGGGTGCGCAGGCCGAGGAAGTGCATCAGCGAGCGCGCGTTGCAGGTGGCGTACATCGACGAGAACAGGCCGACCGGCAGGACCGCACGGGCGACCTCGCGGGCGACGCCGGCGGCGAGCATCTCCTGGTAGGCCTCGTAGGACCGGAGGTAGGAGTCCTCCATGGCGCGGCCGACGAGCTCCTGCTGGGCCTGGGTGCCCTCGACGAAGACGTACTTGCCGGGGCGGCCCTGCTGAACGAGCTTGCGGGACTCGCCGGGGACGTAGAAGACGGGCTGGAGCTCCCGGTAGCGGCCGGACTCCTCGTTGTACGACCAGCCCACGCGGTGGCGCATGAACTCGCGGAAGACGAAGATCGGGGCGCTGATGAAGAAGGTCATCGAGTTGTGCTCGAACGGGCTGCCGTGCCGGTCGCGCATCAGGTAGTTGATCAGGCCCTTGGAGCGCTCCGGGTCCTTGCCCAGCTCGTCCAGGGACTGCTCGCCGACGGTCGAGACGCGGGCGGCGAAGAGCACGTCGGCGTCGGACGCGGTGTGCTTGACCAGTTCGACGGTGACGTCGCTGCGGAAGCCGGGCTTCAGGTCGTCGGCGGGGCTGTCGGTCACGGTGCGGGGGTCCTTCCATCGCGTCTTCGGAGCGGCGCCAACTCTACGGGGGCCGCCGAGCCGGACGTCCACGGGCGTGCCGCGGGATTCGTGCGGGACGACTGCTGATATGAGGCACCTTTTCGGGCACCCGCTCGTCTGTACCAGTGAGACACCCGATCGAAGGTCCCAGGAGGACGTACCCATCATGTTCCGCCGGCGCGAGCCCGTACCCTTCGCCTTCCTCGCCGAGGCCGACCGGTTCCGTAGCAATGTCGCTCCCCCGCCCTCCGAGCGGTCCTCCGCCGGTCAGATAGCCGGGCGTTGGCTGCTGGGGCTCACCATCGTGGCCGCCCTGGTGGGGTCCCTGGTCATCGGGATGCCGGCGCTCAGCCTGGACCACTCGGCGCAGACACAGCAGTCGCAGGCGTCCCGGGGGCACTGACGCCATCCGGCCCCCCGATGGTGGTGAGCCGGGACACAGACGGATAACCTCACCGGCACAGCCCACGCATGGACGAGTGAGGACCAGCCGTGCCCCTGCCCTTCCTGACGGCCGACCGCGCATTCGAGGCGGCGGACGACGTCGCGTTGCCCTTCGAGGACCGCGAGCGCTGGCGGCGCCCCTACCGGCCGGGCCCCTGGCGGGTCGGGGTGGCCGCGTTGGCGCTGCTGCTCGCCTCCTACGTGCTGTTCGCCGCCGTCATCATCGCGCTGACCGGGTCGGCGTCCGAGGCCGGTGCGATCTTCGCCTGTTCCCTGCTCGTGATCGGCGCCGCCCTGCGGTTGCTGCGTATGGGTGTGTGGGTGAGCGACCGCGGGCTGCGGCACGTGCGTTTCCTGCGCACCCGCACGCTGCCCTGGGAGCGCGTCGTGGCCGTGCGGACGGTGCAGCAGCCGGTGCGCTGGCTGGGGCTGCCGCGGACCGTGCAGGGGCAGGCCCTGACCGTCGGACGGCGGGACCGCCCCGAGGAGGCCACGCAGTTGCTGACCACGCACGGGGCGGACTTCCTGGCGCGCGCCGAGGCGTTCGACCGGGCGGCTGACTCGATCGAGGCCTGGGCCGCGGAGAACCGGCGCGTCTGATCCCACGGGCACCGCGACCGGCAGCCGTCCGGACATGCGAAGGGGCCGGTCCGCCACCGTGCGGGCCGGCCCCTTCGGCGTACGGCTCAGGCGGTGCGCACCGGCTTGCCGTCGTGCAGGCTGATCGCGCGTTGCATCGCCTTGCGGGCCCGGGGGGTGTCCCGGGCGTCGTGGTACGCGACGGCGAGGCGGAACCAGGTGCGCCAGTCGTCCGGAGCAGCCTCGGTCTCGGCCTTGCGGCGGCCGAACACCTCGTCGGCGGAGTCGCGGTCGACGCGGCCGGCCGCGGTGCGCTTCAGATCGTCGACGGGCAGCCCGCCCTCGGCGTCGAGTTCGGCGGCGAGGGCGTTGGCCCGGCGGACGAACTGGGTGTTCTTCCACAGGAACCAGACGCCGATGACCGGCAGGATCAGCACCGCCACACCGAAGGTGACGGTCAGCAGGGTGCCGGCCTGGATGAGCATGACGCCGCGGCTGCCGACCAGGACGAAGTAGAAGACCAGGACGGCGGCCGTGACGGCGTAGGAGAGTTTGGCTCGCATGTCAGCCTCAGCCGAGGTCCAGGAAGTTCTCCAGGCCGAAGGTGAGGCCCGGAGTCGACACCACCCGGCGGGCGCCCAGCAGGATGCCCGGCATGAAGCTGCTGTGGTGGAGCGAGTCGTGGCGGACCGTGAGGGTCTCGCCCTCGCCGCCCAGCAGCACCTCCTGGTGGGCCAGCAGCCCGCGCAGCCGGACGGCGTGCACGGGGACGCCGTCGACGTTCGCGCCCCGCGCTCCGTCCAGGCCCGTCTCCGTGGCGTCCGGCGCCGGGGCGGTGCCCGCCGCCCGGCGGGCCTCGGCGATGAGCTGGGCGGTGCGCGTGGCGGTGCCGGAGGGCGCGTCCACCTTGTTGGGGTGGTGCAGTTCGACGACCTCGACGGACTCGAAGTACGGCGCGGCGATCTGCGCGAACTTCATGGTGAGGACGGCTCCGATGGAGAAGTTCGGCGCGATGAGCACGCCCGTCTCCGGAGACTCGGCCAGCCGGGCCTTCAGGTGCGCGAGGCGCTCCTCGGTCCAGCCGGTCGTGCCGACCACGGCGTGGATGCCGTGCCGTACGCAGTAGTCGAGGTTGTCCATGACCGAGGCGGGCGTGGTCAGTTCGACCACGACCTGGGCGCCGTTCTCGGTCAGGGTCTCGAGCTTGTCGCCCCGGCCGAGGGCGGCCACCAGCTCCATGTCCTCGGCGGCCTCGACCGCCCGTACCGCCTCGGAACCGATCCGGCCCTTGGCGCCGAGGACCGCCACGCGCAGCTTGCTCATCTGTTGTGCTTCCTTACCGAAATCGCCGAAGGCGTGCCGAAGAGGGTCAGGCGACCGCGTCGTGCAGTCGGGAGGCCTGTTTGTCCTTGAGCGGGCCGATGACCGACAGCGACGGACGTCGTCCCAGGATGTCGCGGGCCACCGAGCGGACCTCGTCCGGGGTCACCTCGGCGATCCGGGTCAGCATGTCGTCGACCGACATCTGCTCGCCCCAGCACAGTTCGCTCTTGCCGATGCGGTTCATGAGCGCGCCGGTGTCCTCCAGGCCGAGGACTGTGGAGCCCTTCAGCTGGCCGATGGCGCGGACGATCTCCTCGTCGGACAGGCCGTGCTCGGCGACCTGGTCGAGCTCGTCCCGGCAGATCTTCAGCACGTCGTGCACCTGGCTCGGGCGGCAGCCCGCGTACACGCCGAAGAGGCCGCAGTCGGCGAAGCCCGATGTGTACGAGTACACGCTGTAGGCCAGGCCGCGCTTCTCGCGGACCTCCTGGAAGAGGCGGGAGGACATGCCGCCGCCGAGGGCGGTGTTCAGCACGCCGAGGGCCCAGCGCCGGTCGTCCGTGCGGGCCAGACCCGGCATGCCGAGAACGACGTGCGCCTGTTCCGTCTTGCGGCCGATCAGCTCGACGCGGCCCGCGGCGCGGATCGCGCGCCGGCCGTCGCGCGGGGCGATGGGCGTGGCGTGCGGGTCGGTGAGGGCGCCCGCCTTCTCGAAGGCCGCGCGGACCTGGCGTACGACCTTGTTGTGGTCGATGTTGCCGGCGGCGGCGACCACGAGGTGGGTCGGGTCGTAGTGCTTCTTGTAGAAGCGGCGGATGCGGTCGGCGGTGAGGGCGTTGACCGTGTCCACGGTGCCGAGGACCGGGCGGCCGAGGGCGTTGTCGCCGAACATCGTGTGCGCGAACAGGTCGTGCACGCAGTCGCCGGGATCGTCCTCGGTCATCGCGATCTCCTCGAGGATCGCGCCGCGCTCGACGTTGACGTCCTCCTCACGGATGAGGGAGCCCGTGAGCATGTCGCAGACGACGTCGATGGCGAGGGGCAGGTCGGCGTCGAGCACGCGCGCGTAGTAGCACGTGTACTCCTTCGCCGTGAACGCGTTCATCTCGCCCCCGACCGCGTCTATCGCGGAGGAGATGTCCAGCGCGGACCTGCGGTTCGTCCCCTTGAAGAGGAGGTGCTCCAGGTAGTGCGTGGCGCCGTTCAGGGACGGCGTCTCGTCGCGGGAGCCGACGTGCGCCCAGATGCCGAAGGTGGCGGAACGGACCGAGGGGAGGGTCTCGGTGACGATGCGCAGGCCGCCCGGGAGGGTGGTCTTGCGGACGACGCCGATGCCGGCCGTGCCCTTGATCAGAGTTTGGGTACGGGCGACGGCCCGCGCCTCCGAAGAGGTGCGGGCCGTCGCCTGGGAGCTACTCGACGTCACTTGTCGGTGTCGTCCTTCGTGTCCTCATCAGCTTCCTCGCCCTCGATCACGGGGATCAGGGAGAGCTTGCCGCGGGAGTCGATCTCGGCGATCTCGACCTGGACCTTGTGGCCCACACCGAGCACGTCCTCGACGTTCTCCACGCGCTTGCCGCCGGCGAGCTTGCGGATCTGCGAGATGTGCAGCAGACCGTCCTTGCCCGGGAGCAGCGACACGAACGCACCGAAGGTGGTGGTCTTGACGACCGTACCCAGGTAGCGCTCGCCGACCTCCGGCATGGTCGGGTTGGCGATGCCGTTGATCGTGGCGCGGGCGGCCTCGGCCTGCGAGCCGACCTGGGCACCGATGTAGATGGTGCCGTCGTCCTCGATCGTGATCTCGGCGCCGGTGTCCTCCTGGATCTGGTTGATCATCTTGCCCTTCGGGCCGATGACCTCGCCGATCTTGTCCACGGGGATCTTGACGGTGATGATCCGCGGGGCGTTCGGGGACATCTCGTCCGGCGTGTCGATCGCTTCCATCATCACGTCGAGGATGTGGAGGCGGGCGTCGCGGGCCTGCTTGAGGGCCGCGGCCAGGACGGAGGCCGGGATGCCGTCCAGCTTGGTGTCGAGCTGGAGGGCGGTGACGAACTCCTTGGTGCCGGCGACCTTGAAGTCCATGTCGCCGAAGGCGTCCTCCGCACCGAGGATGTCGGTGAGGGCGACGTAGTGCGTCTCGCCGTTGATCTCCTGGGAGATCAGGCCCATGGCGATACCGGCGACGGGGGCCTTGAGCGGCACACCGGCGTTCAGCAGTGACATGGTGGAGGCGCAGACCGAGCCCATGGACGTCGAGCCGTTGGAGCCGAGGGCCTCGGACACCTGACGGATCGCGTAGGGGAACTCCTCGCGCGTCGGCAGGACCGGCACGATGGCGCGCTCGGCGAGGGCGCCATGGCCGATCTCGCGGCGCTTCGGGGAGCCGACGCGGCCGGTCTCGCCGACGGAGTACGGCGGGAAGTTGTAGTTGTGCATGTAGCGCTTGCGGGTCACCGGGGAGAGGGTGTCCAGCTGCTGCTCCATCCGGAGCATGTTGAGGGTGGTGACGCCCAGGATCTGGGTCTCGCCACGCTCGAACAGCGCCGAGCCGTGCACGCGCGGGATGGCCTCGACCTCGGCGGCGAGCGTACGGATGTCCGTGACGCCGCGGCCGTCGATGCGCTTCTTCTCCTTGATCACGCGCTCGCGGACCAGCTGCTTGGTGAGCGAGCGGTACGCGGCGGAGATCTCCTTCTCGCGGCCTTCGAACTCCGGCAGGAGCTTCTCGGCGGCGAGCGCCTTGACGCGGTCCAGCTCGGCCTCGCGGTCCTGCTTGCCCGCGATGGTCAGCGCGGAGGCGAGCTCCGGGCGGACGGCGGCGGACAGCGCCTCCAGGATGTCGTCCTGGTAGTCGAGGAAGACGGGGAACTCGCCGGTGGGCTTCGCGGCCTTGGCGGCGAGGTCGGCCTGGGCCTTGCAGAGCACCTTGATGAAGGGCTTCGCGGCGTCCAGACCGGAGGCGACGACCTCCTCGGTCGGCGCCTCGGCGCCGCCCGCGACCAGCTGGATGGTCTTCTCGGTGGCCTCGGCCTCGACCATCATGATCGCGACGTCGCCGTCCTCCAGGACGCGACCGGCGACGACCATGTCGAAGACGGCGTCCTCGAGCTCGGTGTGCGTCGGGAACGCGACCCACTGGCCGTTGATCAGCGCGACGCGGACGCCGCCGATCGGGCCGGAGAAGGGCAGACCGGCCAGCTGCGTGGACGCGGAGGCGGCGTTGATCGCCACGACGTCGTACAGGTGGTCGGGGTTGAGCGCCATGATCGTGGCGACGACCTGGATCTCGTTGCGCAGGCCCTTCTTGAAGGACGGGCGCAGCGGGCGGTCGATCAGGCGGCAGGTGAGGATGGCGTCCTCGGAGGGGCGGCCCTCACGGCGGAAGAAGCTGCCGGGGATCTTGCCGGCGGCGTACATCCGCTCCTCGACGTCCACCGTGAGGGGGAAGAAGTCGAGCTGGTCCTTGGGGTTCTTGGAGGCGGTGGTGGCCGACAGCACCATGGTGTCGTCGTCCAGGTACGCCACGGCGGAGCCGGCGGCCTGCTTGGCCAGGCGGCCCGTCTCGAAGCGGATGGTGCGGGTGCCGAAGGTGCCGTTGTCGATGACGGCCTCGGCGTAGTGGGTCTCGTTCTCCACTAGCATTTTCTCCGTTACTTGTCGTCTTTCGTCCCTCGCTGCCCGTGTGGCAGGGGGACGGTGGCGGAGAAACGCTCGGTGCGGGCCGGTCTTCGATCGAAGCACCCGGGGATGTCTTTCCCGGGGGCCACTACCGAGGACCGGCGGCTGCTAGGCGCGCTTCTCCTCGTTCGGTGGGCGTGCTGACGTTCACCCGCAGCGAGTGCACGTCATCACGCTGTGTCGTACGTGTGTCGTTGTGCTACCACACTACAAAGCGTTGGTGACACTCCGCACGTTTCCGCACGGCGACGGGGCGTACGACGGCCCCGCCGCGGGCGGGTACCCGCTTGCGCCGATACGTACCGATGTGTGCCGATGCGTACGGCAAAGGGGAGCGGTCCCGATGGTCCGGGAACCGCTCCCCCTCACGGCGTTCTACTTGGCGCCCGCCGCACCGCGACGGATGCCGAGGCGGTCGACCAGCGCACGGAAGCGCTGGATGTCCTTCTTGGCCAGGTACTGGAGAAGGCGGCGACGCTGACCGACCAGGATCAGCAGACCACGACGGGAGTGGTGGTCGTGCTTGTGCGTCTTGAGGTGCTCGGTCAGGTCCGAGATCCGGCGGGACAGCATGGCGACCTGGACCTCGGGGGAGCCGGTGTCGCCCTCCTTCTGGCCGAACTCCGTGATGAGCTGCTTCTTCGTAGCGGCATCGAGCGGCACGCGTACTCCTCGTAGTCTTTGAGTGGCCACCGAGTGCCCCCGGTCTTGGTCTCGGGGGAGCTTCCGTTACTCGGGTGGCGGGGATCCGCTGAGCGCGGCCCTCAGAACCTTCAGGGACTCCCTGAGGGTGTTTCCGGGGGTGCGTACACAAACGGCCGAAAGCCAGGGTAGCAGCCCGGGGCGTCGGGCCTGTCCGGGACGGCGCGGCACCCGGCCGGGCCGTATCGCCCCGCGCGGGGGCAGTGTACGGGCGACGACGCCGGGCGGGAACGTAAAAGAAGAACCTCTGAGCTGGGGGAACGCGGGCAAGTAGGCTGGCGCCACAGCTCGTTGGAACTGCGGGAACTCAGCGGAGAGGGTCGGAGCCGACATGGCCGATGCCGAGGACAAAGACGTCAAAGCGCGCAAGGAGCGGGAGCGGGACGAGCTGTACGCGCTCGACATCTCCGGCGTCGAGTGGCAGTGCGCCCCGGGCACGGAGGAGCACGAGGAGCGCGTCGAGATCGCCCACCTGCCCGCGGGGGCCGTGGCGATGCGGTCGTCGCTCGACCCGGAGACGGTGCTGCGTTACACGGAGGCGGAGTGGCGGGCCTTCGTGCTGGGCGCCCGGGACGGCGAGTTCGATCTGGAGCCGGCGCCGCACGACGGGGAGTCCGCGGCACGGTAGCCGGGCCGCCCCGGCCGGTAAGGACCGGTACGCACGGGCACGGCGGTGACGGCGGTGACGGCGGTGACGGCGGTGACGGCGGTGACGGCGGTGACGGCGGTGACGGCGGTGACGGCGGTGACGGCGGTGACGGCGGTGAACGGGCGCCGGAGCCGTGGGGGTACGGACCTGGGCCGGATGGACTAGCGGGTGGGACGAAGGCCGCGCCCGGCGTCCTCAGGCGCCGGGTGCGGGTCAGCTCGTCATGGAGCGGGCTGCCGCGTACACGTCGAAGACGGCCAGGGCCAACGGGACGAGCGTCAGCAGGACGAAGCCCTCGGCGAGCTCCATGAAGCGGCCCCAGAACGGGGTGAGACCGCCCCGCGAGCCGATCAGGCCGATCGCGGTGACGATCGCGGCCGCCGCCGCGATCGCCGCGACGAGCCAGACGGTGCGGAGGTCCAGGTCGGCGCGGTCGCCCGCCAGCGCGTCGCGGATCACCGAGTGCGGCGGGTTCAGCGCAAGCCCGAGCCCGAGCAGGACGAGGGAACCGAGGCCCGCCGCCAGTACGGGGGCGACCTGCGCGGTGTAGCGGAACAGGTGGGCGCGCATCAGCAGCGCGATGCCCGCGGCCAGGGCGAGGAGCCGGGCCCAGACGTCGTCGGAGAACCCGAGGACCGCGCAGGCGCCGACCGTGATCACGGCGCAGCCGCCCACCAGGCCGACCAGGAGTTCGTGCCCGCGACGGGCCTGGGCGGCGATCCGCTCGGCGTCCACCGGCTCCCGCGGGGCGGGATCGGCGCCGTACGCGCCGCGCGGGGCGGAGGCCGGGGTGTCGAAGCCGATCGGCAGCCGGGCGAAGCGCATGGACAGGCCGGGCAGGAAGGCCAGCGCGCCCACGCCGACGGGGGCGCACAGCGCGGCGGTCTCGGCCGGTGTCCAGTGCGCGAGGGTCGCCGCGAACACCGCCGCCAGGCCGGCGCCGGAGGCCACGACGAAGGCGACGAACGGGCCGTCCCCTCGCGGGGAGCACAGCGTGAGCAGCACCGCGGCCAGCAGCACCGCTGCGCAGGCGGACAGGAACGCGGGCCTGCCGATGCCCTGGCCGTCGGCGAGCGGGAGGAGTCCGGAGCCCGCCACCCCCACGTTGGGCAGCGCGCCGAGCCCGAGGGCGACGGCCGAGCCGCGGTCGTCGTAGACACGGGCCCGGACACCGGCGAGGGCGACCAGCAGGACGCCGACGACCGCGGCGAGGACGCCGGGCAGGCTGTGCATGTCGTGCCGCGGGTCGCCGCTCCAGGCCACGAAGGCGAGCAGGGCCGGCAGGACCCCGCCGCCGACGAGGCCCGCGGCACGGGTCAGCTCACCGCTCCACAGGGTGTGCTCGCGCGTCACGGCCGCGGCGACCGCCTCCGACACGTCGTCGAAGACGGCGGGCGGCAGCGACTCGGAGAAGGGGCGCAGCGTGAGGAGCTCGCCGTCGAGGATGTGCTGGGCGGCGAACGAACGGGAACTGTCGAGGACGGTGCCGTCCCTGCGGACGAGGTGGTAGCCGACCGGGGCGCCCTCGGCGGGGCTCTGCCGGGAGAGCCTGAGGATCTCCGGGTGGATGTCGGCGACGGGGACGTCGTCGGGCAGCGCCACGTCGATCCGGCTGTCGGGGGCGACGATGGTGACCCGGCAGAAGCCGAACCCCGTCCCGGCCGCGGGAACGGCTCCGGGGCCGCGTCCTTCTCCGGTGGCTGCCGCGGAGGCCGCGATACTCACCTGCTGCTCCCCCTCAGTGCTGGTTCCGCGTCTGCGTGTTCGGCGTCGGGCGGCGGTGTGAAGGTTCCGTGCCGGATGGCGCGCGGCGCCTCCCGCGGGTGTGCTCACGCGAACATCCGGCACCCTACCGCCCCTTGGTCGTACAGGCAGTCAGTAGGATCACGCGGCGGCCTGCGTCCGTCCGGTACGGGGCGGCGGACGAGGTTTTCCGGGGCCGTGCAAGGGGATTCGGGGCCTCGCAAGGGGATTGGTGAGCTGTGAGCCACATCGTCGTGAAGCGCCAGCCACGGGCTCTGCCGTCCGAGGTGCCCACCGGTGAGGTCGTCCTTCAGCCTCCGCCGGAGCTGCCGCGGGGTCATCAGGAGAGCGTGCTGATGCAACTGCTGCCGACGCTCGGCATGGGCGGCTCGGTGGTCTTCTTCTTCACGAGCGGGCAGCCGTTCATGCGCATCATGGGCATGGTCATGATCGCCTCGACCGTGGCCATGTCGATCGCGATGGTGGTGCGCTTCCGGCGCGGTTCGCAGGGGCAGTTGGCGGATCTGCGCCGCGACTACCTGAGCTATCTGGCGCAGGTGCGGCGGACCGCGCTCGGCACCGCGCGGGCACAGCGCGACGCGCAGTACTACCTGCACCCCTCCCCCGAGCAGCTGTGGGCGCTGGTCGCCGAGGGCAGCCGGGTGTGGGAACGGCGGCCCGGGGACGAGGACTTCGCCCAGGTCCGCGTCGGTCTCGGCGCGCAGGCCCTCGCCACCGCGCTGATCGCTCCCGAGACGGGCCCGGTGGAGCAGCTGGAGCCGCTGACCGCGGGCGCGCTCCAGCGCTTCCTCGCCGTCCACGACAGCCTCGACGACCTGCCGATGGCCGTCTCGCTGCGCGCCTTCTACCACGTCACGGTCAGCGGTGAGCCGCTCTCGGTGCGCTCCTGCGCCCGCGCCATGGCCGGTTCGCTGGCCGCGCTGCACTCGTCCGAGGACCTGGTGCTCGTCGTGGCGGCGGGCCGGGACGAACTGCCGCACTGGGAGTGGGCGAAGTGGCTGCCGCACGTCCAGGCGTCCGGGGCGGTGGACGGGGCGGGCAGCCGCAGGCTGATCGGCGCCGACACCCGTGAGCTGGAGAACCTGCTCGGGGCTCGGCTGACCGGCCGCCCGCGGTTCCATCCGCACGCGACGCCGCTGCCCGACGAGCCGCACATCGTCGTCGTCCTCGACGGCGTCTCCCTTCCCCCGGACTCGGTCCTCGCCAACCCCGAGGGGCTCCAGGGCGTGACGGTCCTCGAGATCGTCCCCGGTGAGCCGACGGGGGCCGGCGGTGAGCTCGACATCGTCGTACAGCCCGGCGCGCTGCGGCTGGAGTCGGGACACGGGGCCGTCTACGAGGGGACGCCCGACGCGCTCTCCCCGGAGTCGGCCGAGGCGCTCGCCCGGCAGCTCGCCCCGTTGCGGATGGCGACCGGCGGGGACGACGACGAGCCGCTGCTGGCCAATCTGGAGTTCACCGACCTGCTGAGCCTCGGGGACGCGGCGTCCGTGGACACCCGCCGCACCTGGCGGCCGCGTTCGCTGGCGGAGCGGCTGCGGGTGCCGATCGGGGTGGGCGAGGACGGCCGTCCGGTGATGCTGGACCTCAAGGAGGCGGCACAGGAGGGCATGGGCCCGCACGGCCTGTGCGTGGGCGCGACCGGTTCCGGAAAGTCCGAGCTGCTGCGGACGCTGGTGCTGGGCCTGGCGGTCACCCACTCCTCCGAGACCCTGAACTTCGTCCTCGCCGACTTCAAGGGCGGCGCGACCTTCGCCGGCATGGCGCAGATGCCGCACGTGGCGGCCGTGATCACCAACCTGGCGGACGATCTGACGCTGGTCGACCGGATGGGCGACTCCATCCGGGGCGAGCTCAACCGCCGTCAGGAGCTGCTGCGCGACGCGGGCAACTACGCCAACATCCACGACTACGAGAAGGCGCGGGCCGCGGGGGCCGCTCTGCAGCCGATCCCCTCGCTGGTCCTGGTGATCGACGAGTTCAGCGAGCTGCTGACCGCGAAGCCGGACTTCATCGAGATGTTCGTGCAGATCGGCCGGATCGGCCGCTCGCTCGGTGTGCACCTGCTGCTGGCCTCGCAGCGCCTGGAGGAGGGCCGGCTGCGCGGCCTGGAGACGTATCTGTCGTACCGCGTCGGTCTGCGCACCTTCTCGGCGGCGGAGTCGCGGGCGGCGCTCGGCGTGCCCGACGCGTACTCGCTGCCGAACGTGCCGGGTTCGGGCTTCCTGAAGTTCGGCACCGACGAGATGGTGCGGTTCAAGGCGGCGTACGTGTCCGGGGTCTACCGCTCGGGCGCTCAGCGGACGGCGCCGGGGGGCGGCCCGCTGCCGGTGGACCGGCGGCCGGTGCTGTTCACCTCGGCCGAGGTGCCGGTGCGGTACGCGCAGGTGCCGCAGGCCCGCCCGTCCGGGGACGCGGAGGTCGACGACGCGCTGGCGGACACCGTGCTCGACGTGATCGTGCGCCGGCTGGAGGCGCAGGGCCCGGCGGCGCACCAGGTGTGGCTGCCGCCGCTGGACAGCCCGCCGTCCCTGGACGCGCTGCTGCCGGGGCTCACGGCGGTGCCGGGCCGTGGCTTCACCCAGCCGGGTTACGAGGGCGCGGGCCGGCTGGTGGTTCCGGTCGGGCTGGTGGACAAGCCGTTCGAGCAGCGCCGCGACTCGCTCTGGGCGGACTTTTCCGGCGCCGCGGGCCATATGCAGATCGTCGGCGGCCCGCAGTCCGGCAAGTCGACCCTGCTGCGCTCGCTGATCTGCTCCTTCGCTCTCACCCACACCCCGCACGAGGTGCAGTTCTACGGCCTCGACTTCGGCGGCGGCGCGATGGCGTCGGTGGCGGGCCTGCCGCACGTGGGCGGCGTCGCCTCCCGGCTCGACCCGGAGCGGGTACGGCGCACGGTGGCCGAGGTGTACGGCGTGCTGACCCGCCGGGAGGAGTACTTCCGCTCGGCCGGCATCCCGTCGATCGCGGAGTTCCGGGCCAGGCGGGCCCGCGGGGACATCTCGGTCACGGACCAGCCCTGGGGGGATGTGTTCCTGGTCGTCGACGGATGGGGCAACTTCCGGTCCGAGTACGAGGCGATGGACCAGGTGATCCTCGACATCGCGGCGCGCGGGCTCGGCTACGGCGTCCACCTGGTGCTGACGGCCTCGCGGTCGATGGAGGTCCGGGCGGCCCTCAAGGACCACCTGATGAACCGTCTCGAGCTGCGGCTCGGCGACACGATGGACTCCGAGATCGACCGCAAGGTGGCCGCGAACGTCCCGGCGGGCGTGCCGGGCCGTGGCCAGTCGCCGCAGAAACTGCACTTCATGGCGGCGGTGCCGCGCATCGACGGCCTCTCCTCCGACACGGACCTCGCCGACGCCACGCAGGCGCTGACCGCGGAGGTCGCCCGCCAGTGGCAGGCGGCGCCCGCTCCCGAGGTACGGCTGCTGCCGCGCGAGTTCCCGGCCGGCTCGCTGCCGCCGGGCGACCGCTTCCCGCGCCGCGGGGTGGCCTTCGCCCTCGACGAGGACCGGCTCGAACCGGTCTACGTCGACTTCGAGCAGGATCCGTTCCTCCTGGTCTTCGGCGAGAGCGAGTCCGGCAAGTCGAACCTGCTGCGGCTGCTGATCCGGCAGCTGACCCAGCGCTACGCGGGCAACGAGTGCAAGCTGTTCGTGGTCGACAACCGGCGCTCCCTGCTGGACGTGACGCCGGAGTCCCACCTGGCCGAGTACATCCCGATGTCCAACGCCATGGACCACCACATGGCCGCGCTGGCCGACCTGATGAAGCGCCGGGCGCCGACGGCCGAGGTGACGGCACGCCAGCTCCGGGACCGCAGCTGGTGGCGCGGGCCGACGGTGTTCGTCGTCATCGACGACTACGACCTGGTGGCGACGTCGAGCGGCAATCCGCTGGCGGGCCTGACGGAACTGCTGCCGTTCGCCCGGGACGTCGGGGTGCGGTTCATCATCGCGCGGTCTACGGCGGGCGCGGGGCGCGCGTCGTACGAGGCGTTCATGCAACGGATCAAGGAGCTGGGCGCCCAGGGCGTCGTGCTCGCGGGCGACCCCGGGGAGGGCGACCTCCTCGGCGGCGTCCGCCCGCGCCCGATGCCCGCGGGACGGGGGATCTTCGTCTCCCGGCGACGGGGGAAGCCGTTGGTGCAGGTGGGGTTGGCGCCGGAGGGGGAGTGACGGATGGGCGTACTGCCCCGCCGTCCGTCCGGGGGACTTGTCGGACGCTGAAGCCGGTCTGATGCGGGGCCCCGACCGCACCCGTCGCACGCCCGCTCGAAGATCCCGCCGTCCAGGGAGGCCCCTGACCGTGCAGTACACACCGATCCCGCTCTCCGCGACGCTTCGACTCCTTGCCGTCGTGACGGCATCGCTCGCCGTCGGAACCGCCTTGTCCGGATGCTCGAGCGGCGAGAAGCAGGGGTATTCCCTGCCACGGTCCCTGTGCGGGGTGTCCGTGGACCCTGACCTTCTGGCACCGTTCCTTCCGCCCGGCGAAGAGGTTTCCACCCGGCAGGCCACGCCCAACGGTGGGACCCAGCGCTGCAACGTGAGCGTCGACGGTGAACTCGCTCTTGTGGCAGGACGATTGTGGTGGGAGAAGGCAGGAAGCGTAGCCGACGTCGCCGCCGTGCACGCGCAGGTCAACAAGGGGAAAGTGATCACCGGCCACGACTTCCTCCATTCCGGGACCGGCGCGGTCGGGAAGGTCGGGGGGTGCACGGATCCGGCTCATCCGGACCAGGCTCTCTTCACCGTCGTGCAGGTCTTCGCCTCCGGTCGGAAGAGCCCGTCCACGATGCAGCGCCTCATCACCGACTACACCGAGCAAATAAAGAAGGGGAGTGACTGCACGTGATCTCGATCTCGGCCCGAACCTGCGCAGGAATGGAGCTCCGGCGCCTGACGCGGTAGGGGTGGGGGCCCGATCGTCGCGGCGCTGTGGGGAAACCCCTCGTTCAGGTTGAGGCCGGCGTCTGAAGGCAGTAGCGGCTGGACGCACTCGACGTCCGGAGGGAAGGGCTTGACGTGCGGCCAGAAATCTCCGTTCCTCCCCTCCCCCATCAGGCCGCACCGCGGTCATTCATGGAAAGTAGGGTGAGATCCGCGAGCTCGATTGAACTGGGCTCACATATAAGGCCTGTTGGCAGGTTGGTGAAACTGCCCCGTCCGATGGACGGGCTTCACGGGGGAAGGGCTCGCGCATGGCCTGGGAAGAGTGGGAGCAGCTCAAGAGTGCGGCGGCGGGGCAGCATCCGACGCGGATGCAGCTCAACCAGTACCCCGCCGATCAGGGTGGGAACGGCACACAGGGGGACCTGGTAGCCGGCCACCAGGACCTGGAGGCTGTCGGCAAGGCGGCTCACGACCTCTTCGAAGACTTCACGGCCTACAGCGGGCACGCGCGCGTGGCCTCCGCGGCTGCCGCGGGAGGACTCAAGGGTGAGGGATTCGCTCTGGGTGCCGCTCTGGACCATGTGACGGAGCGCTGGAGCGAGCAGACGAAGACCTTGCTGGACGCCTGCGCCCACATCTCCAACCACCTGCGCTTCACCAAGAACCAGCACGCGGCCGACGACTCGTACATCGCCGGAACGGTCAGCGGCATCGCCCTGCTGGACGAGGGCTTCGACGACCGAAAGGGTCACTGACACCGATGGACCTCGACGCCCTGCGGCACGGGGACTTCTCCAAGCTCGGTGAAGCGGTCACCGACTGGGAGCAGATGACGAAAAAGCTGGCGGACCTGCAGAAGGACGCGGAAAGCAACCTCAAGGCCAAGGCGGATACCGCCAGGTGGGCCGGGGTCAACGCCACCGTCAGCCGCGAGTTCATCACCAAGACAGCCGCCGAGTTCGCCGACGCGCACACCCAGGCCGACTCCATCACCAAGATCCTCAGCGACACGCGCGGTGAACTCATCTCCTACCAGACACAGTTGAACGCAGCCATCACGCGCGGCGCGCAACAGCACCTGACGGTGATCGACACCGGGGAAGGCACGTTCACGGTCACCGGCAACACCCGGCCGGACTGGGCGTCCGACCCCAGCGGAAGGACCGGGGCCACGGATCAGAAGGCGGTGGACGACCTTCGCGACGAGATCCAGGGCATCCTCACCCAGGCGACGCAGAGTGACAGCAGCGCCGCGAAGGTCCTGCGGCTCCTCGTCGACCAGGCCAAGTACGGCTTCGCCGACGCCGCCTACTCCGACAGGGACTCCGCTGCCAAGGCCGTCGCGGCGGCGGAGAAGCTCGCGAAAATGGCCAAGAACCCGGCCGACATGAGCCTCGACGACATCAAAAATTTCAACCGCACGATGGCTACGTACAGCGGCGACTCCCTCTTCGCGGAACGGTTCACCACGCGCCTCGGGGCCAAAGGGACGCTCCAGTTCTGGACCGAGATGACCTCGGCGCACGCCGGAGCCAAGGGCTCGGAGCTGGCGAGGATGAAGAGCCTCCAGAACAACCTCAGCCTCACGCTGGCCACGGCGTCCTTCTCGGACTCGGAAGCCATGCGGGACTGGAAGAAGAACCTCGTCGCCGAACGCAACACGAACTTCCGTGGCACCGACGCATTCAGCCCGATCGGGGCGCTGGGCTCCCAGGTCATCAGCAGCTTGATGCGGGCGGGGCAGTACGACACCGAGTTCTTGGACGACTACAGAAAGAGCCTCTTCAAGGCGGACAAGGTGGGGGGCGAGAACAACACCGACGCCGTATGGGTGAAGGGCTACGACGCCCTCGACCTCGTCTTCGGCGACGGCAACGGCCGAGATCCATTGGAAGGCCTCTTCGAAGGCCTCTCGCACAACCCCGAGGCCGCAGTGCATGCCTTCGACTCCAAGTCCGACCTCGATCGTCTGTTGGCCACCACCGCGTACACAGACCGAGGTCCCTCACTCGGGCACGCACTGGAGGCCGCGGTGACCGGGGTCGGGTTGGGGGACTCGATGGCGGTGGCCCCGCCCCACAGCGAGACGCAGGTAAGGATCATGGCGAACATCATGGAAGCCGTGGCACAGCCAGATGGAGGCGCGGACCTCGTGGGGAGGGGAATGGGCGAGAGTTTCGGGCACATGGCGGCTTCCTACATGCCGGAAATCAGTAGAGCGTTCGGAGGGCCGAACTCCGAGGCGATCTTCCTGTCGCCCAGTGACGCCCCTGCGGGACTTCAGCGGACGGATGTGACGCGATTTCTGTCAGCAGTCTCGTTGGACCCGTCAGGAAGGGCGGCAATCATCTACGGAGAGAGCATCTATACCGGCAGCCTCCTGGACGCGCATCTGTCGGACCCCTCTCTGTTCGAAGGAAATCGCGACGATGTCCTCAAAGGCATAGCAAGAAACGCAGGCATCATCGAAGGAATCTCCGCTCGGTCCGTCGCCGATGCAGATATTCAAGCATCCGTCGAGACGGAAACTGCATACAATGAAAGCCTGGAAGACCAGGGAAACTTCTTCAATACCGTGCTGTCAGCCGGCATCGGATACGGCACGGCCGTGCTGGCACCCTCCGGACCGGCAGGGGCTGTATACGCTGGTGCCGGAGGTTTCATCACCGGAGTCGCCGGCATGGCTGTGGGCCGTCTGCTCGAAGGCCGAGAACTGGAAGGCGCTATGGATGAGGCCGTATATCGCAACGGGCAGGACCTCAGCGGGACCCAGGATTCGGTGAATCAGCAGACGCAATGGTCGGTTCAGGACGCACTGAAGCAACACCACGTGAACGCCCCGGAAGACGGAACCAACACTCTCATCGGAAACGCCGTCAATGAGGGCTGGGAATCAAGCGAAACAATCTTGCGAGACAGTCAGAAGCGTCCGAACTGATGAAAATGCGAGCGAGTTTCCTCATGCGTAAAAACATAAAAATGCTGGCTCTCGGCTCAGCCGTACTGGGCTTGACGGCCGGAAGCTGGATCTCTTACCAGCAGCTCTTCACCAAAGGACTCGATCATCTTCCAGCCGAAGTGTGCGACGGGGCAGCCCGACGGGACACGGTAATCCGCCTGCTTCCGGACACGCGCTCGGCAGAAGAAGACGGAGAGACTCATGGCGCAGGTGACACCTTCATGTTCGGTTGCCATGTCTACGCAGGCGATGACTCCCTCTTGTCGGGCGAAGTGAAGATCCAGGACTCGTCCCGGCAGGCTTGGGAGACGTACTACAAGTCCTATGGTGGACCATCACAAGGGTCGGCAGAACAGACTTCCGCGAGTGGAATCTACGCACTCTCCAGGGGGAAGTTTGCCAGCATCTATGTCCCGTGCGTGCCTAGCGGGAGCAATCCGGATGATGCCTCGCAGGCTTACGCTCTCATATCCGAGGTGCGCGTGATCGGGGAGAGCCGGGCGTCCGGACTTGGCCTGCATCAAGCACTGACGGACTTCGCATACGAACTGACCCGCCATGCTTACGACCTGGGTAAATGCGAGAACGGTCAAAGCTTCCCGGACAAACTCCCTCGATGGGCAGAGAGCTGACATCGGACCCGGATTCTTCCCCACAGGGTGCAGGTGAGAGGCCAACGCTGACGGCCGCTACGCATGTCGACAAGCCTGTGCCCACGGCTGCGGGGCTGCCGCCTCGCCACCGCCCCTTGGAGATCAGAGGGCGGCCATCCCGCTCACCCCGACACCACACCGGGGTGGGCACCTCCCGTGCGTGCCCACCCCGGTGTGGTGACGTGAGTGCTGCTACAGGAAGTAGCTGGCGCCCTTCAGGTCGCCGCCGCGGTAGTCACCGCCGGCGCCGTGGACCTGGTGCGAGATCTGGAGCAGCGCCGCGTGGATGCCGCGCGCGTGCTTGTTCCACTCCTCGCTCTTGCTCTGGAACTGCTGGAACGCCTCGCCGCCCCAGCCCGAGGACACGTTGAGCACGGCCTGGCGCAGGGCTTCGAGGTCCTCCTCGAGCTTCCTGGCCTGGTCGCCGAGCTCGGTGGCGAGCGCGTCCATGGTGCCGTAGGTGACGGCGAGTTCCTCGTAATGGGCTCCGGACATGATTCCCCTCGTTTCTGTGAAGACTTCAGCCGGACTTCTCCGGATTAGTCGGTCAGTAGCTGTTGAGTGCCGAAGTCTTTCCACCCAGATCCTCGACCGAGATCTTGTTCATGTCGGCGGTGATCTGGTCTTCGAGGTTCTGCTTGTCGGTCTTCGTCATGTGGATGCCGTCGAGGAAGTCGTCGAGCATCTTGCCGATCGCGACCATATGGCCGTTGATCTCGGTCTGCTTGGTGTTGAAGGCGTTGGCGCCCTGGCCCGTCCACGCCCTCTCGATCATGTCGATCGTGCCCTGCAGCTTCGCGAGGGAGCCCCGGATGTTGTCGTAGCGATCGATGACTTCCTTCTGGAGCTTCTGTACATCGCCGTCGTTGAGCTTGCGGTCGACCATTTCGGCACTCCCTTTCCTGAGTTGTGGCTCACATGTGTGTGAGCGGTCGTCGTGCGGGGTCAGGTCGTCAAGCGGCTCGCCGGGCGCGGACCATCTTGAACACACCGGCTCCGATCGACAGGCCGGCCACAGCGACTCCGAGTGCGACCCACATCGCGGTGTTGTCGGAGGCGTCGGAGCTCGAACCCGTTGCCGACGTCCGGTCGGCTGCGGCGCCGTTCGGAGGCTGGGACGGGGCCGATGCGGAGGCGGCGGGCGATGCGCTCGCCTCGCCCGTGACGCCCGTCGCGTTCTCCTTGGCGAGCGGGTCGGTGTCGGCGGACCCGGGGTCGAAGTCGCTCTGCTCCAGCACCATGCGGGGGCGGATCAGTCCGTAGCCGAGGTAGGTGCTCGGGTCGTCCTTCGCCCAGTCACGTCCGGCGGTGTCGATCAGGCTCGCGAGGACCTGGTTGGCCGTCCACTTGGGGTGAGCGGACCAGATGAGGGCGGCGGAGGCGGAGGCGATGGCGGCCGACATGCTTGTTCCCGCCCTGTCGCAGTAGGCGCGAAATGTCGCGTCACACCAGGCAGGGATGTCGAGCCCCGGAGCAGCCAAGTCAACATAGTTGCCGTATTCCGAGAACTTTCCAGCCGTTCCGGATTCATCGGAAGCAGCGACGCCGACCACATACGGATAGGCGGCCGGGTACCCGATGAGATTCTTCGTCTCAGCGTTGTTGCCGACACTGGCGAACATCAACTTACCCTTGGACTGGGCATACTTGATCGCCGCCGCCTCCTCTGGGTCTTCACCAGGGCTTCCGAAAGACATGCTGAGGATTTTGACGTCACTGTCAGCGGCTGCCCGGATAGCCTCCGCGGCGCTTGCGGTCTTCTTGAGATCGGCCTTGTTCTTCAGGCTGTTCGCGACGATACGAAAGGGAACGATCTTGGCCCCGGGTGCAATCCCCTTCAGGCCGTTGCCGCTCCCCGTACCGGCGATGAGTTCCGCCATGGTGGTCCCGTGGCCCGTGTAGTCCTTTGTGGCTCCGTAGGCCACGGCTGCCGGTACCTCGTCGGCAAGTACCTGTCCCTTGAGTGAGGAGGTGTCCGGCTTGACGCCTGAATCGATGACTGCGACTTTGACGCCTTCGCCGGTACTCACCCCCCACATCTCATCGGCTTTCATCGCCTTCAGATACCACTGCTGTGGCTGGGCGTCGGCGGCCGCCGCACTCGGCGCCAGACCTGCCGACAGGACGGCCAAGGTGCCGAGCGCTGAACAGACAGTGGAAACCCGTCTGCCCTTTCGTTCCGAAGAACGCGCGCTCCACCCGCCGCGTCGGCTGATTCCTACCGCCATGCCTATGTCGTCCTCGCCTTGTCCGGTCAGTCGGTCGGCGACGCATCGTTGCGCCGCTCCTCACGGCGCGAACGCGTCTCGCCGGAAGCCTGTTTGCGTGCAGAATCACGCGTTGCACCCGCCCCGCCGGGCACTTTTCCGCTGTTCTTGCTTCCGGAAAACCGTCCCGTCGTTGTTCCGACCACGCCGTCAGGAGCGGCACCCGGGCGGCGAGCCATCCGTCCCGCACCCGAGGCCGCCGTCGATCCAGGTGTCCCGATGACCCCACGCCGGCCAGGCTTCTCGCCGGTGGCGCGCGACGTGGGTGGGCTCTCACCGCCGACGACAGTGCCTCGGGGCAACCTGGATCCGTTGGTCGCGGGGGTGCCCCCAGTGACAGCCCTCCCGCCGACGATGCCGTCGCCGGTACGCCCGGCGC
Organism: Streptomyces sp. 3330; assembly: GCF_031456635.1. Taxonomy (NCBI): domain Bacteria; kingdom Bacillati; phylum Actinomycetota; class Actinomycetes; order Kitasatosporales; family Streptomycetaceae; genus Streptomyces; species Streptomyces sp. 3330. The sequence continues at coordinate 24,260 of NZ_JAVDVA010000036.1, forward strand.
CGGTGCGCCCGATTCCAGGGCGTCCGGGGCTCGTGGCACCAGTTCCGGAGAGAGGACCACGCGGGACACCACCGGTACGTCCGGCCGCCTGTCCAGCGGTCTTCGGTGCTCCGCCGACCACACCTCGCCCCAGGGGGCCGGTGGTACGGCCGCCCGTCGTCCCGGGTACCGTGGCGCGCCCTGCCTGCCCCATGGGGCCGGTTCCTGTGCGTCCCGCCGCGGCACCGCCCGGCACTCCACCTGCGCGCCCCTGCGCCGAGGCGGGAATTCTGCCTGCCGGTCCACTGCCGATTGGCGAGGTGCGCCCGGTCGGCCCTCGGAATGTCGAAGGTACGCCAGTGGGTGCGAACGGAGACACCGTCGACGTTGCGCTGGGACCCGCCGTGGTCGGCGGTACCACAGTCGTCGGCTTGGCTGTGTCCTGAAGCGGCAAGGGGCCCACGCTGTCGATCTCAGTGCCGACGTGTCGTTCCGGGGCTGTGCCGGGACCGTCCGCCTTCGTGGCTTCTGACAGTGAATCCGGATGGGGCTGCCCGACCGCGGCATCCGTCGTACGGTGGTGCACCGTTTCCGAACCATGCGTGACCGTGCCAAGGCCGGTGTTCCGCTCCCCGGGAGGGGCCGGGATCTCGTACCCTGGCGGCGGCTTCGGCACTCCCACCGCAGGCATCTCCGGAAACACCGGCTCCTCCGCCAGTTCCATCATCCCGCTCGACACCGTGTAGAACGACGCCAGCCGGTACATCTGGTTGATGGCCTCCTGGCGGTCCTTCTCGGCCTTGACCGCCGCCGTGTACTCCTCGTTGCCTTCGACCCGCTGGGGTGTCGGAATGTCCTCGACCTTCTTGGGGTCGGCGCGGCTGTCACGCGGCGGCATCGACTTGCGTACGGAGGCGAGGCCGGAGCTTGCCGCCAGGACCTGGGTGCCGACCTCGTCGGTGTACGTGGCGAGCGCGAGGGCGGTGGTCGTGAGGTTCATGCCCCAGGTGTAGAAGGCGGTGTGGGCCTCGCCCTCCCAGTCCACGTCGCCCAGGTTGCGGCTGAGTTCGTTGGCGGCGTCGTTGATGGCGTCCCGGGCGTCGACGAGGGCCGTGGCGGCGCTCTCCAGGGTCTCCGGGTTCGCCGACTCGACGATATCGATCATGGCGTTGAGGTCGTAGCCCTCGAAGCTGGTCTTGCCGAAGCCGCCGGGGCTGCTGAGGGACCCGGGACTGATGACCACGGCTTTGTTCACCGCGTCGTCCACGCCGCTGTTCTGCTGGGCGGCTTCCTGGCGTTCCGTCCGATAGCGGTCCGACGTGTTCTTGTGGTCGGCCATCAGTACCCCGCGTCGGTGTGATCGGCGTCGTTGGTCCGCTCGGGCTGCTGGTCGAGCGCCTCTTCACGGTCGCGGTTGACCTCGGTCCGGATCTCGTGGAACCGGTACCGCAGGTCCTCTTCGAGGTTGTCGAAGGTGACGTCCACGCCGTGCACGGCGATCTGCATGGCCTCCAGTTGGAGGCCCAGCGACTTGGACAGGCTCGTGATGCGTTCGTGGACGCGCTGGTACTGGAGGTGGAGCGTCTTTGCCTCCGGGAAGTTTCCCGCGCCGAAGGTGTGCTCCGCGAGGCTGTGGTCCGCCACCTTCGCCGAGCCGCCGGCGGATTTCTCGAAGGCCGTAAGCAGGTCGTCCACCCGCTTCTTGAACGTCGAGAGCGCCATGTATCCGCGCCGTACGTCGGTGGGGCCCCCGCCCATGTCCGCAGGAATCACGCCAACCACTCTCCCCGTTTTCCGCCGCCCGCCCCGGACGGGAACCGCCTACGCCTTTCAAGTGTTCATGACCGCAACGCAACCACTGTAATGACTCCCTCTGACAGCCCCAACTGCCTTATGCAACAACCGTGCTACCGCTGAAGCACAAGCAGCCCATTCCTCACGTTCGGACTGTTTTCTCCTGCATCCAGCGTCGTGCGCCGACTTCGCTCGGGTACTGGCGGACAGTGAGCCATGCGGACAGCCGGCCGACGGGGCGCGCGGCGAAAGCCGGCATGACGGGTGCCGCGAGGAGGGCCGGACCGCGGCGGCCTGCGGCGGCCCGGCCCGGAGCGCGGCTTCTTGCTGTGGTCTTGCTGTGGTCGCTTTCGGCCTGGCGGGACTGCGCAGGAGTGGGCGGGTTCAGCCAGGAGCCCTTCGTCATGGCCCCGGCGCTACTTGACCCGGCCCAGGACAAGGCCCAGGCCCCGCCCAGGACATGGCGACCTGGGACGTCGTCGCGGATCGTGCGCGCTGCGGGGGGGCATCTCGCTGCGGAGCCCCTCGTAGAGGTGACGGCCATGGAGCAGGCCGCGGCCGTCACGGGTGCGTGGCCGGGGTGCGGTCAGTGCTTGACCGGGGGCTGATCAGGGGGTGGCGTTCCGGGCCCAGGTCCGCGGTGCGGGGTGGTGAGCCGGTCGGCGGTCAGCGCGAGCCAGCCGCTGGGTGCGTACGGCGTCGGCGGGTCGACCTCCATGCCCAACTCGGCGACGGCCACGGCGTAGTCGGACTCGTCCAGGGAGAGTGCGAGCAGTTCACGCAACTCGCCGACCAGGCGTGCCACGAGGTGCCGGTCGGTCGTGGCGCGGTAGTCGTCGACGGCCGCGTCATGGTCGTCGAACTCGTCCGGCATGTCCTGGGAGAACCAGCCGCCGAGGAACTGACCCAGTTCAGGGAAGCGGGCGTGCCACTCCCAGTGGGTGACCGGAACGGCCGGGGGCGGGACCTCGCCCTGCTCGATGCTGTGCTTGATGTGATCGGCCAGGCGGTACAGCCACTGCTGGATCTCACCCTCGGGAAGACCGACGTCCGGGATCGCGTAGAACTCGCCCAGGCGGATCCGGAGTCGGCCGGGCGGGCTGTCGGCGTACTCCCGCAGCTGCCGCTCGGCGACGGCGAGCGCCCATGGGCGGGTGTGCCAGGTCTGCCGCAGGTAGGCGGTCAGGGCCTGGCTCGGCCTGTCGGGGGTGTCGTCCGCCGGCTGGCCCGCGTGGGCGCGGATCACCTGGTCCAGCTCGCCGTAGCGGCGGTCGTGTTCGAGGGGGCTCAAGGACACGGTGGGCAGCCTCTGGGTTCTCTACAGATAGACCGGAAAGGTGGCGTGCACGGCGAACCCGTGCGCGGCGGCCGGCTCGCGGCGCAGGACGACCCGAGCGGCCCGTACGTCGACGGCGTCGCGCCCCGCCAGCATCATCGCCTGCAGCAGGACCCGCCCGACGGGCTCCTCACGGGACGGCCACGACGCTTCGATCACCAGCCGCTGCCGGGTCGACTGTGCCAGCCAGCGGTGGACGACCTGTTCGTTGCGGGTGACCACGTGCTGGGTCGCCCACTGGGCGGTGTCACGGTCGGGGTAGGTGGCGGTACGGGTACGCAAGGGGGCTTCTCCATCGTGGTCAGAACGGAGGGTCGGGGCGGCAGGCGGATCGCATCACATCAGCGGAATGACCAGACCATCCCGACTTCCGTCTCCGACACGAGCACCAAGCCGAAGTCGAAGGTGCGCACAGAAAAGGAGTACCACCGAGAAACCCGCTCGTAGTAGTCGCGGGTGTCGCTGCCGTGCCCGGTGTTCGCATAGAAGTGTGACCCTTCGGGGAAACGCGACAGGATGACGCGCGCCTTCGCCTCAAGGCCCTCCCTGCGCTCCTCGAAATCCGGCTCCTTCGTGACATCGATCCAGGGTGTGGAAAGGGCCACAAGGAACCGCACGGCCTGAGAACGCGGGATCTCATGCAGGTAAGGCTTCCAGGCCTCCGCCGTCGCAACGACCTCCGGAGGCATGACGAAGGGGTAGGACGGTTCATCGAGCCTGTCGAGTTCGCCCTCCCACAGGTCCACCGTCCGCCAGCCGCGGGCGTCGCGGGTGTCGCCGTGCATCAGGGTGGACAGGTCGAGCACCCAGTTCTCATGCTCCCTGCGCGTCACCTTGGCAATGGTCGCCCGACGCTCGTACATGTCGATCGCATCGGACCACGAACGCTCGTCGGGTTCGGCCATCGTCGTCTCCTCACTCATCACTGGGGCATGGACGTCAGCACCACGAACGGCGGGTCCTGGTTCGGTTCGTATTTGAGGACGGTCAGCACACCGTGAGCGTCCTGCGGAGGTGTCGCCTGATCGTTCACCACCGGCGCCGTACGCCCTGTCACGGCCGGAATCCCCAGAGGACCCGTGGGCACCGCATCCACGGAGAAGTCCTTCTTTTCACCCGGTGCCGGAGGCGGCGGGCCCGTAATCCACTTGTCGATTTCTGCCGTATTTGTTCGGACATTGTGCTGAGTGTAATACTGCGCCGATTCCAGGTCGGTGAAGGAGGAAGCCGCGGGAATATCGACCTTGCCCGACCCGGTCGCCTCGTCCCGCAACCGTTGCGTCAGCTGGGCGTCCGTCAGGCCGACGTGTTTGTCGATGCTGTGCCCACCGCTCAGCTCCTCCTCCGTGGCCAGGTCGATGGAGTACTTGTACGGAATCTGGCTCTCCGTGCGCTGCCAGCTGTGTTCCTTCTTGAAGTCGTTCAGGGTGCGCGCGCCGTACGCCTCGGCGCGCGCCGCCTCCGCACGGAACGTCGGCACGCTGAGCAGCGCCTCGTTCAGTTCGGGCTCCAAGGCCTTCAGCTTGGTCGCGGCGTCGCTGAAGGCCTGGTGATACTCCTCGACCGCCCTGTCGGCCGCCCCCTTGTCCATGTGCGAGCGGAACGTCAGCACGATCTCGCCGAACGCCATGGTCGCCGCGAGCCGGGTCAGCTCGAACAGGTCGAGGCCGGTGGTCAGGTCCTTGACCGTCGCCTTCGCGGCTTCCTTGCCGAGCCGGGTGGTCGTCTCCGCCGTCTTGAGACGGACGGCGGCCAGATGGTCGAGGGTCTCCTGCACGGTGGTCGCGGTCTGGCGGAGGATCTCGATGACGGGCCGCTGCTTCGCCGGCACCACGTTGCGGTTGGTCTTCCAACTGCGGCCCATGGAGACCCTGTTCATCTGGGCGTCGTAGGTCCTGCCCCACTCGGTGGTGCCCCAGATGGTCTGGCAGAACGCCTTCATCGCGCCCTGCCACTCGTCGTTGCCCTTGTTGTTCGTGATGAACTTGATGGCGCCGTTGAAGTTGTCCGACGCCGCCTTCGCGTCCTTCTCGACCGCGCGCCAGGCCGTGGCCATGCCCTTGAGCTCCTCGTCCCTGGCTCCCGGGGTGATCTCGTGCATCTTGCCGAGGTTGAGGCCGTGCTCGATCGCGGGCCGGACGACGTCGGCGAGGAAGTCCGGGACCTCGCCGAGGATTCCGGAGATGTCCCAGGAGTCCGCGTCCTCACCGGTGCCGGACCACTTGATGTCGTTGACCGGGCCGTATCCCGGCTCCTTCTCGATGACGACCGGCGGCGGCTTCTCGACGGGCGGCGGACCGTACATCCTGCGGGCGTACCAGTCGGCCTGGGTGTACTTGTTGGCCGTGTCCGTCAGGCCGACGGCCACACCGCCCACGGAGACCACGCTCTTCGCCCAGAGCTCCAGGAACTTCTCGTTCACCGACCTGTACGCCGCCGCGAAGGAGTCCGCGCCCCAGCCGGTTCCGGCCGACTGGCTGTACTGGTTCAGCACATCGACGAGGGCCCTGGCGCCCTTGTCGTAGTCGAACTGCCCGTCACGCACCACCAGCGCGGTGTAGTGCACGTGCTGCGGTTGTACGTCGAATCCGCCGCCGCCCGTCTTGGGCGAGCGGGTACGGGCGTCCGACCGCTCCCGTGCACGCTCCTCGTCCGTGGGCCGCTCTTCGGCCATCAGGCACCGCCCCAGCCTCGCAGCACCGCGAGGTGCGCGGCCGCGTAATCGGCGTGGCCGGTGGTCACGTACTCGTGCAACCACTTCTGGGCCGCTTGCAGGTCCTGGGCGGAGCGGTCCCACTCGTCGAGTTTGTCGACGAAGACCTCACGGGTCTCGCCCCGCCAGGACAGCACGACGGGCACGACCCGGTCGTAGAGGTCGTCCAGCTTGCCGTTGAGCTTCCTGAGGATGTCCTCCAGGTCGGCGGCCAGCTCCTCGAGCGTGGCGAAGGATACGGATATGGGCTCGTCGTCAGGTGCGGTGCCGGTCGACATGATTCCCCCGTGTTCGTCTCGGCGACTGCGGTTTCGAGAAGGGCTACAGGTCGTCGAGGCTGCTGCGCGGCGCCGGCGCGGTCACGTCGGTGTTCGGCGTCGACAGTCGCGCCACCTCGCTCCCGACGTCGACCTGGATCCGCCGCATCCGGGCGAGCACCTCGAGGTCGTCCTGGGAGAAGCCGTCACGGCTCAGCCTGACCGCCTCCTCCAGCAGCTTCATCACTTCACGGATGCGTACGGCGTCCTCGGCGGCGGCCCGGTGAAAGTCGCGGTACGCCGACGCCGCCGGACCGCGCCAGCCCGCCTCGATGCCGTCGACGACCGCGTCCATGCGCTGTACCTGCTTGTCGAGGTGGTCCTGCATGTCATCGAGGTCGTCGGCGAGTCTGGTGAGGTCCTGCGCGGACACCTTCAGCTCGGGGCCGCTTCCCTGCCCCGAGCCTGCTCCGGGCACGCCCATGCCGCATCCCTCCCCCGTCGCGTCGGCATCACAAGTCCCTTGCGATTGCGATGATCCTACAAATCGTTGGCCTCTGCACACCTCAACTCGCGCCGACGCGCCGCGACATGGCCGCTGCGCTCTGGCGCGCCCCCGCGGCCCTCCTCGTCCGTCTGCGTGCGTCGCGGATCGCCACCGCCGTGCCGCCCAGACCCGCCACCAGGGCCGTCGCCGCGACGACGACATAGGTGGCGAGGCGGGTGTTGCGTTCGTCGGGGGTCTCGCCGGTGTGGAACTTCGCGGCGCTCGGGGCCTCGGCCCTGGCCATGCCTTCCCGGGGGCTCGGGGACTCGAGGGGACGGTCGTCCTCCGTCAGGGCGCGGACCGGGTCGACGACGCCCCAGCCGACGAGCCGATCGTGGCCCGCGACGGTGCGCTCCGCGGTCTGCTCGATCTGGGCGACGATCTCGCGCGCGGTCCAGTCCGGGTGCCGCGCCTTGAGCAGCGCCGCCACGCCCGCCACGTACGGCGCCGAGAAGCTCGTACCGTTGTCGGCGCAGTGACCGCCCTGGGGGACCGTGGAGACGATGTCGACGCCGGGGGCGGCGACGCCCACGAAGTCGCCGGACTGGGAGAAGGACGCGCGTTCGTTGTTGCGGTCCGAGGCGGCGACCGCGAGGACGCCCTCGTAGGACGCCGGGTAGGTCTCCTTGACGTTGCCGCCCAGGCCGTCGTTGCCCGCCGACGCCACGACCACGACGTTCCGGTCCAGGGCCTCGTCGACGGCCAGCTCCAGGTCGGAGCTCGGCCGGACCGCGTCGGACGTGTCCTGGGAGATGTTGACGACCCCGGCCCCCGCCTGCACGGCGTAGCGGATCGCCGCGGCCAGGGAGTCGGTGTCGCCGTGGCCCTCGGCGTCGTTCTGCTGGATCGGGATGATGGTCGCCTCGGGGGCCAGCCCCACGAAGCCGGTGCCGTCGAGGGGACGGGCCGCGATGATGCCGGCCACCTTGGTGCCGTGCCCGACGGTGTCCGTGGTGCCGTTCTCGGCGCCCCGTTCGATCGGGTCGCCGTCGTCGTCCTTGAGGTTCTTCGGGAGGAGGTTGCGGCCGGCCTTCGCGTCCACCGCTTCGGTGAGCTGCGGGTTCTTCACGTCGACGCCCGTGTCGATGACGGCCACGCGGACGCCCTCGCCCTTGGAGCGGCTCCACAACTCGTCCAGGAGGACCCGCTGGAGGGCCCAGGGGCGGCCCGGGTACTCGCCGTTGGGGAACGTGCACTGGTCCGAGTAGGGCAGCTTGTCCGCCGCCGACGCGGGGGGTGCGAGGACCGTGGCCGTGGTGAGGAGAGCCGCGGTCGTCGCCACCAGAGCGCTGCGCAGGAACGGGGCCGTGCGCAGGAACGGGGCCGTGCGCGGCGCCAAGGGCGTGGGCCGGGTCCGGGCCGTGCGCGGCGCCGGGGCCGTCCGGGAGGTCGTCGTCGTTCGGCGCACCGCCGGTCCCCTCCTCACGAGCCCTGCGGCTGGCGGGCCGCCGCGGTCGACAGACGGGGGCCGGTCGGCAGGAACTCGGACCAGGCGGCCGGGATCGGCGCCGGGTCGACGTCCTTGTAGCCCAGCAGGGTCTGGGCCTGCTGGGCCTCCTTCTGCTGCTGTGCGCGCTGCTCGGCGGTGGTGCCGATGCCCGCGTCGTCCGTCGCGCTGTCGCCGTTGGACTGCAGGACGTAGCGCAGGCCGGTGTCGGTGACGAGGAAGACCGGGCCGGCCTGGGTCGCCTCGCCCTGGAACTGGCGGTAGAGCTGGCCGGAGCCCGGCGTCACATAGGCGCTGGAGGAACCGGTGGGCAGCTTGGCCGGGAAGTCCGTGCCCGCCCAGGTGCTCAGGGTCGTGGCGCCCGAGCCGGAGTTGACGCCGCGCAGCACGCTGCAGACGGTGCTGCGGCTCCCGGCGGCCCCGGACGCCTCGTTGACCGGCTCGGGGTCACCGGTGGGCCAGCGGCGCTCCGTGCCGAACGCCTCGCCCGGCACGATCGCGCCCGGGCTCAGCTCGCGGGCGTGCCCGGCCTGGCCGAGGGGCGCCAGTTCCTTGCTGAACAGCAGCAGTTGGGCGACGAAGGCGGAGACGGGGGCGACGCGGCCGCGCAACACCACGTAGTACTGCTCGGTGTTGTTGTCGAAGGCCTTGAGCACCATGCCGACCCGGTCGGCCGACGTGTCCAGTTGGCCCGGCGCCCCGGCCGCCTCGCCCGGCCGCCCGGGGATGTCCGGGAAGGCGATCGGATCGCCCCGGTGCAGGGTCGCCAGCCACTCCGCCGACACCCGTTGGGGCTCCCGGCCGGAACCGACCACCGCCCGCAGCAGCAACTCGTCGTTCCTGCCCACCGGGTACGCCGTGCCGGCCGCGTCCACGACGTAGCGCCTGCCGTCCGGGTCGGCCACATAGAGGAGTTGGCCGTCGCGCAGACGTCCCGCGCCCTCGGTGGCGTCCTTCTCGCGCGCGGCCAGGACCAGTGCCGCCTTCTGGACGGAGTTCCCGCCTCCCGCGCCCGGCCGCTCGCAGACCGCCCAGCGCTTCGCCTTGCCCGCCTCGGACGCCGCGGGCAACCGGTCGGGGGCGTACGGGATGCCCACGGTGACGCCGTGCGGGATGTCGCCGCTGTCGAGGACGGACTCCGAGACGGTCACCACCTGGCCCTGCCCCTCCTCGAGGAGGAGTCTGGCGGAGGCCATGTTGAGGACCGGGTGCAGCTGGACCTCGTCGCCGGTCCGCAGCACCACATAGCGGGTGGTCGACTTGCTCGCGACGATCACCTTGGCGTTGGGCGTGTCCCAGCCCTTCGGCGCGGTCGGCCGGAACATGCCCCAGGCCCCGAAGACGGCCATGACGAGCACCCCGACGACGATGCCGGGCAGGATCGAGCGCAACGGCCGCGGCGCCCCTTCCTCCGAGCCGTCGGGCGACGACTGGAGGAAGGCCGCGAGCATCCGGCGCTTCGCGAAGGTGTAGGCGTTGAGCTGGTCCCGCCGAGATGCCATCTGTGCCCGTCTCTCCCCGTGTTCCGGCCGATCCGCGTGATCCTCGGCGCGGTCGGCCGGCTCCCGTCTCCGATGTCGGAGCGGCCACCTACTATGCCCAATAACCATGGGAACGTGGGGAGCGGGTAGGGTTCCCGGGCCGTCGAGCGCCCTGTGCGGTGCTGGAACACGGACGGTTCGTGAGCGGAACGGGGGGACGGAGTGAGGGTTTCGGGAACGGGCGCGCGCTCCGTCGGCCGGTCGCGGACAGGGGGATCCTCGTCGACCGGTCAGCGGCCGCCCGAGCGGACCGCGCGGTCGGCGGCGCCGGGCGCACCGCACCTCAGGACCCGTGCGGGACAGGGCGGGGCATTCCGGTTGCAACGCCTCGTCCTGCTGGAGATCGCGGCCGCCGTCCTGCTCGTCGGCTGGGTGAGCGGTCCGGTGGCGCTCGTGGCCGCGGCGGTCGTCGCCGCCCTGCTGGTCGCCCTCGCCTTCGTGCGCCGTCGCGGCCGCTCGCTTCCGCAGTGGCTGGCCACGGCACGGGAGTTGAGGTCCCGACGGCGGCTGGCGGCACGGCTGGAGATACCGCCCGGGACGGAACCGGGGTTCGGGCCCGCCGTGGAATGCGATCCCGGGCTGCGGACGTACGCGTACGGCGGCCGTGACCGGCGGCCCGTGGGGATCGTCGGGGACGGCACGTTCGTCACCGCCGTCCTTCAGGTGGAGGCGGACACGACCGCGCTGCGGGCCGAGCGCGGCCGTCAGCCACTGCCGCTCGCCCTGGTGCGGGACGCCCTGGAGGTGGACGGGATCCGGCTGGAGTCCGCGCAGATCGTGCTGCACACCCAGCCGGCGCCCGCCCTGCACCTGCCCCCGCAGTCCGTGGCCGTGGCCAACTACGCGCCCCTGCAGGAGCAGACAGGGGCGCCCGCGGTGCGCATCACCTGGATCGCCCTGAAGCTGGATCCGGAGCTGTGCCCGGAGGCCGTGGCCGTCCGCGGTGGCGGCGCGGTCGGGGCGCAGAAGTGCGTCGTACGGGCGGTGGACCACCTCGCGAGCCGGCTGACCGGAGCCGGATTCCGGGCGACCGTCCTCGACGAGGAGGAGCTGACGACCGCCTTCGCCACGTCCGCCTGCGCCAACCCGCTGGTGACGGCGGAGGCCGGGCGGACCGGGACGGTGGAGCGGCGGACCGAGGAGACCGGCCGCAGCTGGCGCTGCGACAACCGCCGCCACACCACGTACTGGTTGCGCCGTTGGCCCGCGCTGGGCGGCGAAGGCCCCTCGCTCCCCCAGTTCGTCGCCCTGGTCACGGCCGTTCCCGCGCTCGCCACCACGTTCAGCATCACGCTCGCGCGCGGTGACCGGCAGGAGGTGTCCCTGTCCGGGCACATCCGGGTGACCGGCCGCAGCGACGACGAACTCGTGGCGGCCCGGCGGGCGGTGCAGGGCGCGGCCCGGCACACCGGCGCCGGACTCGCCCGCCTCGACCGGGAGCAGGTGCCCGGCATGCTCGCGACGCTGCCGCTCGGAGGTGCCCGGTGACGGTGACGACGACCCACGGAGCCTCCGGCGAACCGGAGCCGTCCGCCGGCCGGCCCGGACGCCGCTCACCGCGCAGCGGCTTCGGCCTGCGCGGGCCGCGGCACGGACGTCACACGGTGTCCGCGGACCAACTCGCCGCGCTCGCGCTGCCCATCGGGGACGACGGCGTCGTCATCGGCGTCGGCGCCGAGGGCCGGCCTGCCGTGCTGGGGATCAACCGGCCCACGCCGTACGACGTCGTCCTGATCGGCGGGCTCTGGACCGCGCAGGTACTCGCGCTGAGGACGGCGGCCACCGGGGCCCGGGTGGCCGTGGAGACGGGACGGCCGCAGGCCTGGGTGCAGATGGTGCACGCGATGGGCGGCGGGCAGAACGGGCTCGCCGTGTACGAGGTCGGCCGGGTGCCCCCGCAGGGCGCCTCGGCGGGCACGCCCGTGCTGGTGGTGCGGGACTGCGGGATGCGCCCGCCGCGCGGCCGGGTCACCTCGGGGCCCTGGCAGTCGGTGCTGACGCTGCTGCCGTATCTCAGTCCGGTCGCCCCGCGGCTGGTCCGGCAGGCCCGGCTCGTCGGCGTGCAGCGCATCTCGCCGGACGAGGCCGTGGAACTGGGCCGCACGCTGTCGCTGCCCCGCGGGGACGTGGAGGCGCTGCCCACGCTCGCCGACGGGTTCACCCTGTGGTGCGCCGACCGCGACCGGCAGTACGTGATGACGCAACCCACGGATGCGGAGATCGGGTTGCTGGGCACACCGAGACGGATGGACTGACGCGGCGCCTCCTCCGGTCGCTCGTGCGGCACTTCGGGCGTTATGGCTGATTTGCCGTGTGCCCTGAAGCGCGTACGCGACCCCTTCGGGAGCCGCGTGACGTGGTGGACTGATGCTGAGGGGTGGGCGGGCCTGCCGAGGCGGGCCGTCTGATGATTAGGCTGGTACGGGGCGCGATGCCGGAAACCGTGGGGTGGACGTCGGCGTCTCCCGGGGGAAAGCCGCATCGGACGACGTCAGACGGCCTCGAACCACTCAAGCACGACAAGCGAACGGTCGCCCCGGCACGGCATGAGGGTGCTCGACCACACCAGGAGGAATTGTGAGCAGCGAGCGGGACGGGATCCGCGGGGGCTGGGCCACACCCGGCGATGACCAGCCCGACGCGGAGTCCGTCGAGGCGACGGGCGAGTTCACCATCGACTACGCGCCGCCGGCCTGGTACACGCAGAACACCGGCGGCGGTCCGGCTCCGGCACCGGGGGCGGCACCGGGGGCGCCCGGGGCGGGGACGGGCGCGCAAGCCGGCACGGGGGCGACGGGCACGCCCGGAGCACCGGTCCCCCCGCCCGCGCCGGCGACTCCGTTCACGCCGCCCGCGCCGGAAGCCCCGTTCACCCCGGCCGCACCGACCGCGGCGCCTACGCCTGAAGCCCCGTTCACTCCGGCCCCACCGCAGGCAGCGCCCGCGCCCGGGGCTCCCTTCGCCCCGGCCGCACCGCCCGTGGCGGACGGGGGTTTCCCCCTGGCCGCGCCGGGCGCGCCGGTCACTCCGGTGGCTCCGCCCGGTCCGCCCGCGCCGCCCGCCCCTGCCGCTCCCGCCGTGCCGCCCGGCGCGGGGTCGGTCGCGGTGCCGAACCTTCCGGAGGGCAGCGGGTTCGAGCCGCAGTCCCAGCCGCAGACGCAGCACCCCCAGCAGCGGGCCGACGCCCCGTGGGGAGCCGCGGGGGCTTCGGCGGGTGACGAGGACGACGGTCCCGGAGCCGGGGACCTGGAGAGCGGTGCGACCATGCGCTTCTCCGCGGCCGCCCTCAAGCGGGAGATCGCGGAGCACGCCGCCGCCGCGCAGGCCGAGCCCGAGCCGCCCGCGGAACCGCGGGCCGAGGCCGCGGAGTTCCCCTCGAACAGCTCCGTGCCGTCCGGGGACGCGGATGGGGCGGACGCAGCCGCCCATGCGGGCGGGTCGGACGTCGACCACGCGACGACCGCCACCGCCGACACCGACACCGACACCGACACGAGCACCACAGCCGACACCTACAGGGCCGCCGGCACCGACGACGACGGCACCGAGGCCGAGGCCGAGGTCCCGACCGACGGCGCGGCAGGCGAAGGCGCCGACGCATCGGACGGGGAAGGCGTCTCCGAGGCGGCCTCGGGCGACGAGGCCGCCGTCCAGGACGCCCGGGCCGTCGTGACGGACCCGGCACCCGACGGCCCCGCCGACTTCGCGGACGCCGTCCCGCAGGACGGCTCCGCCGCCGAGGAGCCCTCGGACGCCGTCCCCGCGGGCCCCGCCGAGCCGCAGGGCGCCGCGTCCCAGAGTGCCGCTCCCCCGGCCCAGCCCGCCTGGACTCCTCCGCCTGCCCCGCAGGGCGAGCTGCCCCCGCTGCCGCCGTCGTACCAGCCCGCGGCGCCCGCGCCGGCGGCCCAGTGGCCGGCCCAGCCGCAGCCCGGCGATGCCGCGCCGCACGCTGCCGCGCCCTCCGCGCCGGTCCAGCAGCAGCCCGTTCAGCCGCCCGTGCAGCCGCAGGCGGCTCCGCCCGCGCCGGTCGGCTGGACCCCGCCGCCCCCGGAGCCCGCCCCGGCCGCACCGCAGCCGGGCCACGGCTTCCCGCAGCCCCCCGCTCCCGCCCCGGCGGCCCAGCAGCCGCCCGTCCCGCAGCCGGGTTACGGCTTCCCGCACCCCGGTGGCACTCCGGCGCCCGCCCCGCAGGCGCAACCGGCCGCCCCGGCACCCCAGCCGCCCGCCGGTCACGGCTTCCCGCACCCCGCCGACGCGCCGCCCGCGGCAGGCGGTTACGGCTTCCCGCAGCAGCACACGGCACCCGCCCCCGCGCCGCAACCGGCCGCCCCGGCGCCCCGACCGCCCGCCGACGCGCAGGCCCAGGCCCCCGCCGGCTACGGCTTCCCGCACCCCGCCGACGCGCCGCCTGCCGCCGCCTCCGGCTACGGCTTCCCGCAGCCCCCGGCACCGCAGCCCCAGCAGCCGCAAGCCCCCCAGGCGCACCCCGGCTTCCCGCAGCCGGGCGTCCCCCAGCAGACGGAGGGACAGCAGCCCCCGGCGGCCGACTCCCAGGGTTTCCCGCAGGGTGCGCCCCAGGACTTCCCCGGGCAGCCTCCCCAGCCCCAGCCCCACGCACCGCACGCCGCCCAGGCACCCCAGGCCCCCGCTCCCGACGCGGCGCAGCACCCGCAACCGCCCCAGCAGGTCCAGCAGCCCGTCGACCCCCGGGCCGGGGCCGCCTGGCCGCAGCCGATCCAGCACGACCAGCGGCAGCCGGTCAACCCCGGCGCGGCGCCGCTGGGTTACACGGCCGCCGTGGAGCTGTCCTCGGACCGGCTGCTCAACAACAAGCGGCAGAAGGCGAAGAGCGGACGGCCCGCCGCCGCTTCCTCCCGGTTCAAGCTCGGCGGCAAGAAGGAGGAGGCCGAGCGGCAGCGCAAGCTGGAGCTGATCCGCACGCCGGTGCTGTCCTGCTACCGCATCGCCGTCATCAGCCTCAAGGGCGGCGTGGGCAAGACGACGACCACCACCGCGCTCGGCTCCACGCTCGCCACCGAACGCCAGGACAAGATCCTCGCGATCGACGCCAACCCGGACGCCGGCACGCTCGGCCGCCGGGTGCGGCGCGAGACCGGGGCGACGATCCGTGACCTCGTCCAGGCGATCCCGTACCTCAACTCGTACATGGACATCCGGCGGTTCACCTCGCAGGCGCCGTCGGGCCTGGAGATCATCGCCAACGACGTCGACCCGGCCGTGTCCACGACCTTCAACGACGAGGACTACCGGCGCGCGATCGACGTGCTCGGCAACCAGTACCCGATCATCCTCACCGACTCCGGCACCGGCCTGCTGTACAGCGCCATGCGCGGGGTGCTCGACCTCGCCGACCAGCTGATCATCATCTCCACGCCGTCCGTGGACGGTGCGAGCAGCGCCAGCACGACGCTCGACTGGCTGTCCGCGCACGGATACGCCGAGCTCGTCTCCCGGTCCATCACCGTCATTTCCGGGGTGCGCGAGACCGGCAAGATGATCAAGGTGGACGACATCGTGTCGCACTTCGAGACCCGCTGCCGCGGTGTCGTCGTCGTGCCGTTCGACGAGCACCTGGCCGCGGGCGCCGAGGTCGACCTCGACATGATGCGGCCCAAGGTCCGGGAGGCGTACTTCAACCTCACGGCGATGGTCGCCGAGGACTTCATCCGCCACCAGCAGCGCCAGGGCCTGTGGACCAGCGACGGCAACCCGCCGCCGGTGGCCGCCCCGCCGATGCCGGGCCAGCAGATGCCGGGCCAGCCGGTGCCCGGGCAGCCCTATCCGCCGCAGGCCGGGCAGCCGTACCCGCAGGCGCCCCAGCCCGGCCCCGGGCAGCCGTATCCCCCGCAGCAGGGGCAGCCCCAGGGCCAGCCGTATCCGCAGCAGCCGCCGGGTCAGCCGTATCCGCAGCAGCCGCAGCCGCAGCCGCAGCCGGGGCAGGATCCGTACGCCCAGCCGCAGCCGCCGCAGCAGCAGCAGCAGCACAACCCGGGGTATCCCCCGGCCGGCTACGGCTACCCGCAGGCCCCCCAGCCCGGGCAGCCTCCGCAGCAGTGAGAACGCCGAAGGGCGGCCGGTGTCCTGGGACGCCGGCCGCCCTTCGGCGTTCACGGGGAGGGCCGGGCGGCTACCGCGCCGCCACCAGCTCCCTGCAGCGCTGCACGTCCTCGGCCATCTGCACCAACAGGCCGTCCAGCGAATCGAACTTCGCCTGGCCGCGCACGAAGGCGAGGAAGTCGACGGCGACGTGCAGACCGTAGAGGTCGAGGCCGACGCGGTCGATGGCGTACGCCTCCACGGTGCGCTCGGTGCCGTCGAACTGCGGGTTGGTGCCGACGGAGATGGCGGCCGGCATCGCCTCGCCGTTCGCGTGCAGCCAGCCCGCGTAGACGCCGTCCGCCGGGATCGCGGTGTGCGGCAGGGTCTCGACGTTGGCGGTCGGGAAACCGAGTTCCCGGCCCCGCTGCGCCCCGCGCACCACGATCCCCTCCACCCGGTGCGGGCGGCCGAGGATCTCCGCGGCGCCCGCGACGTCGCCCTCGGCGACCAGCCGCCGGGTCAGTGTCGAGGAGAACGGCTGCCCGCCGCCCGCCTCGCCGCACAGCACCAGGTCGACGACCTCGACCTCGAAGTCGTAGACCTTGCCCTGCCCGGTGAGGAACTCGACGTTGCCCGCCGCCTTGTGGCCGAAGCGGAAGTTGGGGCCCTCGACGACCGCCTTGGCGTGCAGCTTGTCGACCAGGACCTTGACCACGAAGTCCGCCGGGGACAGCTTCGAGAACTCCGTGGTGAAGGGAAGGATCAGCAGCGCGTCCACACCCAGTTCGGCCATCAGCTCGGCGCGGCGGTGGTGCGGGGCGAGCAGCGGCGGGTGGCTGCCGGGGCGGACGACCTCGCTGGGGTGCGGGTCGAAGGTGACGACGACGGCGGGAACGCCCAGGTCACGGGCGCGGTCCACGGCATGCCGGATGATCAGCTGGTGCCCGCGGTGGACCCCGTCGTAGGAACCGATGGTGACGACGCTGCGTCCCCAGTCCTCGGGGATGTCCTCCAAGCCACGCCAGCGCTGCACTGTGACCGCTCCTCGAACCCGTGTCCGTATCTACCCTTGCCTCTTACGCAGGACTAAGGGTGCCATGCCGGGTGCCCCCGGCCCGCATCGGCATGGGGGCTGTGACCCGACCCACGTGAGTCGGGCCACGCGGACGACGCGTCACGTGGACGACGCGTCACGCGGGCACCCGCATCCCCGCCAGGTTCTCGATCGTCCGGCGGGCGCTGGGGCCGACGACCGCCGCCCACTCCCCCGGCGCGTCCGTGAGCCAGTCCACCACCTGTGCGGCGAAGCCCGGGACGTGCCGGGCCAGCTCGACCAGTCCGCGGTCGAAGCGGGTCGCGCCGTCGGGCGTGCGGACCAGCAGGAGGCCGGTGCGGTGGACGAGGGCCCGCAGCTCCTCGCCGCCGCGCCCGGCGGCCCCGTGCAGCACGGCGTCCAGGACCTCCGGGTCGCGTTCGCGGGCGAGGAGACGCTCCAGCAGTTCGTCCCGCAGGGGGCGGGACTCCGGCGCGCCCGGCGCGGCCAGCACACCGGCCAGCGCGGCCCGCACCTGCTCGGGCCCGCCCGCGTCCAGCAGCCCCGTGACCAGCGGCAGCAGCACCGCGCGGGCGGCGGGGCCCTGGTCGAGACGCCGGTCGACGTACGCGGCCACCTGCCCGGCGGCCTCCGGTCGCCGCTCCACCGTCTCCCGGACCAGGGCCGCGACGCGCTGGGCCAGGGCGGGCGGGGTGACGTCGGCGAGGGCGCGCAGGACGCTGCCGGTGTCCGCCCGGCCGGGGCCGCGCAGCCGGGAGCGGAAGACGTCCAGGACCGGCTCGGGGTGGGTGCCCAGGGCGGGGAGCAGCGCGCTCGGCGGCAGCTGCGGGTCCCCTGCCGTGAACAGCTCCAGGGCCTGCGGGAGGTGCCGGGCACGGGTATCGGGGTCCCGGACGAGAAGGGCGAGCGCGCCCCCGTCCAGGGCGCGGTCGGCGGGGCGGGCCAGCAGGACGAGGGCCGCGTAGCGCAGCAGCCGGCGGTCCGCGTCCGTCCGGACGTGCGGGGCGGCGCGCAGGGCGTACGTGATCGCCGCCACCCGCCGGGCCTGCCGCTCGTCGTGGGACCAGCGGTCGACGGCCCGGCACAGCGCGGACGGCTCCTCCTCCGCGAGCACGGCGAGCAGCTCGTCGGCGCGGGGATGCGCCCGGTCGACGAGGGCCTCCGTGAGGTCGTCCAGCGCGCGGTGCCGGTGGGTGTGCAGCAGCGCCTGCGCCGCCGTCGCCACGGTGGCGTGCGGGGTCGCGGGCAGCGGCCGCTCGTCGTCGAACCAGTCGGTCAGGCACGGCTGTACGGCGCTGGGTTCTGCGGCCAGGAGCCGGGCGACGGCGTCGAGGTAGCGGGGCCCGTCCGCTTCGTGCGGGGCGCCGTCGGCGACGACCAGACGGCGGAGCAGGTCGAGGCGGGCGTCGGTGGGCAGGGCGAGCTCGGTCCAGAACGCGGGACCGAAGTCCACGAACCGTCCGTCGGTCCGGGCCCCCGCGCCGATCAGGTCCGCCAGCAGCCGCAGCACACCCGTGTAGGGCGTCGCGTCCGGGACGCGCCGCAGGGTCTCGGTGAGCAGCCGGGCGGCCCACCACGACTGCGGGTCGGCGTCCAGGGCGTGGACCAACTCGCGCAGCCGCAGGGCGAGTCGGTGCGCGCCCTGCTGGCGGGCGAGGAGCAGCAGGGCCTGCACGACGGGACCGACCCGGTGGTGCGGGACGGGCAGCGGATGCCCCCCGCCGGGCGCGCGACGGCGGTGGACCAGGGCGCGCAGGGCCTCGTCCAGGTCGAGGTGGATGCCCTGGATCCAGTCGGCGAGTTCCTCGTGGGCGAAGCGGTAGCCGCCGCCCGCGGGCACGAGGAGGCCCTCGGCGAGCACGGCGGACGCCCAGCCGACGCCGCCGCCGAGCCGGGCCGGCGCCTGGCCCCAGGGGAAGACCGCCTCGAACGACGCCCGGTCCAGTTCGCCCTGGCCGGGCCCGAGACTGCGGCGGGCGGCTTCGTGGACCTGGCCGGAGACCTTCGCCGCGAGACGGCGTACGGCGGTGCCGCGCACCCCGTTCCCGGCGGCGAGGCGCACCGCGACCCGCAGGCACATCAGGTCGAGGTACGCGGACAGGACGTCGTCGCGGTCGACCGGCGCCGGGGCCTGCGGTCCGGGGAGGGCCGCGCACACCTCGGCGAGGAGGCGCAGGGTGAGGGGGTGCCGGTCGTCGGGGGCGGCGAGCGCGCCCTCGGGCAGGGAGTGGCGGGCGCGGGCCGCCCGCGCCTCGTCGGGGGTGAGATCGCCCAGGCGGACGCAGGGCGGCAGCGGGTCCCCGGCCGCCGTGGTCCCGTGCAGCAGCTCGGGCGGGAACTCCGCGCCGGCCCGTTCCCAGTACTCCGCCCGACAGGCCACCACCAGCCGCGTACCCGTCTCCCGCAGCCATGCGGCCGTGCCCTCGGTCCACTCGCCGAGCCGGTGCGCGAGGACCGGGGGCATCTCCTCGGGCCCGTCGAGGAGCAGCAGCAGGGGGCGTCCCACGGCCCCGGCGAGCCGGGCGAGCCGCTCGGGGGTGACATCACCCAGGTCGCCGGGGCCGGACGCCCCGGACACTCCGGCCGCGACGGACGGATCGGCCGCCGCCCCGCGCCCCGGAACGGCCGTCGGTCGGCAGCCCGAGGCGGCCACGATGCGCGCCGCGCGGCTCAGCGCGCGGCGTGCCGCGTCGGCGAGGGAGTCGTCCCCGGCCCTGAGATCGGCGCCGCGCAGCCACAGGGTGGGGGCCGGCCGAGGGCCCCGGGCGCGGCGCGCGGCGAGGGCGGCGAGTTCCGTCGTACGGCCGCTGCCCGGCGCGCCGACGAGGCCGAGGACGGCCGCGGGACCCGTCGCGAAGGCGTCGAACTCCCGTGCCGGGGCGGCGCGTTCGATCGGTTCCGCGACGGCCGCGGAGGAGTCGGTCGCGGTACGGCCGCAGGGGCCGGGCAGGGCTCCGGGCGGGCCGTCCGAAGCCACCGACGTGGCCGTGAGTTCGAGGAGACCGGCCAGGTTGAGGTCGGCGCCGTAGGCGGGCACCGTGGCCGCGTTGCGCGCGAGCAGCTCGGCCAGCGGCCCGTCGGCAGGAGTTCCGGCCCGGGCCGCCGCCGCCCACGACCCGGGTTCCGCCACCGCGCGACCGTCGTCTTCACCACCACCGCGAGCGGCGCCCGCGCCCGCCTCGTCCGCTCCCGCCGGGGGCGCGCTCCTCGCTCCCTCGTCGCTCACGTGGTCGCTCGGCGGCGGGCCCGCAGGGTGGTCGTCGCCCGTCGGCGGGTCCCCGGTCGGCGGGAGGCCGTCGATCGCCGGAGGGGCGTCGGCCGTCGGGATCCGGGGGCGCAGCGGCACCGCGAAGCCGGCGTCCCGGTGGCCGGACCGGAGGGCGGTGCCGAGGACGGCGACGACCGCGCCGGTCGCGGCGTCGAGGACCGGCCCGCCGGCCGCGCCCCCGCCGAGCCGGAGCGCGTCCCGTCCCGCCGTGCCGATCGCCAGCTCCAGAGCGTCGTCGAGGGGGTGGAAGCGGTCCGTCGCCGTGTACGTCACGGACGTCTCGGCCAGGACCCGGGCCTCGCGCCAGCAGCCCGCGGCCAGCCGGACGTACCGGCCGGTCTCGACGCCGTCCCGCACGGTCACCGGCAGCGGGACCCCGCCGAGGCCCTCGGTGCGCACGAGTGCCAGGTCGAGTTCCGGCAGAGGGGTGACCGCATCGGCGCTCACGACGCAGCTGCGGTCGCCCGCGGCGGACAGGACGAGACGGGTCAGGCCGTCGACCGCCTCGTGGCTGGTGACGACCGTGCCGTCGTGGTCGGCGACGAACCCGGTGCCGCGCGGCCGGCCGGCGAGGTCACGGATCCGGACGAGCGAGACGTCGGCGTCACAGGCGAGGTCGGCGGCGGGGTCCGCGTCCCGGGCACCCGGGGCGTCCGCGGGACGCCGGGGGTCCTGGCGGCCCGGGGGATCCGCCGGGCGGTTGCGGGTCACGTCCCGCAGTGCGTCCTGCCGCGCTGTCCGCGGGCCTCGTCCCGCCATCGCCGTACCTCCCGCCGCGCCCGCGTGCCCTGCGTCCGACGGTAGGGGCGGGATGATCAGCGGGACAGATCACGGAGCGAACGCGCCCCCCTGCACTCCCTCGGTTCACTCCGAGCGCCTGCCCGGACGGGTGAATGAACGGGGGCCGCTGGATACACCCTAGGGGTGGGGGAACCGAGGGGGGACCGTGGAGCGGCGGCGCAGCACCACCCCGTGTTCGCCGCTCCACGGACACCACGCGACGCGAGGCGTCCGGCGCCGCTCAGCCGAACACGGCCAGGCTCTTCGCCTTGCCCTTCTGCTCCTCGACCAGGGCCAGGAACCGGCCCTCGGGGTCGAAGACGGCCACGGCGCCCGAACCGGCGTACGCCTCGGGCATCTCCAGGCGCACGCCGTTGGTGAGCAACTGGGCCCGCTTGGCGTCCACGTCCCAGCGGGGGAACGCGGCGGTCGCCGCCTCGGCGATCGGCATCACGCTCAGCTCCTGCTGGAGCTGGTCGAGCGTCTTCGCCGAGTCCAGCTTGTAGGGGCCGACGCGGGTGCGGCGCAGGGCGGTCAGGTGGCCGCCGACGCCGAGGTCCGCGCCCAGGTCGCGGGCCAGGGCCCGGATGTAGGTGCCCGAGGAGCAGACGACGGACACGACCAGGTCCAGCACCGGGGTGCCGTCCTCGGCGACCGCGTCGCGGACGTCGTACACGGAGAAGGAGGAGACGGTGACCGGGCGGGCCGGGATCTCGAAGTCCTCGCCGTCGCGGGCCCGCTTGTAGGAGCGCACGCCGTCGATCTTGATGGCGCTGACCTTGGACGGCACCTGCATGATGGCGCCGCTCAGTTTGGCGACGCCGGCGTCGATCGCGTCCCGGGTGACCTTCGAGGCGTCCGTGGACCCCGTGATCTCGCCCTCCGCGTCGTCGGTCAGGGTCGTCTGGCCCAGCCGGATCGTGCCCAGGTACTCCTTCTCGGTGAGCGCCAGGTGCCCGAGAAGCTTCGTCGCCCGCTCGATGCCGAGGACGAGGACGCCCGTCGCCATCGGGTCGAGCGTGCCGGCGTGGCCGACCCGGCGGGTCTTGGCGATCCCCCGCATCTTGGCCACGACGTCGTGCGAAGTGAAGCCCGACGGCTTGTCGACGATGACAAGGCCGTCGGGCGGGGTCTGCTTGCGGTTCATCAGGCGGAGTCGTCCGTCTCGTCCTCGTCACCGGGCTTCTTGTACGGGTCGGCGTCGCCCGCGTATCCGGCGCCCGCGGACACCTCGCGGACCTTCTCGTCGGCGGCCCGCGCCTTGTCGAGGAGGTCGTCGATGGTGCGGGCGTTGTCCGGCAGGGCGTCGGCGACGAAGGCCAGCGTCGGCGTGAACTTCACGCCGGCCGCGCGGCCCACCTCGGAGCGCAGGATGCCCTTGGCGCTCTCCAGCCCGGCGGCCGCGGCCGCCCGCTCCTCGTCGTCCCCGTACACCGTGTAGAAGACCGTCGCCTCCCTGAGGTCACCCGTCACCCGGGTGTCCGTGATGGTGACGTGGGAGCCGAGCCGCGGGTCCTTGATCCCGCGCTGCAGCTTCTGGGCCACCACCTGCTGGATGAGGTCCGCCAGCCTCTTGGCACGCGCGTTGTCGGCCACTGGTCCGTCTCCCGTTCTTTCTTCTCTTGCGTTCTGTGGTCGGTCAGTCGTCTTCGCCGTGGAAGCGGCGTCTGACCGACAGCAGCTCCACTTCGGGGCGTCCGGCGACCAGCCGTTCGCACCGGTCCAGCACATCGGTCAGATGCTCCGCGTCACCGGAGACCACGGCGAGACCGATCTTGGTCCTGCGGTGGAGGTCCTGGTCGTCCACCTCGGCCGCGCTCACCGCGAACTTGCGCTGGAGCTCGGCGACGATCGGACGGACGACGGAGCGCTTCTCCTTGAGCGACCGTACGTCGCCGAGGAGGAGGTCGAAGGACAGAGTCCCCACGTACATGTGTAACCGGTTCACCCGCCGGTACGGGATCGATGGCCCCGCCCGCCCATGGGACAGGGACATCACGAACGGTACAACGATCCTGGCGGTGGCTCGACGGAGTTTCGCCTCGCTCATGCGTCCGCCGGACGCCGTACCGGCCGGCGGGGAACGATCCCCCGCCGGCCGGTACGGACCTTGGGCGCTTACGCCCTCGGCTTCTCCCGCATCTCGTACGTCGCGATGACGTCGTCGATCTTGATGTCGTTGAAGTTTCCGAGGTTGATACCGCCCTCGTAGCCTTCGCGGATCTCGGTGACGTCGTCCTTGAAGCGACGCAGGCCCTCGATGTTGAGGTTCTCCGCGATGACCTTGCCGTCGCGGATGAGGCGCGCCTTGGTGTTGCGCTTGACCTCGCCCGACCGGACCAGGACACCGGCGATGTTGCCCAGCTTGGACGACTTGAAGATCTCGCGGATCTCCGCCGTGCCGAGCTCGACCTCCTCGTACTCCGGCTTCAGCATGCCCTTCAGGGCCGCCTCGATCTCCTCGATCGCCTGGTAGATGACCGAGTAGTACCGGACGTCGACGCCTTCGCGCTCGGCCATCTGCGCCGCGCGGCCCGCCGCACGGACGTTGAAGCCGATGACGATGGCGTCCGAGCCCATGGCCAGGTCGATGTCCGACTCCGTGACCGCACCGACGCCGCGGTGCAGGACGCGGATGTCGACCTCTTCGCCGACGTCCAGCTGGAGCAGCGAGGACTCGAGAGCCTCCACCGAACCGGAAGCGTCACCCTTGATGATCAGGTTCAGCTGCTGGACCTCGCCGGCCTTCAGGGCGGCGTCCAGGTTCTCCAGGGAGAACCTGCGCGTCCGCTTGGCGAAGGCGGCGTTCCGCTCGCGGGCGGCACGCTTCTCGGCGATCTGACGGGCGGTGCGGTCCTCGTCGACGACGAGGAAGTTGTCGCCCGCACCCGGGACGTTGGTCAGGCCCAGGACCTGGACCGGCGTCGACGGGCCGGCCTCGGCGACGTTGTTGCCGTTGTCGTCGAGCATGGCGCGCACACGACCGTAGGCGTCGCCCACGACCATCGTGTCGCCGACCCGCAGCGTGCCTCGCTGGACGAGGACCGTCGCCACGGCACCACGGCCGCGGTCGAGACGGGACTCGATCGAGATGCCCTGCGCGTCCTGGCTGGGGTTGGCCCGCAGGTCGAGCGAGGCGTCGGCCGTGAGGATCACGGCTTCCAGCAGCGAGTCGATGTTCAGACCCTGCTTGGCGGAGATGTCGACGAACATCGTGTCGCCGCCGTACTCCTCGGCCACCAAACCGAACTCGGTGAGCTGACCGCGCACCTTGGTCGGGTCGGCGCCCTCGACGTCGATCTTGTTGACCGCGACGACGATCGGGACCTCGGCCGCCTTGGCGTGGTTGAGCGCCTCGACCGTCTGCGGCATGACGCCGTCGTTGGCCGCGACGACCAGGATCGCGATGTCGGTCGACTTCGCACCACGGGCACGCATGGCGGTGAACGCCTCGTGACCCGGGGTGTCGATGAAGGTGATCTTGCGCTCTTCTTCGTTGACCTCGGTCGCGACCTGGTAGGCACCGATGTGCTGGGTGATGCCGCCGGCCTCGCCCGCGATGACGTTCGTCTTGCGGATGGCGTCGAGCAGTCGGGTCTTACCGTGGTCGACGTGACCCATGACGGTGACGACCGGCGGACGGACCACCAGGTCCTCCTCGTCGCCCTCGTCCTCGCCGAACTCGATGTCGAAGGACTCGAGCAGCTCGCGGTCCTCCTCCTCGGGGCTGACGATCTGGATCGTGTAGTTCATCTCGCCGGCGAGGACCTCGAGGGTCGCGTCGGAGACGGACTGCGTGGCCGTGACCATCTCGCCGAGGTTCATCATCACCGCGACGAGCGACGCCGGGTTGGCGTTGATCTTCTCGGCGAAGTCGGTGAGCGACGCACCGCGCGACAGGCGAATGGTCTCGCCGTTGCCGCGAGGCAGCATCACACCGCCGACCGACGGGGCCTGCATGGCCTCGTACTCCTGGCGCCTCTGACGCTTCGACTTGCGACCACGACGCGCGGGACCGCCGGGACGACCGAAGGCGCCCTGCGTGCCACCACGGCCACCGGGACCGCCGGGACGACCGCCGAAACCGGGACGGCCACCGCCGCCGCCGAAGCCGCCACCGCCGCCGGGGCCACCGCCACCGGGACGACCGGCGAAGCCGCCGCCGCCACCGGGACGGGCGCCGCCGCCGGGACCGGCCGGACGACCTGCGAAGCCGCCGCCACCGGGACGACCGCCGCCGCCGGGACGACCGGCACCGCCGCCGCCCGGACCGCGGCCGCCGGGGCCACCGCCGGGACGCGGGCCGGCAGCGGGACGCTGCGGCATCATGCCGGGGTTGGGACGCGGGCCGCCGGGACGCGGACCGCCGGGGCCTGCGCCCTGCGGGCGGGGCATGCCGCCCGGAGACGGACGGGCGCCGCCGGGAGACTGCGGACGAGGACCGCCGCCCTGGCCACCGGGGCCCTGCGGACGGGGACCGGCGCCGGGAGCGCCACCGGGGCCGCCGGGACGCGGAGCGCCCTGCGGACGGGGCGCCTGCGGGCGCGCCATACCGGCGTTGCCGCCGGAGGTGAAGGGGTTGTTGCCCGGACGCGGACCCGAGGGACGGGCACCGCCCGGACGCGGGGCGCCTGCGCCACCGGGGCGCGGCCCCTGAGCGGCGGCCGGACGCTGGCCGCGGTCACCGCGGTCACCGCGGTCGCCACGGTCCTGACCGGGCGCGGGACGGCCACCGGGACGGGGCGCGCCGGGGCGCGGACCCTGGGAGGCCGGCCGCGGGCCGGACGACTGGGCCGGAGCGGCGGGGGCGGCCGGAGCGGCCGGCGGAGCGGTGAACTCCGGGGCGGCCGGGGCCGGACGCGGCGCGGGCTTGGGGCCCGGCGTCGGGCGCGGACCGGAGGCCGCCGGCGCGGGGGCCGACGAGGCGGCGGGAGCGGCGGGAGCCGCCGGAGCCGCGGGCGTCTGCGCCGCGGGAGGCTTGGGGGCGGCCGGCCGAGGTGCGGCCGGACCCGGACGGGCCGACTGCGCCGGAGAGGGCGCGCCGGGCCTGGGGGCAGCCTTGCGGGGGGCGGGCTTGCCGCCGCCCTGGAAGGCGTCTGTCAACTTGCGGACAACGGGCGCTTCGATGGTCGAAGACGCCGAACGGACGAATTCACCGAGTTCCTGGAGCTTGGCCATGACGGCCTTGCTCTCCACCCCGAACTCCTTGGCGAGTTCGTATACCCGGACCTTAGCCACTTCGCTCCTTTTAGGTCCGGGTGTGTCCGGACCGTCGCTACTTCATGGGCGTACTCATCGCGTGCTCATCGAGTGCTCATCGCAATCTCGACCTACTTCCAACTCGCGGGGTACCAGAGCCGCACGGGGGTTCCGTGCGACGCCTTCTTACGGTGTTGCCTGTGCGGCAACGGTCGTCTGCTCGACGTACTGGCGCAACGCCTTTGTGTCGAGCGCTCCCGGGGCTCGCAACGCCCTCGTGAACGCCCGGCGGCGTACCGCCTGGTCGAGACAGACCGGGGCGGGATGCAGATACGCACCCCGGCCGGGCAGCGTACCGCGTGGATCGGGGACACAGGTGTCCTTGATCGCCACGATGCGCAGCAGCTCCGTCTTGGCCGCCCGCTCCCGGCACCCCACACAGGTGCGTTCAGGGCATGCTCCGGTGTGCGTCCGGCCAGACACTCTTAAGTCTACCTCCCCGCGGCGACCTCACCCCTTCGGGCCAGGATTCGAACAGGTGCCGCGTTACATCTGTCGTGATCTGAGCCACGGCAGGCCGAGAACTATTCCCGGGCTGCTCGGCGGCTACTCCGTGGGCTGTTCGACGTCCGGACGGATGTCGATGCGCCAGCCGGTCAGCCGGGCGGCGAGCCGGGCGTTCTGCCCTTCCTTGCCGATCGCCAGCGACAGCTGGTAGTCCGGCACCGTCACCCGCGCGGAGCGGGCCGCGAGGTCGACGACCTCGACCTTGGAGACCCGGGCCGGGGACAGGGCGTTCGCCACCATCTCGGCCGGGTCGTCCGACCAGTCGACGATGTCGATCTTCTCGCCGTTCAGCTCGCCCATCACGTTGCGCACCCGGCCGCCCATGGGGCCGATGCAGGCGCCCTTGGCGTTCAGACCCGAACGGGTGGACCTGACGGCGATCTTCGTGCGGTGACCGGCCTCGCGTGCGATGGCGGCGATCTCGACCGAACCGTCGGCGATCTCCGGCACCTCCAGGGCGAAGAGCTTCTTCACCAGGTTGGGGTGGGTGCGCGAGAGCGTCACGGACGGGCCGCGCATGCCCTTCGCCACCCGGACGACGTACGACCGCAGGCGCATGCCGTGCGGGTACGTCTCGCCGGGGACCTGCTCCTGCACCGGCAGGATGGCCTCCAGCTTGCCGATGTCCACGAGCACGTTCTTCGGGTCGCGGCCCTGCTGGACCACGCCGGTGACGATGTCGCCCTCACGGCCGGCGTACTCGCCGAGCGTCGCGTCGTCCTCGGCGTCGCGCAGACGCTGGAGGATCACCTGCTTGGCGGTGGTGGCGGCGATGCGGCCGAAGTCGGACGGGGTGTCGTCGAACGGGCGGGGCTCCTGCCCCTCCTCGAGGTCCTCGGGGTCCTCCTTCGCCCACACGGTCACATGTCCGGTCTCCCGGTTGAGCTCCACGCGCGCGTGACGGCGGCTTCCCTCGGTGCGGTGGTAGGCGATGAGGAGGGCCGACTCGATCGCCTCGACCAGCAGGTCGAAGGAGATCTCCTTCTCCCGTACCAAGCCCCGCAGGGCACTCATGTCGATGTCCACGGCTACGCCTCCTCTTCCATCTCGTTCTCGTCGTTCTCGTTCTGGGGGTGCTGGTCGCTCTTGTCCTTGCGGTTGAACTCGACCTGCACCCGGGCCTTGTCGATGTCACCGAAGGGGAGTCTGCGGGTGGTGGCCTTGCGGCCCTTCACACCGGGGACCTCGAGATCGAGGCCCGCGTCGTCGACCGCGAGGATCCTGGCGACCAGTTCGCCGCCCTCGGTCAGCTGGAACCGCACCAGCCGGTCGACGGCCCGTACGTAGTGGCGGTGTTCGGTGAGCGCGCGCTCCGCGCCCGGGGTGCCCACCTCGAGGGTGTACTCGCCCTCGCCCATCGCGTCCGTCTCGTCGAGCTTCGCCGAGAGCGCGCGGCTCACATCGGCGATCTGGTCCAGGTCCGCTCCGGAGTCGGAGTCGACGACGACGCTCAGCACCCGCTTGCGTCCCACGGAGTCCACGGTGATCTCTTCGAGATCCAGTCCCTGGGAGGCGACGAGCGGTTCCAGGAGCTCTCGCAGCCTCTCGCTCTGGGTGGTGCTCATCCGGGTGACTCCTCGGCCGCGTGTGCTGTTGTGGGATGGGGCGCGTGTCTGGTCAAAGGGTATCCGGTCGCAGGGTGTGTTGCCGTCCACCTGTGCACGGAGGGTGGCGGACCCTCGCGGTGCGGTGCCGCTGAGTGGTACGGGGCGACCGCGCGGGTACGGTGATCACGGGCCCGCCGCCCACCAGGACGCCAGTTCCGTACGAGTTCCCCGAGGACGCCCGCCGTGCCGTTGCCCCTCCCCTCGCGCACCCCCTCGGGGCCGCGCAGAAGATCCCTGCTCGCGTCGGCCGCGGGAGCCGCCCTGCTCGTGGGCTGCTCGTCCGGTACGGAGGAGTCCGAGGAGAGGGCGGGCGGCGGCCCGTCGGCCACGGAGCGGGCACGCGCGCGTGCGGCCCGGGACAGCGGCGAGCTGGCGGCACGGTACGACGCCGTGCTCGCCGTCCACCCGGCGCTCGCGGTGCGGCTGGCGCCGCTGCGCGCGGAGGTGGCACGGCACGTGGAGGCCTTCGGGGGCGCCGCGAAGGCCTCCCCCTCCGCCACGGGCTCCGCCTCCGGCTCCCCCGCTTCGCCCACCACTCCCACGGCCTCCCCGACGGGCTCCGCCCCGGTTCCGCCGGCCGTCCCCTCCGCCGTGCCGATCACCGACACGGACGCGCTCGCCGGCCTGGCCGCGGCCGAGCGGGCGCTCGCGGACCGCAGGGTGACGGAGCTGCTGGACGTCCCGGGCGAACTGGCCCGGCTGCTGGCCTCGGTGGCCGCGGCCGGCGCGGCGCACGCCTATCTGCTGACGGAGGGGACGCGATGAGTGAGGCGACGAGCGCGGAACTGACGGCGCTCCAGGCGGCGCTGGCCGCCGAGCACGCCGCCGTGTACGGGTACGGGGTCGTCGGCGGGCGGATCCGCGAAGAACGGAGCGCCGAGGCGCGGGCGGCCTACGACGCGCACCGGGCGCGCCGGGACGTGCTGGCGCGCGAGGTGCGCGACCTGGGGGCCGAGCCGGTCGCCGCGAGCGCCGGGTACGCGCTGCCGTTCCCGGTGGCGGACTCCGCGGCGGCGGTCCGGCTGGCGACCGAACTGGAGGAACGCGTCGCCGGGGTGTACTCCGACCTGGTGCGGGCAGCCGGGGACGCACGGCGCCGGGAGGCCGCGGGCGCGCTGCGGGAGGCGGCGGTCCGCGCGGTGCGCTGGCGCGGCGGGAGCGTAGCCTTCCCTGGTCTCGCCGAGCGGACCGGCACGGATCCGGCCACGGCCTCGGCGTCCGTGCCGGCAGCGGCCACGCCTCCGGCGGCGGCAGCGGCCACCGGCACACCGGCGGCTTGACCCGAAGCAGGAAGGAAACGACTCGCGCATGGCTTTCGAACCGCCGCCGCGTCTGGTGAGGGCGCTCGGCGAGACGGCACCGGACGGCGACGGCTGGTTGGAGAAGCTGCCGGAGGCGGCCCGGCAGGCCGTCGCCCTGCGCGAGTTGACGGTCGATCGGGTGCAGGTGCCGGGCGGCCGGACCAGCATGGTGGTGCTCGTGCGGCGCGCGGACGGGACGCCGGCGGTGCTGAAACTGGCCCCGCCCCGGTTCCGGCCGGAGGCGGAGCGGGCCGCGCTGGCGCACTGGGACGGGCTGGGCGCCGTCCAGTTGCTGGCGGAGCCGCGGACGGCGGGGGCCCTGCTGCTCGAACGGCTGCACCCCGATGTGTCGGTGCGGTCGCTGGCGGAGGCGAAGGCCCTGCTGGAGGCGGCGGGGACGTTGCGGCGGTTGTGGGTGGAGCCGCCGGCCGGGCACTCCTTCGAGTCCGTGGCCGACCGCACGGGACGGCAGGCGGAGGCGATGCGGGCGAGCGCCGAGGCGGAGCCCGAGGTGGCCGCCCTGGTGGACGCGGCGCTCGCCGCCCGTACCGAGCTGCTGGCCGGACCGCCCGAACACCGGCTGCTGCACGGCACGTTCCGGCAGAGCAAGGTGCTGGCGGGCGAGCGGATGCCGTGGCTGGCGGTGGGGCCGGATCCGGTGGTCGGCGAGTGCGCCTTCGACCTGGCCCGGCTGGTCCGCGACCGGGTGGAGGACCTGATCGCCTCGCCGTCCGGGGCGACGATCACCCGGCGCCGGGTGAAGCGGCTCGCGGAGTCGCTGGAGCTGGACCAGGAGCGGCTGCGCGGCTGGACGCTGTTCCGGGCGGTGGAGTCGGGGGTCCGGGCGCGTCGGGTCGGGCGGACCCGGGACTCCGAGCTGCTGCTCGAGTTCGCGAGCTGGCTGTAGCGGGCGCCGTCTTCCCGCAGACCGCCCGAGGTGCGGGGCCGCGGGGTCACCGGGCTCTACACGGGCCCGGGGCAGGCCGTGGACGGGGCAGGCCGTGGAGGGGACAGGCCGTGGAGGGGACAGGCCGTGGAGGGGGCAGGCCGTGGAGGGGGCAGCGCTCCCCTGCTGGAGGTCCCCCCGCAGGGGAGCGCTGTGGTCCGGCCGACGTGCCTCCCGAGCCTGCCAACCGGAGTCTCGCGGGTGGGCCACGAGGCCCGTCCCGTGCGGCGTCAGTGTTCGGTCGGTCGCGCCTGCGGCCGCCTCTCGGCGGGGGTGGCGAGCAGTGTCCCCTCGAGTGCGAGCAGGCGGGTGTGGCTGCGGATGTGGGCGGCCTGCTCCCCCGGGGCGGGGCCGTCCCGCTGTCCGTGGCCGACGGCGCGCTCCGTGTACGGGACGTGCGCGAACAGCGGGATGTCCCTGGGCGTAAGGCGCCAGGACAACTGCCGTCCGCCGGCCACGAGTCGCAGCAGGTGCGTGCCGTCCGCTCCGGCGCCGACGGCAGGGGTGACGACCGCGCTCGACGGGTGCAGCGCCGCCAGCCAGGCGAGGAGGTGCGCGCGTTCGAAGGAGACGCGGGTCAGCTCCCGCTCGAAGGAGTCGGCGTGACGCTGCCAGCGGACCAGCTCCTGACGGCAGTGGTCCAGGTCAGGGGAAGAAGAACCGTGCCGCGGCGGGGTCTCGGGCCGGGGAGCGCGGCCTCGCAGCCCGAGGAGACGGCGAAGTGCGGCCGCGCGGCCGACGGGACGACCGGTTCGGGAGCCGCGGTCCCGGGAGCCGTCGGACAGGGGCTCTTCGGGCGGACGGCCCGTCGAGGATGACGGTACGGACATGAAGTACTCCGATGGCGGTGGACACGGGGTCACGTGCGGGACGGGCCGCCGGGTGACCCGGCCGCGCCCCGCAGGCGGTCGCGTCCCAGGTCGGCTCCGTTGCGCCCGAGGGTGGAGCCGGTACGGCGGTACCGGCCGGCGCTGCGCGCGTTGGCCAGACGGCAGGCCTCGTCGACGGACTCCCGCAGGCGCAGGTGCCGTTGGTAGGCCGCCCGGGTCCCGCACGGGGCGGGCTGTCCCCGGGGCACGCCGCCCGCCGCCCGGGGCGCCTCGGGAACGGCGGCCGACGCCGGACGCGGGTCCGCCTGACGTTCCAGGGCATGGCGCTGAGGGCCGGTCAGACCGGCGATGACACCGTCGCGCTGACACTTGGGCAGTCCCTTCTCGCGCAGGAGCACGGCGGCCCGGCAGGGCTCGAGTACGGGACAGGCCGCGCAGATGGCCACGGCCCGGGACGAGGACCGGCGGGAGAACCACAGTTCCGCGTCCTGGTACCGGCAGGCGGCACGCGTCTCCCAGGCCCGGGTCCCCCCGTCCGCCGTTCCCCTGGCCGCCCTTTCCCTGGCCGTCGTTCCCCCGGCGCCGGTCGGCCCCCTCGACGGACCGGCGCTCATCGCACGGGTCCCGCAGGCTCCTCTTCCCGTGCCTGTTCCCGCTCCGGTTCCGGTGGGTCCGGGGCCGCCCACGGTCGTGGCGCGTCCGGCGCCATGCCCGCCTCCGACACGTCCACCATCGCCCACGGCCCCGGAGCGCTCGGGAGCACGTGCGGCACGGGCGGGCTCGGGAGCGTCCGCGGCAGCGGCAGGACCGGCAGAACCCGCGGGGTCTCCGTCGGGCCGGGGCTCGTGCCGTCCTCGTCGGGCCGCACCGGCGACAACGGCCCCAGGTAGGCGACAACGTTGGCGAGGGAGCAGCGCTCGGGCCGGCCGTCGAGGGACATCAGGGGCATGCCGTCGCTGCTGCGGCGGCCCTCGAAGTACCAGACGCCCCCGTGCCCGTCCCGCATCGGTAAGGCGAGGTCGTACAGGGTCTCGCCGATCCGGAACCGGTGCTTCTCGTTCCCGGCCGCCGGCTCCGGCGGCGCGGCGGCGGAGGCGCTGAGGGCCACCACCGTCACGCGGACGCCGTCGCGTTCCCCCTCACCGGTCAGCGTGTGCGGCTCGGTCCGCTCACCGACGATCGCGATGCCGAAGTACGAGCGCCAGCGAGCCCACTGGGCGGGGCCGTCGACGCGCAGCCTGACCCGCACCCGGTCGCCGTCGACGGTGACGGTGTGCGGCCCCGGGTGGGCGCCCAGGTGCCGTTCGACGGCCTGCGCGACGTGCCGCGCCCGTGCGCAGGAGGTGTCCCAGATCAGGGCCTGCCGCTCCAGTTCGGTGACCGGCCGCGCGGCGCGGGACCAGTCGCCGTCCGGCCCGCGGTAGAGCACCACGCCGAAGGAACGTTCGGGGTCGACGAGGAGCCGGGCCGTGTCCAGCGCGTGTGCCACGGCCGCCGCCTGCTCGGTCCGGACGGTCGCCAGCACCGTGCGGATCACGCGCGCGGCGTGCGGGACGTTCCCGTTCACACCGCCACCGCCCCGGCCGTCCAGCGCAGCTTCCGCAGCGCCCGGTGGGTGAGCGCCTTGACGGCGCCGACGCTGCGGCCCATCTCCAGGGCCGTCTCCTGTGCCGTCAGTTCGTGGAGGAAGCGCAGTTGGACGCAGTGGCGCTGCTGGTCGTTGAGGGTGTGCAGGGCGGTGCGGACCGTTTCGTGCGCCTCGACGGCCTCGAGTTCGCGCAGGGCGAGCGACTCCGGGCCGCGGCCGGACACCTGCGGGTCCGGGAACTCGGCGACCGGGGTCTCCAACCGGGTGCGGCCGCGGCCGAGTTCGTCGAGGTAGAGGTTCTTGGCGATGGTGACCAGCCAGGCGGCGAATGCCGTGCCCTGCCAGACATAGGCGTCGATGCGGCGCAGCGCGCGGGTGAACACCTCCTGGGTGAGGTCCTCGGCGAGGTGTCTGTTGCGGGTGCGGACCAGCAGGAAGCTGTACACGAGGCGGTAGTGCTCGTAGTAGAGGGTGGCGAACGCCTCCCGGTCGCCCGCGCGGGCCCGGGCGATCAACTCGGGTTCCGGGCCGTCCGGAGCGGACGTGGCGTTGTTCGGTGCGGACACAGCAGGTACTCCCGTCGACGTCGTGCGGGGGTGCGGAGCGATACCCCCCGCATCTGCAATATGCGTGTAGATGTAGATTTCATCGGCGGACGTCCGGTCGCACCGCTCCAGGACGGAGCGATGCGACCGATGTCAAAAATGCGGGTGATGACGTGACGTGGCCGCGTGAGGCGCCGGGAACCCGGAGTCATCGACTCTCACCGGAAGGCGCTTGCCGCCCACTTCCTCCGCGAGCCGGACGACCCGCCGCCGGGCCTATCTACAGTCTTCACGTAGATGCATACAGTGTCAAGTTGTGCACGGAACGCAAGGTGCTGGTGTGACGATCCAAAGAGGAGCGCGGGGAGCGCGGCTTCGCCCAACTGGTCCGGTCACGCTCCGGCGTGCACCAAGTGCCCTGATGGTCGGTCTGCGATCTACTTGCGCTTGTAGATATCAATGGCCGATCCTCTGAGTCGTGACGAACCAGCAACACCGCCCAGCAGACCCGCCGCCCGGCGATGATCAGCCACGCCAGGACGCGGACCTCGCGGTTCTGCTCGAACGCCTGCTGGCGCAGGCTCCGGGGAAGACCCAGAAGGACCTGGCGTCAGCGGCCGGCATCTCGTACCCGACGCTGAACGCGTGGATGAACCGGACGCGCGGCACCTCCCGCATCGACCCGGAGCGACTGCGGGCCATGGTCGACGTCTTCCGGCGCTGGGGCGTGGCGACGACACCGCGGGAGTTCTTCGAGGCGGTCGGCCGTCCCGCACCCGGGCCCAGCGGGGACGAGCGGGAGGCCCGGCTCCTCCGGCTGTACCGGCAATTGCCGGAGGCACGTCAACGCGCCCTGCTCAAGGACGCCGAGGCGATGCTGCAGGTCAGCCGCATCACCTGAGGCCAGCGGGCCTCGGCCCGGCCGGCGGGCGGCGGCGCCCGCTCCCGGCGGTCGGCCATCCGATGCATCCCCTACGCATGAATATGACCGAAACTCCCCCTAGCCACGAGAGTCACAGCTACCATCAGTCAGCCGCTGACCTCCCGGAGCGGAGCACTCGTGTCGTTGTGCATCCCTGGGGAGACAGTTGTGTGCATCCACATTTCATTGGCAGACAATTTGCCCAAAATTGCGGTCTGGGACCCGGACGAGGTAAGCATCCGCGTAGCCAGAGGCTTCCAGCTGAGTGACGTGCTCCGGGAAGTTCGCGACATTCTGATGGTCGACCTCGGCGCTCCCGCCTCACGGGGCAGCCTGCTGTGGTGCTTCTGCGGTATGCGGGTGGAGCTCCCGCGGGAACTCACCCCCTACGGCGTCCTCGCGGCCGAGGTCTGCTGACCTCCCGCCGCCTCCACGCCTTCCGCCACCGCCTCAGCCGGCGCGCCCCGGGATCAACTTCAGGGCGAGAACCGGACAGTCTGCCGCCGCCCGCCGGGCCCGTTGCACGGCGCCGGCCGGGACCGGGGCGCCGTCGACCAGGGGACAGCCCCGTTCGTCGAGGGCGATGTGTTCGGGGAGGAAGTCCGCGCAGAGTCCGTGGCCCTGACACGCCGTCCGGTCGATGTCGATGTGCTGGGCCGTGCTCAGGGGTCTCTTCCCTGGTCGCCATGACCGTTCCCCTCCGCAGCGACGTACTGTCACGCCCTGCGGTCGGGGAACGGTCTGAGGGAATTCTGTGAGGCGGCCGTACGCCCCCGCGGAACTCTCTGCGATGTCGCTTTACGTCACGCCGTCAGACGGGCGATCGCCTCGTCGACCGTGAGCTCCTCGCGCTCGCCGGTCCTGCGGTCCTTCAGCTCCAGGACGCCCTCGGCCGACCGGCGGCCCGCCACCAGGATCTTCGGCACGCCCATCAGCTCGGAGTCGGTGAACTTCACGCCCGGGGAGACGCCGGCCCGGTCGTCGACCAGGACGCGCAGACCGGCGGCGCGCAGCCTCTCGGAGACGTCGAGCGCCAGCTCGGTCTGGAGGGCCTTGCCCGCCGCGACGACGTGCACGTCGGCCGGGGCGACCTCGGCGGGCCAGCACAGGCCCTTCTCGTCGGCGGTCTGCTCGGCGAGGGCGGCCACCGCGCGCGAGACGCCGATGCCGTAGGAGCCCATGGTCACGCGGACCGGCTTGCCGTTCTGGCCGAGCACGTCGAGCTTGAGGGCGTCGGCGTACTTGCGGCCCAGCTGGAAGATGTGGCCGATCTCGATGGCGCGGTCCAGCTTGAGGCCGGTGCCGCACTTCGGGCAGGGGTCGCCCTCCTGGACCACGACGACGTCGACGTACGCGCCGACCTCGAAGTCCCGGCCCGCGACGACGTTCTTCGCGTGCAGGCCCTCCTTGTTGGCGCCGGTGATCCAGGCGGTGCCGGGGGCCACGCGCGGGTCGGCGATGTACGTCACCTTGTCCAGACCCTGCGGACCCACGTAACCGCGGACCAGGTCCGGACGGCCCACGAAGTCCTCGGCGGTGACCAGTTCGACGGCGGCCGGGGCGAAGTGCGCCTCGACCTTGCCCAGGTCGACCTCGCGGTCACCGGGGACGCCCACGGCGACGATCTCGCCGTCGACCTTCACCAGGAGGTTCTTCAGAGTGGCCGACGCCGGGACGCCGAGGTGGGCGGCGAGGGTCTCGATGGTGGGGGTGTCCGGGGTCGGGATCTCCTCGAGGGCCGCCACGCCGTCGGCGTCCACCGGCTTCGACTCGTAGGTGATCGCCTCGGTGTTGGCCGCGAAGTCGCAGTTCGGGCAGTCGGCGAAGGTGTCCTCGCCGGCTCCGGCCGGGGCGAGGAACTCCTCCGACTTGGAGCCGCCCATCGCGCCCGCGGTCGCCGCGCAGATGCGGTAGTCCAGGCCGAGGCGCTCGAACACCTTCTGGTACGCCTGGCGGTGCAGGGCGTAGGACTGCGCGAGGCCCTCGTCCTCGGTGTCGAAGGAGTACGAGTCCTTCATGAGGAACTCACGGCCGCGCAGGATGCCGGCCCGGGGGCGGGCCTCGTCGCGGAACTTCGTCTGGATCTGGTAGAGGATGACCGGCAGGTCCTTGTACGAGGACGCCTGGTCCTTCACGATCAGCGTGAAGATCTCCTCGTGGGTGGGTCCGAGGAGGTAGTCGCCGCCCTTGCGGTCCTGGAGGCGGAACAGCTCCGGGCCGTACTCGTCCCAGCGGCCGGTCGCCTCGTAGGGCTCGCGGGGCAGCAGGGCCGGAAGGCTGACCTCCTGGGCGCCGATCGCGTCCATCTCCTCGCGGACGATGCGCTCCACGTTGGCGAGGACCTTCTTGCCGAGCGGCAGCCAGGACCAGATGCCGGCGGCGGTGCGACGGACGTAGCCCGCGCGGACGAGGAGCTTGTGGCTCAGTACCTCGGCGTCCGCAGGGTCGTCGCGCAGCGTCTTCGCCATCAACTGGGACATGCGCTGGACCGGTGCGTTCGCCATGGTTCTCGTACTCCTGCCGGAAAAGGGTGGTGGCTAGGAGGTTAGCCGGGAGCGTGGCGGGCCGGAAATCCGTTACCCGCGCAGGAGGGGAAGCGGGGCGCCCATCACCGCGTACGGGCGGGGGGCGCTGGGGAACAGCACCCGGCGGGCCAGGTCCCGATAGCCCAGGGAGTGGTAGAGCGCCCGGGCCGGGCTCTCGGTGTCGATCGCGGAGAGGATCGAGCGGGGCTGGGTCGCGGTGTCGGTGATCGTGGTGATCAGGGCCCGGCCCGCGCCGCGGTTCTGGTGGGCGGGGTGGACGTGCAGTTCCGTGATCACGAAGGAGTCGTCGAGCCAGTGCTCGTTGCCCTGGGCGCGGAGGTAGGGCTGGACGACCGTCGACCACCAGTGGGTGCGGTCGTTCGGCATGCCGTAGACGAAGCCGACGAGCCGCTCCCCGACGGTGGCGCCGAAGGCTCTCGCCCCGGGGTGCGCCATGTGACGCAGGACGATCTGCCGGCGGACGGCCACCTCGTCGGGGCCCAGTCCGAAGGCGATCGCTTGGACGGCCAGGGCCTCGTCCACATGGGCGGGAAGGTCCAAGGGGCCGATCACGGGGTCCATGGCGGGGAGCCTACAGGGGCCTCAAAAGAGCACGCTCATGAAGGCGCCGACCTCTTGGAAGCCCACCCTCCTGTACGCGCGCCGCGCCGTGGTGTTGAAGTCGTTCACGTAGAGGCTGACCACCGGGGCCACGTCGGCCAGGGCGTAGCGCAGGACCGCCGCCATGCCGGGGGCGGCCACGCCCTGCCCCCGGTACTCCGGGGCCACCCACACGCCCTGGATCTGGCAGGCCTGGGAGGTCGCGGCGCCGATCTCCGCCTTGAAGACGACCCTGCCCCGGTCGTCGAGGCGGGCGAACGAGCGCCCCGAGCCGACGAGTTCGGCCACCCGGGCCTGGTAGAGCAGGCCCCCGTCGCCGGCCATCGGCGAGACGCCGACCTCCTCGGTGAACATCGCCACGCACGCGGGCATGATCGTGTCCATCTCGTCCTTGCGGATGCGGCGGACGTAGGGATCCGGGGCGACGTCGGCGGGCATGCGGTCGGTGACCATGAGGGGCTGCCGGGTGCGGACCTCGCGGGCCGGGCCCCAGTGGGGTTCGAGGAGGCGCCACAGCTGGGTCGTCGGCTCGGCGGGGCCGACGATCGAGGAGCAGCGGCGGCCCGCCCGGCGGGCGCGGTCGGCGAAGGCCCGCACCGCTCGCGGCGTCGCGCAGATCGGGACGAGGTTGGCGCCCGCGTAGCAGAGGGACGTCAGCATGCCGTCCTCGTACCAGCCCCACATCTCGCCGCCGAGGCGCCAGGGGTCGAGGCCCGCGACCTGCACTCGTGACGTGACGAAGGCGTTGGCGACCGGCTCGCGGTCGAGGACGGCGAGCGCGGCGTCCAGGTCGCTCGGTTCGAGGACCCGGGAGGTGGTCTGGGTCAACACGCGCGGGGCCTCACACTCAGGTCTGCTGGTCCCCGCACTGTACCCGCGGAAGCTGGGCGGTGCCGACCCGTGCTCGGGCGGCGTTCGTCTGCCGGTGACCGTCGGGTGCCGTGCCGTCCCCGGGGGCCGCCGCCCCCTGCTCCCCGCTGTCGGCCTGAACGGCCTCGTCCGCAGACGCCGTGCGGGCCGAATACGGCCGGCCCTCGCCCTCGGACACCGGACAGGCCGGACGCACCCGCACCCGCCACACACACCGAGGCCGAGGACGGCCTCGGCCTCGATCCTCGCTGGACGGAACGGACCTGCCCCCGACCCCGGCCACCGGGCGGGGCCGGCCCGACCCACGAGCCCGGGACGGTCGGGGCCTCGCCCCCGGCCACACCGGACGGGCCGGCCGCGCCCTGCGCGGCTCAGGCGTTCGGGACAGTCAGCCCGCGACCGACACCGACGGCTCGCCGGACGGGATGCCGGCTTCCTCCATCTGTTCGGCCAGCTTCATGGCCTCCTCGATGAGGGTCTCCACGATCTTCGACTCCGGGACGGTCTTGATGACCTCGCCCTTGACGAAGATCTGGCCCTTGCCGTTGC
>NZ_JAVDVA010000037.1:0-60613 GCF_031456635.1 Streptomyces sp. 3330
CGGCCGGTCTCGGTCAGGGGTGCATTACGGTGGGGCACGAGGGCCTTTCGGTCAGGTGTCGACGTCGCAATCCACACCGAACCGGAAGGCCCTCATCTGTTCAAGATCCCTCAGCCGAGACCTGGCTCACCCATCCACAACCTCCCGAGACAGAACAGCTAGGCCGTTTCCCTCGGATCATCTTGCTGACCTCGGACCGGTCGGGCCGTCGGCCCGGTCGGGTAGCGTCGGGCGCATGAGTTTCGGAGCTGGTGTGCCCACGGTCGAGGTCGGCGACCTCAAGGACGACGACTTCCTGCTGGACGTCCGCGAGGACGACGAGTGGCAGGCGGGTCACGCCGAAGGGGCACTGCACATTCCCATCAGCGAGTTCGTCGCCCGCTACGGCGAGCTGACCGAGGCGGCTCCGCAGGACGGGCGGGTCCATGTGATCTGCCGCTCCGGCGGTCGCTCGGCCCAGGTCACGATGTACCTCGTCCAGCAGGGCATCGACGCCGTGAACGTCGACGGCGGCATGCAGATCTGGGCCGCCGCGGGCCGCCCGGTCGTCACGGACGAGGGCAACCCGGGCTCCGTGCTGTAGGGGGTCCCGTTCACAGGGCCTCCGGTCGGCGGGTTCGGCGGGTTCCGCGGGCCGGGGGCGGGGGTCAGCCGAGGAGGTGGGCGGCGAGCAGGTCGCCCAGGGCTTCCTCGTGTGCCGCGGCCGGGCCGAGCGACAGTTCCAAATGCTTGGCCCAGGCGTGATAGCGGTGCAGCGGGTAGTCGACGTCGGCGCCGAAGCCTCCGTGCAGATGCTGCGCGGTCTGCACGACCCGCCGCACGCCTTCCGCGGCCCAGATCTTGGCCACGGCGACATCCCCGGAGGCCGGCAGCGCACCCGGCGCCCCGGAGGCGATCCGCCACGCGGCCTGCCACAGCGTGACCTCCATCGCGCGCAGGTCGATGTAGCGGTCGGCGGCCTGCACGGCGACGGCCTGGAACGTGGCGATGGGGTGTCCGAACTGCTCTCGCTTGCCGGCGTACTCGCCGGTCATCGCCAGTACGCGCTCGCCGAGACCGAGCGCCTGCGCGCAGGTCCCCGTGGTCAGCAGGGCGCGCAGCCATTCCCAGGCGCCGTCGGCGGTGACGACGTCCCGGTCGGCGATCCTCGCCGATTCGAGTCGCAGTTCGCCGAGCCGCTCGCCGGTGGTGGAGATCTGCTCCGCGAGGGCGACTCCCTCATGATCGCGTGCGACGACGGCGAGGACGCTCCGGCCGTCCCCGGTGCGGGCCGGTACGACGACGACATCGGCGTCGTACGCCCAGGGCACCATCGTCTGCACCCCGTCCAGCACCCACTCACCGGCGTCGGCCGTGTCGTTCCGCCGTGCGGTCACGGCGAGTTCGGCCGGGTCGTGGCCGGTGCGGCCGTTGGCGGCGACGGTGAGGACGATCTCGCCCCGGCCGGCCCGGGCGGGCAGGGACGACTTCAACTCCGTTCCGCCGAAGGCCTGCAGGGCGGCCGCGGCCGCGCTGCTCTCCAGCAGCGGCACCCGCGCCAGCACCTTCGACGCCTCGCGCAGCACCAGACAGAGCGCGATGGCGTCGAGGCCCGCGCCGCCGGACTCCTCGTCCAGCAGCAGGCTCAGCAGGTCCGCGGAGGCGAGCCTGGCCCACAGGGCGCGGTCGAAGTCGTCGGCCACGGCGCCCCTGGTGAGCGCGGGGCTCGGCACCCCGTCGGGGGCGACCCCGGCGAACACCCCTCGCGCCGCCTCCGCCGCTGCCTGCTGCTCCTCGGTGAAGGTGAAGTCCACGGCCTGTCCTCCCGACGGGTCAGCTGATCTGACGGAGCGTCAAGATAGAACAGGTTCTAGAAGAAGGGAACGGTCGGTCCGAGGGAACAGCCGTGGGAGGGGAGGAGGAACGGGGAGGAGCAACGGCCGGTCGGTCGTCGTCCGTTGCCGCCCCTCGCCGGCCCCTCAGCGGCCTCCAGCCGGCTCCCGGCCCCTCGCCGCGTCCCGTCAGCGGTCGAAGTCCACCTCCACCGTCTCCGTCAGCGGATGCGACTGGCAGGCCAGCACATAGCCGGAGTCCGTCTCCTCCGGCTCCAGCGCGAAGTTGCGGTCCATGCGCACCTCGCCGGAGACCAGGAAGGCCCGGCAGGTCCCGCACACCCCGCCCTTGCAGGCGTAGGGCGCGTCCGGCCGGTTGCGCAGAACCGTCTCCAGGACCGACTCCCCGTCCCGCACGGGCCAGCTGCCGCCCCGGCCGTCGAGCCGGGCGGTCACGGTGCTGTGGGCGGGCGCCGCCACGCGCGCCGCGGGCGCCGTGACCTCCACGTGGAAGATCTCCTCGTGGATCCGGGACCGCGCGACCCCGATCTCCCGCAGGGCCTGCTCCGCGCCCTGGACGAGGCCGAACGGCCCGCACAGGAACCATCCCGCCACCTGCGCCACCGGCAGCAGTGACGGCAGCAGCCCGGTCAGCCGTTCCCGGTCGAGCCGACCGGACGGCAGCCCGGCCTGCTGCTCCTCGCGGGAGAGCACGGTGACCAGCTGGAACCGCTCCGGGTACCTGTCCTTGAGGTCGGCGACTTCCTCCAGGAACATCGTCGACGCGGCCGTCCGGTCACTGCGGATGAGACAGAAGCTCGCCGCCGGCTCCCGGGCCAGCAGCGTGGAGACGATCGACAGCACCGGAGTGATCCCGCTGCCGCCGACGATCGCCGCGTACCGGCCGGGCGCGGGGGTGAGGGTGAACCGGCCGGCGGGCGTCATCACGTCCAGCTCGTCGCCGACGGCGATCTCCTTCAGCGCGTACGTCGAGAAGGCCCCGCCCTCGACCAGCCGCACGCCCACCCGCAGCGTTCCGGGCCCCGCGCTGTCGGGATCGGGTGCGGGAGAGCAGATCGAGTACGTCCGCCTGACCTCGGTCCCGTCGACCACGCGGCGCAGGGCGAGATGCTGGCCCGGCAAGTGCCGGTACTCCTCGCGCAGCGCCTCGGGGACCGCGAGGGTGAGGGTGACGGAGTCGTCGGTGAGGTGGTCCACCGCGGCCACCTGGAGCGGGTGGAAGCGGGCCATCACAACTCCTTGAAGTGGTCGAAGGGTTCACGGCAGGCGAGGCAGCGCCGCAGCGCCTTGCAGGCGGTGGAGGAGAAGCGGCTGAGCAGCTCGGTGTCGGCGGAGCCGCAGTGCGGGCAGCGGATCGGCTCCAGGGTCCCGCCCCCGCCCGCGGCGGCGCCCGGGTCCGTTCCTGGACGCGTGTCCATGTCCACGTCCACGTCCGTGCCCGCGCCCGAGTCCGCGTGGGCGCCTGGTCCGGGCGTCTTCCCGGTCGTCGTGGCGGTGGCTGTGGCGGGGGCCGTGGGGGCCGTGGCGAGGGTTCGGGTGGGGCCCAGGGTGATGCCGACCGGTTCGGCTGCCGTGCGCACGCGGGGCGGCGCGATGCCGAACTCCTGCAGTTTGCGGCGCCCTTCGGCGGAGATGTCGTCGGTCGACCAGGCGGGCGACAGCACCGTGCGCACGGTGACCTCCCGGACTCCGTGTGCGTGCAGCGCCCGTTCGATGTCCAGGGACATCGCCTCCACCGCCGGGCAGCCGGTGTAGGTGGGGGTCAGCTCGACGTCGACGGAGTCCGCGTCGCGTACGTGCACCGCGCGCAGGACGCCGAGTTCGCGGAGGGTGAGCACGGGCAGTTCGGGGTCGGGCACCGCGCCGGCGACCTCCAGGAGTTCCGCCTCCAGCGGGGTGAGCGTCACCATGACGCACCCGGGTGACTGCGGTGCAGATGCTGCATCTCGGCGAGCATCCGGCCGAAGGACTCGGTGTGCAGGCCCTCGCGGCCCGCGCCGGCGCTCCAGGCTCCGGTGCGCGACCCCTCGGGCACGGCCAGCCCGCCCCGCCCCAGCACGCTCCGCACCGACTCCAGCCAGACCGCGTCCAGCTCCGCCCCGTCCAGGTCGAGGCCGTCCACCGGGCGGAACATCTCCCCGGTGAACCGCCACAGCGCCGTGCAGGCCCGCTGCATCCGCTCGTGGCTCTCCTCGGTGCCGTCGCCGAGCCGCAGTGTCCACTGCTCGGCGTGGTCGCGGTGGTAGGCGACCTCCTTGACGGCCTTCGCCGCCAGTCCCGCGAACGGGCCCTCCACGGCCGCCAGCCGCGCGTACAGCAGGTGCTGGTAGGTGGAGAAGTACAGCTGGCGGGCGATGGTGTGGGCGAAGTCGCCGTTGGGCTGCTCGACCAACTGAAGGTTGCGGAAGGCGCGTTCCTCGCGCAGGTAGGCCAACTCGTCCTCGTCGCCCGCCATGGACAGCAGGATCCGCGCCTGGCCCAGCAGGTCGAGGGCGATGTTCGCGAGGGCGACCTCCTCCTCGAGCACGGGCGCGTGGCCCATCCACTCCCCCAGGCGGTGCGAGAGCACCAGGGCGTCGTCGCCGAGGGCGAGGGCGGCGGTGTGGGTGTGCGTCGTCGTGGTCACAGGTGCTTCACCCCTTCCGGGATCTCGTAGAACGTGGGATGCCGGTACGGCTTGTCGGCGCTCGGTTCGAAGAACGGGTCCTTCTCGTCCGGCGAGGAGGCCGTGATCGCGGAGGACGGCACGACCCAGATCGAGACGCCCTCGCCCCGCCGGGTGTAGAGGTCGCGCGCGTTGCGCAGCGCGAACTCGGCGTCCGGCGCGTGCAGGCTGCCGGCGTGGGTGTGGGAGAGGCCGCGCCGGGAGCGCACGAAGACCTCCCACAGGGGCCAGTCGGTGTTCGTCATGCCTGCTCCACTTCCGTCCCAGAGCTGTGCTTGGCCGCGTAGGCGGCGGCCGCGTCTCGTACCCACGCGCCCTCGTCGTGTGCGCGCCTGCGTTGTGTGATCCGCTGTTCGTTGCACGGGCCGTTGCCCTTGAGGACCTCTTTGAACTCGGTCCAGTCGATGGCTCCGAAGTCGTGGCGCCCCAGCTCCTCGTTCCACTTCAGGTCCGGGTCGGGGAGCGTGAGGCCGAGCGAGGCCGCCTGGGGGACGCAGATGTCGACGAAGCGCCGGCGCAGTTCGTCGTTCGAGTGGCGCTTGATCTTCCAGGCCATCGACTGCGCGGAGTGCGCGGACTCGTCGTCGGGCGGGCCGAACATCATCAGCGACGGCCACCACCAGCGGTCCACCGCGTCCTGCGCCATCGCGTGCTGCTCCGGGGTGCCTCGGCTGAGGGCCAGCAGGAGCTCGTACCCCTGGCGCTGGTGGAAGGACTCCTCCTTGCAGACGCGGACCATCGCGCGTGCGTACGGGCCGTAGGAGCAGCGGCACAGCGGCACCTGGTTGGTGATCGCCGCGCCGTCCACCAGCCAGCCGATCGCGCCGACGTCCGCC
The DNA here is from genome assembly GCF_031456635.1 of Streptomyces sp. 3330. Classification (NCBI taxonomy): domain Bacteria; kingdom Bacillati; phylum Actinomycetota; class Actinomycetes; order Kitasatosporales; family Streptomycetaceae; genus Streptomyces; species Streptomyces sp. 3330. Next base: position 5,334 of record NZ_JAVDVA010000037.1, read on the forward strand.
CAGGTCAGCGTGGGGTAGTTGAAGATCGAGGAGTACTTCTGGCGGCCGGAGTGGAGCTTGTCGAGCAGGTCCTCGCGGCTGGCGCCGAGGGTTTCGGCCGCGCTGTACAGATAGAGTCCGTGGCCCGCCTCGTCCTGGACCTTGGCCATCAGGATGGCCTTGCGGCGCAGGGAGGGCGCGCGGGTGATCCAGTTGGCCTCCGGCTGCATGCCGATGATCTCGGAGTGGGCGTGCTGGGCGATCTGGCGGACCAGCGTCGCGCGGTAGGCGTCGGGCATCCAGTCGCGTGGCTCGATGCGTTCGTCCGCGGCCACGGTGGCGTCGAAGACGCGCGCGTACGCCTCGTCGGCGCCGACTTCGCCGTCCTGCCCGGTGTGCGGCTGTGTGCGGGCCGTCTGGTGCGCGGCTGCTGTCGCCATGCGGTCCCCCTTGACCTTGGGCCTCGGCGCGGTGCCTCGGCCTCGGCTCTGCCCGAGCCTTCTCCCGACCGATCGTTCGGTCCGTGCGATTCCATGGTGGGACGGCCGTCGTAAGGTGTCAACCGCTGTGGATAACCTGCGGGCATCCCCTGTGGAAAACCTGCCCCGGCCCATCCCGGCCAGGGCGTCACGGGGAGGGGGCTGCGCCGAACGGGTGAGGCTGAGTACCGTTCGCGATTGCGCGACGCAGCACGAGGACGACCGGCATCGGGGAACGGGGCGGAATGGACGTGCACGACGGAGGGTCCGGCTCTCCACAGGGGCCGAACACGTCGAGGGAGGCGGAGGCGCAGTCGCCGCCCGCCCGGGACACCGTTCCCCGCCCCCGAGCCGCGATCTCGAGTCCTGAGCCTGGCTTCCGGAACGAGGAGGTGGACTCCGGGCCCGCTTCCGCTGCCGAGGACGTGGACTCCGAGCCCGCTTCCGCTGCCGAGGACGTGGGCTCCGGGCCCGCTTCCAGGGGCGCTGCTGCCGGGGACTCCGCCCCTGCCTCCCGGGCCGAGCCTGCGGACTCCGGTCCCGGCTTCCGGGCCGAGCCTGCGGACTCCGGTTCCGTATCTCGACGAGAGTCCGCCGGCTCGGACGCCACTCAAGGGGCCGAGCCCGTCCGTACCACCCGTCCCGTCCGTCCCGTCGGTGTCGGTGATCCGGTGGGCGATCCCGTCGGTGAAGCCGGCGTCGAGCCGGTCGCCGAGCCCGTCGCCGAGCCCGTCGCCGGGCCTGTGGGCGTGCCACGGCGGCCGGAGTCCCGTACCGGGGTGGCCGCCCTCTCCCCGCGCTATCAGGTCGGCGCCGCGCTGGCGCTGGCCGTCGTCGCGGTGGCCGTCTGTGTGCACGTCGGGATGGTCTTCCTGCACGTCGCGCCGTCGAACACGGTCAGCAAGGCGCACGGCGAGGCGATCGACGACTGGATATACCCGGAGTTCGAGCAGAACTGGAAGCTCTTCGCGCCGAACCCGCTTCAGCAGAACATCGCCGTCCAGGTCCGTGCCCAGATCCGCACCGAGGACGGCGGATCGCGCACCACCGGCTGGTACGACCTGTCCGCGCAGGACGGGCGGGCCATCGACGGCAATCCGCTGCCCAGCCACACCCAGCAGAACGAGCTGCGCCGCGCCTGGGACTTCTTCACCGCCACGCATGACAACGGCAACCGCCCCGTCGGCCTGCGCGGCGCCCTCTCCGAGACCTACCTGCGCCGCATCGTCGTGCTGCGTCTGGAGCGCGGCGGCGCGGCCGGTGACGGCGGTGTCGTCGAGCGGGTCCAGGTCCGTTCGCAGTCCACCAACGTGACCCCGCCGAAGTGGAGCACCGAGAAGGTGTCGACGAGCCCGGTGTACCGCAAGCTGTCCTGGTGGACGGTGCCGAACGGCGAGCCCGAGGGAGGCACGAGGTGAACCGCTTCTCCCTGACGGTGTCCGCCGTCATCGCCCGCGTCACCGGGTCGGCGCTCGCGCCGTACCAGAGCGCCGTGGTCCGGATCGGCTTCAGCCTCACCTGGCTGATGTTCCTGCTGCGCGAGTTCCCCCACCGGCAGGAGCTGTACGGCCCCGACGGTCCCTGGGACTGGGAGCTGGCCCGGCAGCTGATCGACACCAACGGCGCGTTCACGACGCTGATGTGGTCGGACGGGCAGGGCTGGTTCGAGGCGGTGTACCTGCTCGCGCTGCTCTCCGCCGCGCTGCTGCTCCTCGGCTGGCGCACCCGCGCGATGTCGGTGCTGTTCATGGTCGGGGTGCTGTCGCTCCAGAACCGCAGCGTCTTCATGGGCGACGGCGGCGACAACGTCCTGCACCTGATGTCGGTCTACCTCGTGTTCCTGCGGTGCGGCCGGGTGTGGTCGCTGGACGCGCGGCGGGAGAAGCGCGCGCAGGAGGCACGCGCGCGTGGGGAGCGGGTCACGGACCGGGTGGGCCCCGCTCTGTGGGCGGTGGCCGGGCTCGTCCTCGTCACGGTGACCGTGACGGGCCGTTTCCACAGCGCCTGGACCATTCCGGCCCTGCTGTGGGCGGCGTGGGCGGCGCAGGGCCTGTGGTGGGCCGTCGGCCGCCGCACGAAGTCGGCGGAGCCCCGGGTCCTGCTCGACGTGATCGGCAACATCCTGCACAACGGCGCCCTGGTCGTGATCATGGCCGAGGCCTGTCTGATCTACGCGACGGCCGGCTGGTACAAGATCCAGGGCTCGCGCTGGCAGGACGGCACCGCCGCGTACTACCCGCTGCACCTGGACTACTTCTCGCCCTGGCCCGCGCTCGCCGACCTGCTGGCCGGCAGCGGCACGATGGTCCTGCTGGCCACCTACGGCACGGTCGTCGTGCAGGTCGCCTTCCCGTTCACGCTCGCCAACCGGCGGCTCAAGAACATCCTGCTGGCCCTGATGATGACCGAGCACGCGGTGATCGCCGTGGTGCTCGGGCTGCCGTTCTTCTCGCTGGCGATGATCGCGACGGACGCCGTCTTCCTGCCGACGACCTTCCTGCACCGGGTGGGCGGATGGGCGTCCCGCGCGCGGGGACGGCTGTTCCCCGACGTCGGCCGTACGGCGGCGGCACCGGAGCCGCGGGTCCAGGAGGACCCCGAGCACGCGCGCGTAGGCTTCACGGCATGACCGACCCCGTGACCGCCGGCTCCGATCCGATCGGCCGGTGGCGGCGGCTCGCCGAGGCCTGCGTCCTGCTCGACGGCTTCCACGCCCTCAAGCACGCCGTGCGTTTCGGGGCCGAGATTCCGGTGGCGGTCACCGCCGACCGGCGGGCGACGCTCGCCCTCGCCGACGCACTCGCCCCGGACGTGCGCGACGCGCTGGACGCGCTGCTGACGGAGGTCCCGGAGGCGACGTACGTCTCCCTGGTGCCGCGTCCGCATCCCACGGCGGTCGCCGCCCTGGCCGTACGGCCCTCCCGCGAGGTCAACCTGGAACGGCTGGGGCACGCGCCGCGCGCCACTCCCGTCGTGGTCCTGGACAATCCGCGCAACCTCGGCAACGCGGGCGCGGTGATCCGGCTGGCCGCCGGTTTCGGGGCCACCGGGGTGGTCACCACCGGCACTCTCGACCCCTGGCATCCGACCGTGGTGCGCGGCGGGGCGGGGCTGCACTTCGCGACCGCCGTGGAGCGGCTGGCCGTCGACGAACTGCCGGCCGGCCCGGTGTTCGCCCTCGACCCGGAGGGTGACGACCTCCGGGGCGTCGAGCTGCCGGACGACGCCCTTCTGGCCTTCGGCTCGGAGCGCAGCGGGCTCTCCGCCGAACTGCGCGCGCGTGCCGACCATCTGCTCGCCCTGCCGATGCGCCCCCAGGTCTCCAGCTACAACCTCGCGACCAGTGTGGCCATGACGCTGTACCACTGGAGCGCCACCGGGGGCGCACCGCACGTCCCCTAGAGGGCCCGCCCGGCGGACGGGCCCCGGACGTCCCAGGCGTCCCAGGCGTCCTAGGCGTCCTCGGCGTCCCTGCGGACCTCCACCACCCGGAAGCGGTTGGCGACGAACGCGCCGTCGGTGAGAGCCGCGTTGGCCGCCGGGTTGCCGCCCGAGCCGTGGAAGTCGGAGAACGCGGCCGTCTGGTTGACGTAGACCCCGCCAGTGAGGTTGAGGGACAGCTGGGCGGCCTCCTCCAGGCAGACCTCCTCGATCGCCCGCTCGATCTCCGCGTCGGTGGTGTACGCGCCGACCGTCATCGCGCCCTTCTCGCGCACCGTGCGCCGCAGCAGTGCGACCGCGTCGGCCGCGGAGTCGACGGCGACGGCGAAGGAGACCGGGCCGAAGCACTCGCCCATGTAGGCGGCCTCGTCGTCCGTCCCCTCCCAGTACTTGCGCGCCCCGTCGAGCTTGACGAGCACCGGGGTGCGCACGATCGCGTCCGGGAACTCCGGGTTGCTCACCTCGCGGGAGGCGAGCGCGACCTCGCCGAGACCCGCGGCGGCCTCCAGGCGGGCCTTGACGTCGGGGTTGACGATCGCGCCGAGCAGCGCGTTCGCGCGCGCGTCGTCGCCGAGGAGGCCGTCGACCGATCGGGCGAGGTCGGCGACGACCTCGTCGAAGGTCTTCGCGCCCTCGTCGGTGCGGATGCCGTCGCGGGGGATCAGCAGGTTCTGCGGAGTGGTGCACATCTGGCCGCTGTACAGGGAGAGCGAGAACGCCAGGTTGGCGAGCATCCCCTTGTAGTTCGCCGTGGACTCCACGATCACCGTGTTGACGCCGGCCTTCTCGGTGTAGACCTGCGCCTGGCGGGCGTTGGCCTCCAGCCAGTCGCCGAAGGCGGTCGAGCCGGTGTAGTCGACGATCCTGATCTCGGGGCGGGTGGCCAGGGTCTTGGCGATGCCCTCGCCGGGGCGCTCGGCGGCCAGCGCGACCAGGTTCGGGTCGAATCCGGCCTCGGCGAGCACCTCGCGGGCCACGCCCACGGTCAGCGCGAGCGGCAGCACCGCGCGCGGGTGGGGCTTGACCAGGACCGCGTTGCCGGTGGCCAGGGAGGCGAACAGGCCCGGATAGCCGTTCCACGTCGGGAAGGTGTTGCAGCCGATGAGCAGGGCGACACCGCGCGGGACCGGGGTGAAGGTCTTCGTCATCGCGAGCGGGTCGCGCTTGCCCTGGGGCTTGCTCCACTCCGCCGTGCCGGGCGTGCGGACCTGCTCGGCGTACGCGTACGCCACGGCTTCCAGGCCGCGGTCCTGCGCGTGCGGGCCGCCCGCCTGGAACGCCATCATGAAGGCCTGGCCGGAGGTGTGCATGACCGCGTGGGCGAACTCGTGCGTCCGGTCGCTGATCCGCTTGAGGATCTCCAGGCAGACCACCGCGCGCACTTCCGCTCCCGCGTCCCGCCAGGCGCCCTGCCCGGCGCGCATGGCGGGCAGCAGCGTGTCCACGTCCGCGTGCGGGTAGGTCACGCCGAGTTCGACGCCGTACGGCGAGATCTCGCCGCCCACCCAGTCGTCGGTGCCGGGCTGGCCGAGGTCGAGGCGGGTGTGCAGGACGGCGTCGAAGGCGGCCTTGCCGGCCGCGGCGTCGAGGCTGCCGTTCTCCCCGTAGGCCTTGGGGTGTTCCGGGTGCGGGGACCAGTACGCGCGGGTACGGATCGCTTCCAGGGCCTGATCGAGGGTGGGCCGGTGCTGGGCGATCAGAGCGTGCGCGGTCGGTTCGGCGGCGGCCATGCGGGACCAACTCCTCGTCTTGAGAACTCTCCGTCGAGCTCATGACCTGGCGGAAACCTGGGCAGGAACAGCCGGTCAGGGTTAGAGTAACCGAACGATCGGTCGGGACAAGGGGGCCTGCCGCATCTGTGGAAAACCCCGTGCGGGAGGATCGCGCACATGACAGCACTCGACCTCAACAGCCCCGTGGCCGTCGTCGGCACCGGCACCATGGGCCAGGGCATCGCCCAGGTCGCGCTCGTCGCCGGCCACCCCGTGCGGCTGTACGACGCCGTGCCCGGCCGCGCCCGCGAGGCGGCCGCCGCCATCGGCGCGCGTCTGGACCGGCTCGTCGAGAAGGACCGCCTCGCCGCCACCGACCGGGACGAGGCACGTGACCGTCTGCGGCCCGCGGAGAGTCTCGCCGACCTCGCCGACTGCTCCCTGGTCGTCGAGGCCGTCGTGGAGCTCCTGGAGGCCAAGCAGGAGCTGTTCCGGCAGCTGGAGGACGTGGTCGGCGAGGACTGTCTGCTCGCCACCAACACCTCATCCCTGTCGGTGACCGCCGTCGGGGGCGCCCTGCGCAACCCGGGCCGCCTGGTGGGGCTGCACTTCTTCAACCCGGCGCCGCTGCTGCCGCTGGTCGAGGTCGTCTCCGGGTACGCCACCGACGTCACGTCGGCCACGCGCGCGTACGAGACCGCCCGCGCCTGGGGCAAGACGCCGGTCGCCTGCGCCGACACCCCCGGCTTCATCGTCAACCGCATCGCGCGGCCCTTCTACGCCGAGGCGTTCGCCGTCTTCGAGGCGCAGGGCGCCGACCCGGCCACCATCGACGCGGTCCTGCGCGAGTCGGGCGGCTTCAAGATGGGCGCGTTCGAGCTGACCGACCTGATCGGACAGGACGTCAACGAGTCCGTCACGCACTCCGTGTGGCGGTCCTTCTTCCAGGACGTGCGCTTCACCCCCTCGCTCGCCCAGCGGCGCCTGGTCGAGTCGGGCCGCCTCGGCCGCAAGACCGGCCAGGGCTGGTACGACTACTCCGCCGGGGCCGCCGCGGCGGCCGAACCGCACACCGCGGAGAAGGCCCAGCCGCCCGCGTACGTCGTCGCCGAGGGCAATCTGGGCCCCGCCTCCGAACTGCTCGCGCTGATCCGCGAGGCGGGCATCCAGGTCCGCGAGGAGGAGGAGGACCACGGCACCCGCCTGGTGCTGCCCGGCGACGGCCAGCTCGCCCTCGCCGACGGCCAGACGTCCGTGGAGTTCCGGGACGTCGTCTACTTCGACCTCGCCCTGGACTACCGCAAGGCCACCCGCATCGCCCTGTCCGCCTCCCAGGACACCTCCTCGCAGACGATGTCCGAGGCGATCGGCCTGTTCCAGGCGCTCGGCAAGGACGTCAGCGTCATCGGTGACGTCCCGGGCATGATCGTCGCCCGTACGGTCGCGCGGATCGTCGACCTCGCGCACGACGCCGTGGCCAAGGGCGTGGCCACCGAGGAGGACATCGACACCGCGATGCGCCTGGGCGTGAACTACCCCCTCGGCCCCTTCGAATGGAGCCGCAGGCTGGGCCGCACCTGGGCCTGCTCCCTGCTGGACGACCTGCACGAGCGCGACCCCTCCGGGCGGTACGCGCCCTCTCTCGCGCTGTACCGCCACTCCTACGCCGCCGAGAAGCGGGAGGGCGCCTCGTGACCACCGCCAAGCGCGACACGTACACCCCGGAGACCCTGCTCTCCGTCGCCGTCCAGGTCTTCAACGAGCGCGGCTACGACGGCACCTCCATGGAGCACCTCTCCAAGGCGGCCGGCATCTCCAAGTCGTCGATCTACCACCATGTCGCCGGCAAGGAGGAGCTGCTGCGGCGGGCCGTCAGCCGGGCCCTGGACGGCCTCTTCGGGATCCTCGAGGAGGAGCACGCGCGCACGGGGCACGCCTCGGAGCGCCTGGAGTACGTCGTGCGGCGCATGGTCGAGGTGCTCATCGGCGAACTGCCGTACGTGACCCTGCTGCTGCGCGTGCGCGGCAACACCGACACCGAGCGGTGGGCCCTGGAGCGACGCCGCGACTTCGACCACCGGGTCGCCGAGCTGCTGAGGGCGGCGGCCGCCGACGGGGACATACGCGGTGACATGGAGGTGCGGCTCGCGACCCGGCTGGTCTTCGGGATGATCAACTCGATCGTCGAGTGGTACCGGCCGGGCGGCCGGGGGATGGTCGAGAGCGAGGTCGCCGACGCCGTCGTGCGGCTGGTCTTCGAGGGGCTGCGCACGGCCCCGTAGGGCTCATCCCTGCGGCTCCAGGTCCTCCTCCTCGAACACCAGCAGCGTGCGCGTGCTGAGCACCTCGGGGATGGACTGGAGCCGGGTGAGCACCACTTCGCGCAGCGCCCTGTTGTCCGGCGTGTGCACCAGCAGCAGGACGTCGAAATCGCCCCCCACGAGGGCGATGTGGGAGGCGCCGGGCAGCAGTCTGAGCTGCTCGCGCACGGTCCGCCAGGAGTTCTGCACGATCTTCAGGGTGATGTAGGCGCTCGTGCCCTGCCCGGCGCGTTCGTGGTCGACCCGGGCGCCGAAGCCGCGGATGACGCCGTCCTCGATGAGCCGGTTGATCCGCGCGTAGGCGTTGGCGCGCGAGACGTGGACCCGCTCCGCGACCGACCGTATCGAGGCGCGGCCGTCCGCCTGGAGCATCTGCAGGATGTCCTGATCGATGGCGTCCAGCGGACGCGGTGGCGGCAGCGGCGGCGGCGTGCCGCCCGGTGAGGGGGCGCCGGCCGGTGACGGGGTACCCGGGGACGGGGCAGTCGGCGACGGGGCACCGGTCGGTGGCGGAGGGTTGCCCGGAGGCGGCGCGGCGCCGTTCTCCGGCCCTTCGGCCATTTGTTCAGGTGCCATGTCCCCCTGCCTCCCTGTCATGGACGTACTGCAGCCATCTCAGGTTGTGGAGAACCGTTTGTCCACAGCCTGAGGGGCCCTGTAGCCAAAATGTGCCGACGACCGAACAATCGGTAGGTGAGGCGCATCACAACCGACGCGTCTCCCGTAGCCACTCCTACGAGGAGGTGCCGTCATGACGGTCATGGAGCAGCGGGGCGCCTACCGGCCGACCCCGCCGCCGGCCTGGCAGCCCCGTACCGACCCCGCGCCGCTGCTGCCCGACACGGAGCCGTACCGCGTCCTCGGCACCGAGGCGGCCGCGCAGGCGGACCCGGAACTGCTGCGCCGGCTGTACGCCCAGCTGGTGCGCGGCCGCCGCTACAACGTCCAGGCCACCGCCCTCACCAAGCAGGGCAGACTCGCCGTCTACCCCTCCAGCACCGGCCAGGAGGCCTGCGAGGTCGCCGCCGCGCTCGCGCTCCAGGAGCGGGACTGGCTCTTCCCCAGCTATCGCGACACCCTCGCCGTCGTCGCGCGCGGGGTGGACCCCGTGGAGGCCCTCACCCTGCTGCGCGGCGACTGGCACACCGGCTACGACCCGTACGAGCACCGGGTGGCGCCCCTGTGCACCCCGCTCGCCACCCAGCTCCCGCACGCCGTGGGCCTCGCGCACGCCGCCCGTCTCAAGGGCGACGACGTGGTCGCGCTCGCCATGGTCGGCGACGGCGGCACCAGCGAGGGCGACTTCCACGAGGCGCTGAACTTCGCCGCCGTCTGGCAGGCCCCGGTCGTCTTCCTCGTGCAGAACAACGGCTTCGCGATCTCCGTGCCGCTCGCCAAGCAGACCGCCGCGCCCTCGCTGGCCCACAAGGCCGTCGGGTACGGCATGCCGGGCCGCCTGGTCGACGGCAACGACGCGGCGGCCGTGCACGAGGTGCTGACGGACGCCGTGCGGCGCGCGCGTGAGGGCGGCGGCCCCACCCTCGTGGAGGCGGTGACCTACCGCATCGAGGCGCACACCAACGCCGACGACGCCACCCGCTACCGCGGCGACGCCGAGGTCGAGACCTGGCGCGAACACGACCCGATCCAGTTGCTGGAGCGCGAGCTCACCGCGCGCGGGCTGCTCGACGAGGACGCGAAGCAGTCCGCGCGGGACGCCGCCGAGGAGATGGCCGCCGACCTGCGCGCCCGCATGAACCAGGACGCGGTCCTCGACCCCATGGACCTGTTCGCCCACGTGTACGCCGAACCCACCCCCCAACTGCGGGAACAGCGGGACCTGCTGCGGGCGGAGATCGAGGCCGAGCACGCCGACCAGGAGGGTACGCACCGATGACCACCGTCGCCCTCAAGCCCGCCACCATGGCGCAGGCCCTCACCCGCGCGCTCCGCGACGCGATGGCCGCCGACCCGTCCGTGCACGTCCTGGGCGAGGACGTGGGCACCCTCGGCGGTGTCTTCCGGGTCACCGACGGTCTCGCCGAGGAGTTCGGCGAGGACCGCTGCACGGACACCCCGCTCGCCGAGGCGGGCATCCTCGGCACCGCCGTCGGCATGGCGATGTACGGACTGCGCCCGGTCGTGGAGATGCAGTTCGACGCCTTCGCGTACCCGGCGTTCGAGCAGCTCATCAGCCATGTCGCCCGCATGCGCAACCGCACCCGCGGCCGTATGCCGCTGCCGATCACCGTCCGGGTGCCCTACGGCGGCGGCATCGGAGGCGTCGAGCACCACAGCGACTCCTCCGAGGCGTACTACATGGCGACCCCGGGCCTTCACGTCGTCACGCCCGCCACGGTCGCCGACGCCTACGGCCTGCTGCGCGCCGCCATCGCCTCCGACGACCCGGTCGTCGTCCTCGAACCCAAGCGCCTGTACTGGTCCAAGGACTCCTGGAACCCGGAGGAGCCGCAGCCTGTCGAACCGATCGGCCGCGCGGTGGTGCGGCGTCCGGGCCGCAGCGCCACGCTGATCACCTACGGGCCGTCGGTCCCGGTCTGCCTCGAAGCCGCCGAGGCGGCGCGCGCCGAGGGCTGGGACCTCGAGGTCGTCGACCTGCGTTCCCTGGTGCCCTTCGACGACGAGACGGTCTGCGCCTCGGTACGGCGCACCGGCCGCGCGGTCGTCGTCCACGAGTCGGGCTCCTTCGGCGGCCCGGGCGGGGAGATCGCGGCCCGCGTCACGGAGCGCTGCTTCCACCACCTGGAGGCGCCGGTGCTGCGCGTCGCCGGGTTCGACCTCCCGTACCCGCCTCCGATGCTGGAGCGCCACCACCTGCCCGGCGTCGACCGCATCCTGGACGCCGTGGCGCGGTTGCAGTGGGAGGCGGACAACTGATGGCACAGGTCCTGGAGTTCAAGCTTCCCGACCTCGGAGAGGGACTCACCGAGGCGGAGATCGTCCGCTGGCTGGTCCAGGTCGGCGACGTCGTCGCCGTCGACCAGCCGGTCGTCGAGGTCGAGACGGCCAAGGCGATGGTCGAGGTGCCCTGTCCCTACGGCGGTGTGGTCACCGCCCGCTTCGGCGAGGAGGGCACCGAACTGCCCGTCGGCGCCCCGCTGATCACGGTCGCGGTCGGCGCGCCGGCCTCCGGTGGCCCGGACGTCCCCGCCAGGGAGGCCGAGGGGTCGGGCAACGTGCTCGTCGGCTACGGCACCTCGGAGGCGCCCGCGCGCCGGCGCCGCGTCCGGTCGGCGCGGCCCGAACCCGCCGCTTCCGTGACCGTCGCCGCCCCCGCTCCGGCTGCCCCGGTCGTCCCCAGCGTCCCGGCCGCCGCGCCCGACGGCCCCGTCCCCGTGATCTCCCCCCTGGTGCGCAGGCTCGCCCGGGAGAACAACCTGGACCTGCGCGAGCTCACCGGCTCCGGGCCCGACGGGCTGATCCTGCGGGCGGACGTGGAGAGCGCCCTGCGGGGGACCGCCCCCCGGGAGCAGGCGGCGCCGTCGCCCGCGTCGCCCGCTCTCTCCGGAGGCCGCCGTATCCCGCTCAAGGGTGTCCGGGGCGCCGTCGCGGACAAGCTCTCCCGCAGCCGACGCGAGATCCCCGACGCGACCTGCTGGGTGGACGCCGACGCGACGGAGCTGATGCGGGCCCGGGCGGCGATGAACGCGTCCGGAGGTCCGAAGATCTCCCTTCTCGCCCTGCTCGCCCGTATCTGCACCGCGGCGCTGGCCCGCTTCCCGGAGCTCAACTCCACCGTCGACCTGGCGGCCCGCGAGGTCGTCCAGTTCGACCAGATCCACCTCGGCTTCGCCGCGCAGACCGAGCGGGGACTCGTCGTGCCCGTCGTCCGCGACGCGCACGCCCGGGACGCCGAAGGACTCACCGCCGAGTTCGCCCGGCTCACCGAGGCGGGCCGGGACGGCCGTCTCACCCCCGCCGACCTGACCGGCGGCACCTTCACCCTGAACAACTACGGGGTGTTCGGGGTCGACGGCTCCACGCCGATCATCAACCACCCCGAGGCGGCCATGCTCGGCGTCGGCCGCATCGTCCCCAAGCCGTGGGTCCACGAGGGCGAGCTGGCGGTGCGCCAGGTCGTCCAGCTCTCGCTCACCTTCGACCACCGGGTGTGCGACGGCGGGACGGCGGGAGGCTTCCTGCGCTTCGTGGCGGACTGCGTGGAGCGGCCGGCGGTGCTGCTGCGCACCCTGTGACAGCGGGCGGGCCCCGGCGATTCGCGCGTTTCCCGTGATCCGGGGGGCCCGCATCCCGGGGACGGCCCGCATACTCGGGGGGTGACCTCGAACGAGCCCGCCGCCCACGACGCCGTCGTGCTCGCCGGTGGCGGCGCCCGCCGGCTCGGCGGCGCGGACAAGCCGGGCGTGCGGGTGGGCGGCCGCGCGCTGCTCGACCGGGTGCTCGGCGCCTGTGCCGACGCGCACACCACCGTCGTCGTCGCCGACCCCCGTCCCACCGCGCGGCCCGTGCGCTGGGCGCGCGAGGACCCGCCCGGCGCGGGGCCCGTCGCCGCGCTCGACGCCGGGCTGCGCCACACCGCGGCGGACGACGTCCTCGTCCTCTCCGCCGACCTGCCCTTCCTCGCGGCGGACACCGTGCGGCGGCTGCTGACCGCCCTGCGCGCCGGCGCGGCCGAGGGTGTGCTGCTCACCGACGCCGACGGCCGTGACCAGCCGCTCGTCGCCGCGTACCGCACGGCCGCCCTGCGCCGCGAACTGGCGGCGCTCGCCGCCGCCGAAGGCGGCCTCGCCGGGCTGCCGCTGCGCCGGCTGACCGCCGGACTCGACCTCGCCCGCGTCCCCGACCCGGTCGCGTCGTTCGACTGCGACACCTGGGACGACATCGCCGCCGCCAGGGCCCGCATCAGGGAGCATGACCACGTGTTGGATGAATGGATTTCCGCAGTCAAGGACGAGCTGGGCATCGACCTGGACGTCGACACCGGCGCTCTCCTCGACCTCGCCCGCGACGCCGCCCACGGGGTGGCCAGGCCCGCGGCCCCGCTGACCACCTTCCTGGTCGGCTACGCGGCCGCGCAGGCCCGGGGCGGCCCCGAAGCCGTCGCCGAGGCCGCCCGCAAGGCCGCCGCGCTCGCACTGCGCTGGGCGGAGGAAGCGGAGCAGGAGAAGCCCGGGCAGCAGGCGGCCGGGGAGCGGTCCGCCGGACAGAGCGGCGGCTCGGGACCGGACGCCGGATGACCGCCCGCGGTACCCGGCAGGGCCTCGACGCCGAGGACCTCGACGTCGAGGAGGCGCTCGCCCTCGTGAAGGACGGCAACGGCACCGCCCGCCCCGCCGGCGGCCACGGCTCCGAACAGCGCGCGGGCGGCGGCAACGGCACGCCGTCTGCCCCCTCCGCCTCCTCCCCGGCCCGGTCCCCGGAGACCGGTCACGGGGGTGATGCTGCCGAGCACCGCCACCGGGCCACCGCCTGGCCCGAGGCCCGGACGATCGCCGCCCGCGCCGCGCGGTCCGGCGCCGCCCGCCTCGCCTCCGTCTCCGTGACCCTCGGGGACGCGCTCGGCCTCGTGCTGGCCGCCCCGCTGACGGCCCTCACCGACCTGCCCTCCTTCGACACCTCGGCGATGGACGGGTGGGCGGTCGCCGGCCCGGGCCCCTGGCGCGTACGGGAGGACGGCGTGCTGGCCGGCAGCGCGGCTCCCGCGCCGCTGGCCGACGGCGAGGCCGTGCGGATCGCCACCGGCGCCCGCATCCCCCCGGACACGACGGCGGTGCTGCGCAGCGAGCACGGGCGGACCGACGACAACGGCCGACTGCACCCCACCCGCGAGATGCAGCACGGCCAGGACATCCGCCCGCGGGGGCAGGAGTGCCGCAGCGGGGACCAGCTGCTGCGCGCCGGGGCGGTGGTGACCCCGGCCGTCCTCGGCCTCGCCGCGGCCGCCGGGTACGACACGCTGGCCGCCGTCCCCCGGCCCCGGGTCGAGGTGCTCGTCCTGGGCGACGAGCTGCTGACCGAGGGCCGCCCGCACGACGGCCTCATCCGGGACGCCCTCGGTCCGATGCTGCCCCCGTGGCTGCGGGCGGTGGGCGCCGAGGTCATCGCCGTGCGCCGGCTCGGCGACGACGCGAAGGCCCTGCACAAGGCCGTCACCGCATCCGGCGCCGATCTCGTCGTCACCACCGGGGGCACCGCCTCGGGTCCCGTCGACCACGTGCACCCCGTCCTGCGCCGACTCGACGCCGAACTCCTCGTCGACGGCGTCAGGGTGCGGCCCGGTCACCCGATGCTGCTGGCCCGCCTCAAGGAGGACCAGCACCTCGTCGGCCTGCCCGGCAACCCTCTCGCGGCCGTCTCCGGCCTGCTCACGCTCGCCGAGCCGCTGCTGCGCACCCTGGCCGCCCGGCCGGCTCCCGAGCCGTACGCGCTGCCGCTGCGGCAATCGGTGCACGGGCACCCCTACGACACCCGGCTCGTCCCGGTCGTCCTGCGAGGTGACCATGCCGTGCCGCTGCACTACAACGGCCCGGCCATGCTGCGCGGTATCGCGGCGGCGGACGCCCTCGCCGTGGTGCCGCCCGGCGGCGCCCGCGCAGGTCAGGAGACGGAGCTCCTCGACCTGCCCTGGGCGACGGCCGGGATGGACGCCTGTTTCACGTGAAACAGCCCTGATTCACCGGTGTTTCACGTGAAACGGCCGTATGGCGTCGGGCTCGTCCCCGTTTCACGTGAAACACCCTCATACCTCTTCGGGGGCCGGCACGGCTCGGCTGACCGTGATCACACGGTCCCCCAGCTGGAGACGGGTGAGCCGGGGGTCGGTGTAGTCCAGCAGTTCCTTGCCCCGGACGACGGCCACGACCTGGTCCGAGCACGTGCGGGGCGCCTCGCCGACCTCCGCCTTGCCGACCGGCCGCTCGATGAGGTCCAGGCCGTTGCCGAGGGTCATCAGGTTCTCCAGGGTCTTGGCCACGGTCGGGCTGACCATCGAGACGCCGAGCAGCCGGCCGGCGGAACTGGAGCTGGTGATCACCGTGTCCGCGCCGCTCTGCTTGAGCAGGGGCACGTTCTCGTCCTCCCGGGCGGCCACGACGATCGTGGCGCGCCGGTTGAGCTGCCGGGCGGTGAGGGTGACCAGGGCGGCCGTGTCGTCCCGTTGCGGGGCGACGATCACCCGGGCGGCGTTCTGGACCTCCGCCTTGAGGAGCGTCTCGGAGCGGGTGGCGTCCCCGGTCACCGACACCAGGCCGTCGTCGCCGGCGGCGAGCGCGGACTTGCGCTGGGCGTCCACGATGACGATCCGGTCCTTGGGGATGCCCTGTCCGACGAGGGTCTCCACCGCGTGGCGGCCCTTCGTGCCGTAGCCCACGACCACGACGTGGTTGCTGATGCGGGTCCGCCAGCGGTGCACGCGGACCTGCTGGCGGGTGCGCTCGGTGAGCACTTCCAGGGTGGTGCCGACCAGGATGATCAGGAACAGCACGCGCAGCGGCGTGATGACGAGGATGTTGATCAGCCGGGCCGTGCTGCTGACCGGAGTGATGTCGCCGTAGCCCGTGGTGGAGAGCGTCACGGTGGCGTAATAGGCGGCGTCGAGGAGGTCGACGGTCCCGTCCGAGTTGTCGTTGTAGCCGTCGCGGTCGGCGTAGACGATCAGCGTGGTGACGGCCAGCACCAGCAGGCCCATGGCGAGACGCCGCAGCACCTGCTGGAGCGGGGGGACGCCGATGCGCATGGGCATGGTGATGGAGCGTCCCGCCTCGGCGTCGTCGCGGGCTTCGCTGCGCGAGCGGTACCACAGGGACCTGAAGAGGGAGAGCCTGGCCGGGCCGGCCGGCTGTCGTTCGTGGTCCTTCATCGTGTGCCCCCTGTGACGGTGATCCGATCGGTGGGCACCATGGTTCCCGGCGGGCTCGTGCCCGTCATGAAGCAACACGTGTCCATGAGCCCACAGATATCCATGATCCCGGAGGTCCCCTTGCGCGACCACACTGTCGTCGTCGGCTTCGGTACGAAGGGGCGGTCCGCGATCCGGACGGCCTGCGCGGCGGGTCTGCGCAGGGAGCAGGTCGTGGTGATCGACCCCAGCGCGAAGGTGATCGACGCGGCGACGGCCGAGGGTTACGAGGGCGTGGTCGGGGACGCCACCCGCAGCGATGTGCTGCGGCGTGCCGAGGTGCAGCGGGCGGGACGGATCGTCATCGCGACCCAGCGGGACGACACGGCCGTCCTCGTGGCGCTGACGGCCCGCCAGCTCAACCCCCGGGCGAAGATCGTGGCGGCGGTCCGCGAGGAGGAGAACGCCCCGCTGCTCAAGCAGTCGGGCGCCGACGAGGTCATCACCAGCGCCGGCGCGGCCGGCCGGCTCCTCGGCCTCTCCGTGCTCAGCCCCGCGGCGGGCAGGGTGATGGAGGACCTCATCCAGCAGGGCGACGGACTCGACCTGGTCGAACGGCCCGTCACGAAGGCGGAGACGGGCCGCGGACCGCGGGAGACGGACGACCTGGTGGTGAGCGTCGTCCGCGGGCACCGCGTCCTCGCCTACGACGACCCGGCGATCGGCGTGCTGGAACCGACCGACCGGGTGGTCACGATCGTGCGGGTGGGCCCGGAGCGTACCCGGACCCCCCTCGGGGCTCCCGGCATGCCCGGGGTCCCGCCGCTGCCGCCGGCCTGAGGCGCGGCCCTCGGGCGCCGCCCGGCGGCGTCACTTGCGGTTGTAGAGCCGCATCGTCACCGGCCCGAAGACCAGCACGAACAGCGCGGCCCACCCCAGCGACCAGGCGATCTCGGCGCCGGGTCGGTCACCCGCCATCAGTCCCCGCACCGCCGAGGCCAGATGGGTGACCGGGCTGTTGTTGACGAACGCCTGGAGCCAGCCCGGCATGGTGCGGGGGTCGACGAACACGTTGGACAGGAACGTGAGCGGGAAGATCACCATCATGCTGACGCCCATCACCGACTTCTCGGTGCGCAGCAGCAGCCCGAACATCGTCCAGATCCACGAGAACGCGAACGAGAAGACGACCAGCAGGGCGATTCCGGCGACCACGCCCATGAGCCCGCCGTCGGGCCGGTAGCCGAGGGCGATGCCGACGGTGAGCATGACGACGGACGCGATCGTGTAGCGCAGGGCGTCGCCCAGCAGGTAGCCGACCATCGTGGACGGCCGCCAGATGGGCAGCGACCGGAAGCGGTCGAAGACGCCCTTCTCGATGTCGGTGTTCACCGAGACACCCGTGTACATCGTGATCATCACGACCGACATCACCAGGATGCCCGGCAGCAGGAACTGGATGTACTCCTCGGGGGACCCGGCCAGGGCGCCCCCGAAGAGGTACGTGTACATCAGCACCATCATGATCGGGAACGCGGTGACGTCGAAGAGCTGCTCCGGCACGTGCTTGATCTTGAGGATGGCCCGCCAGCCGAAGGTGAGGGAGGCGGAGAGGGCGCTCGGGCGGGGCGGGCGCTCCTGCGCGACGAGCAGCGCGGCCAGCGACTCGGCACTGACGGGGGCGAGATCCTGGACGTCCGTGCTGGTCACGGTGCTCATACCCGCACCTCGCCCTTCTCGTCGTGGGCCGGGGTTCCGGCGTCGGCCGGGGTCCCGGGCCCGCTGTCGGTCTTCGTGTCGTGTCCGGTGAGGGCGAGGAACACCTCGTCCAGGCTGGGCTGCCCCAGGGAGAAGTTGTCGACGACGACCCCGGCCCGGGCCAGTTCCCCGAGGGCCCGGGCGGCCTGGGCGGCCGCCGTGTCGCCCGCCGCCGCGTCGAGCCGGGCGGTCAGCGCCACCGGGTCCGGATCCCGCTGGACGTCGGCGTCCAGGGCCAGCCGCAGCACCTGCTCGGCCGCGGGCCGCTGCTCGGCGTCGCGCAGCCGCAGATGGACGGAACCGGCGCCGACGGAGGCCTTCAGCTCGCCCTTCGTGCCCTCGGCGATGACCCGGCCCCGGTCGATGACGGCGATCCGGGACGCCAACTGGTCGGCCTCGTCCAGATACTGCGTGGTCAGCAGCACGGTGGTGCCCTGGGCGACGACCGCCCGCACGATGTCCCACACCTGGTTGCGGCTGCGCGGATCGAGCCCGGTCGTCGGCTCGTCGAGGAAGAGCAGGTCGGGCGTGCTGAGGATGGACGCGGCGATGTCGATCCGGCGCCGCATGCCACCCGAGTAGTGCTTGACCTGCTTTCCGGCCGCCTCGGTGAGACCGAACGCGGTGAGGAGCTGCGCGGACCGCTCCCGGGCCGCCTTCTTGCCGTGCCCGAGGAGCCGGCCGAGCAGCACCAGGTTCTCGGTGCCGGTGAGGTCCTCGTCCACGGACGCGTACTGGCCGGTCAGGCTCACCAGACCGCGCACCTCGTCCGCCTCCCGGACCACGTCGTGGCCGAAGACCCGGGCCTGGCCGCCGTCCGGGCGCAGCAGCGTGGCGAGCATCTTCACGGTGGTCGTCTTGCCGGCGCCGTTCGGGCCGAGGACGCCGTAGACCGTGCCGGTGGGGACGGCGAGGTCGACGCCGTCCACGGCCCTGGTCTCGCCGAACGTCTTGACCAGGCCCGCAGTCTCGATCGCCAGGCCGGCGGTGTGCTGGCTCATGGGGGTTCCTTCCGCGTACTTGGGCTACGCATGGGGAGACCTTTACCGTCGCCCGAACTCATCGGTGATCGCATCTCCTTTTCGCCGCTCTCACCGTCGCGCCGGGGATCATGATCGGGAGCGTTCGGGGGAGGAGTAGCGTCCCTTTCATGCATGCGATCACGATTCCCGAACCTGGTGGTCCCGAGGCGCTGGTGTGGGACGAGGTCCCCGACCCCGTACCCGGCACGGGCGAGGTCCTGGTCGAGGTGGTGGCCGGCGCCGTCAACCGGGCCGACATCCTTCAGCGGCAGGGCTTCTACGATCCGCCGCCCGGCGCCCCCCGCTATCCCGGCCTGGAGTGCTCCGGCCGGATCGTCGAGATCGGCCCCGGCGTCTCCGGCTGGGCCGTCGGCGACGAGGTGTGCGCGCTGCTCGCGGGCGGCGGATACGCGGAGCAGGTCGCCGTGCCGGCCGGTCAGCTGCTGCCGGTTCCGGAGGGCGTCGACCTGCGGCGGGCCGCCGCGCTCCCCGAGGTGACCAGCACCGTCTGGTCGAACGTCTTCATGATCGCCCACCTGCGCCCCGGCGAGACGCTGCTCGTGCACGGCGGCTCCAGCGGCATCGGGACCATGGCGATCCAGCTGGCCAAGGCCGTCGGCGCCAGGGTCGCCGTCACCGCGGGCACCAAGGAGAAGCTGGACCGGTGCGCCGAACTGGGCGCGGACATCCTGATCGACTACCGCGAGCAGGACTTCGTCGCCGAGCTGAAGCAGGCCACGGACGGCGCGGGCGCCGACGTCATCCTCGACAACATGGGCGCGAAGTACCTGGACCGCAACGTCCAGGCGCTCGCCGTCAACGGCCGCCTCGCCATCATCGGCATGCAGGGCGGCATCAAGGCCGAGCTGAACATCGGCGCGCTTCTCGGCAAGCGCGCCGCGATCAGCGCGACCTCGCTGCGGGCCCGTCCCCTGGAGGAGAAGGCCGCGATCGTGGCCGCCGTGCGCGAACACGTCTGGCCGCTGCTCGCCGCCGGTCACGTCCGCCCCGTCGTCGACCGCGAGGTCCCGATGAGCGGCGCGGCGGAGGCCCACCGGATCGTCGAGGCCAGCAGCCACGTCGGCAAGGTCCTGCTGGTCACGCCGGGAAGCAGCAACTAGCGCGGCGCCCGGGGTGCGGCGCGGCCTCAGGGGCGGCGCAGCCGCAGGGCGGCCAGGGCCAGGGCGATGCCGAGGCCGATGAGGACGAGTCCGCTGCCCAGCGGCAGGATCTGCAGCACCGGCCCGGTCCGCTCCGGCTGCGCCACGGGATGCCGCGCCGCGTCCTGCGGCGCCCCGGAGGGCACGGGATCGGCGGCCTGCGGCGACGCGGAGGCGGCGGCGCCGTCGGGCAGCTCGTCGTCGCTCCCCTCGCCCGCGTCCGCACCCGTCCCGTCCTCGCCCCCCGGGTCCTGCGCCTCCGCGTCCGCCTCCTCCTCGGCCTCCTCGTCCACGTGGTCGCCCGCCCGTCCGGGCCGCTGGCGGCCCTCGCCCGCCCGGCTCCCGGCCCGGTCCGGCTCGGCGGAGGAGGGGGCGGGGGTGGCGGACGCCGTCACGGGGGCGTGCGGCGCGGCGGCCGCGGACGACGAGACGCCTCCGCTGGGCAGCAGGAGCACGCCCAGCGTGCCCACCGCGACGCCCACGCCGGTCCGCTTCGCGCACAACGCCTGCTGCCATGGAGTCACGTCGGTGACCCCCTCCCGATGCCCGGTCGCCAAGAAAAGACGCAACAAGCCTCACATCGGGGAACTGTCGTCGCATTCCGGACTCCGCCGAACGGAAACAGTGGATCACCTTTCACCGGGGGGTGCCACGGTGATGAGGTGGGGACGTGCGAGAGAATGACGGCATGGAGATGCCGAGGAACGAAAGGTCGCCGGAGAACGCCCAGAAGATCCTGGTCGTAGGTCAGGACGGCATGGCGCTCGGTGACATCGACGCAGACGACGACTCCCGCGAGATCCCGGTGACCGAGCAGGTCGAGCAGCCGGCGAAGGTCATGCGGATCGGCAGCATGATCAAGCAGCTGCTGGAGGAGGTGCGCGCGGCTCCGCTGGACGAGGCGAGCCGGGCCCGGCTGAAGGAGATCCACTCGAGCTCGGTGAAGGAGCTGGAGGACGGACTGGCGCCGGAGCTGGTCGAGGAACTGGAGCGGCTCTCCCTGCCGTTCAACGAGGACTCGACCCCGAGCGACGCGGAACTGCGTATCGCGCAGGCCCAGTTGGTCGGCTGGCTGGAGGGCCTCTTCCACGGCATCCAGACCACCCTCTTCGCCCAGCAGATGGCCGCACGGGCCCAGTTGGAGCAGATGCGCCGGGCGCTGCCGCCGGGAGCGAGCCACGAGGGCGTCGACGATCCGCGGGCGGCGGGCGGTCGCACGGGCGGGCCGTACCTCTAGAGCGCGGGACCGTCACCCGCAGCCGTACACACGAGAAGGGCCAAGCGTTCCGGCGCCGGGCCCTTCTGTCATGACGTCAGGCGGTCACGACGCCGGGTTGCCCGTGGAGACCTTGATCTCGATCTCGGGCATGTCCTTCGGGTCGACGTCCGTCCCGGCGGAGGGGAACTGGTCCATGACCGCCCCGTCGCCGTAGGTGTTCTCGTCCACCTTCGTGATCTTGTACTGCCAGCCGGCGGCCTGGAAGCATTCCTTGACCGAGCCGATGTACTTGAACTTGAAGTTCGGCACCCGGACCTTGTCCGGGTCGTTGTACGACTCCTGCGGCTCGGAGCACTCCGTCGACTCGATGGTCTTGGAGGTGTCCGGCGCCCGGTAGCCCTCCGCCTTCGTCGCCGACGGCGAGGAGCTGGTGGTGCCGCCCTTGGCGTCGTCGTCACCGCCTCCGCCCACGGCGAGGCTGGCGATGAGGCCGCCGACCGCCACCACCGCGACGACGGCCGAGCCGATGAGCACCGCCTTGCTGTTCCGGCGGTCACCGCCGCCCGAGGACACCGTGGTGGACGGCTGCGGGCTCAGGTTGTAAGCGGCCGGGGTGTGCGGGGCCTGCTGGTGGCCGTACGCCGGAGCGGGCGTCTGGTAGCCCTGCTGCGGATAACCGTAGGAGGCCGACGGCGTCGGGGTGCCGTACGGGTTCGGGGTGGGCGCGGGCTGGTAGGGCGTCTGGACGCCGGCCTGCGGCGCCGGGGTGCCCGGGCCGATCGGCGGGAACACCGCGGAACCGACGCCCGCGCCGCTCGACGTCTGCGCGCCCGGGACGATGCTGGGCGGGGCCGCCTGGAAGGAGGCGGCGACCCGCAGGCACTCGTCGCGCATGGCGACGGCGGTCGGAAAGCGCTCGTTCGGGTTCTTCTTCAGCGCCCGGGCGATCAGCGCGTCGACGGCCGGCGGCAGCGCCCGGTTGATCGAGGAGGGAGCCACCGGTTCCTCCTGCACGTGCGCGTACGCGATCGCAAGCGGCGAATCGGCCTCGAACGGCAGCCGCCCGGTGACCAGTTGGAACAGCATGATGCCGACCGAGTACAGGTCGGACCGGGCGTCCACCGCACGCCCCAGGGCCTGTTCGGGCGAGAGGTACTGCGGGGTGCCGACCACCATGCCGGTCTGCGTCATCGAGGTGACGCCGGACTGCATCGCACGGGCGATGCCGAAGTCCATCACCTTGACCACGCCGCGCTTGGTCATCATCACGTTGCCGGGCTTGATGTCGCGGTGGACGAGCCCCATCTCGTGGCTGATCTCCAGCGCCGCCAGCACGTCCGCGGTGATCTTCAGCGCCTTGTCGGCGGGCATCGCGCCCTGCTGCCGCACGTCCTCGTCGAGCACCGAGCCGAGCGGGCGGCCCTCGATGTACTCCATGACGATGTACGGAGTCGTCAATCCCTCGACGTCGTCCTCGCCCGTGTCGAAGACGGAGACGATGTTGGTGTGCGTGAGCTTGGCCACGGCCTGCGCCTCGCGGCGGAACCGCTCGCGGAAGGCCTGCTCACGGCCGAGTTCGGTGTGCAGGGTCTTCACCGCGACCTGACGGTCGAGCACGGCGTCGTAGGCGAGGTGCACCGAGGCCATGCCGCCCTCGCCGAGCAAGTCGCGCAGCTGATACCGGCCGGCGGCGAGCGCCCGCCCCGCATACCGGCCCTGCGCGCCGTCCTGGCTCATCTTCTGCGTCCCCCGTAGGCCCTCAGGCGCCGTTGACTGTCGTTGATCGAAAGTGCTATTCCCGGCCAAGTCTGCCGTAGGGCACTGACACGTCAAGCTCGGTGCCCGTTCCGTGACCCTACGAGAAAGAAGCGTCGCGGAAGCGTTACAGGTGCCGTACCGCCGGTACACAGAATTTGCACGTCGGTACGGAGTACGGGTTTGATGACCGGTCCGTCTCGGACCGGTGTCCGGGTGGCGCCCGGGCGATGTCCCGGGGATCGCCCCGGGCCGGAGGCTTGCGCGGAGGCTGTAGCGTGGCCGACGGAGACCGTAACAACACCGCGCGTTCCGCGGGCAGAAACGACGGCGAGGACTGATGGCACAGCAGCGCGCTCAGGGCCCGTCCGACCCCGAGGCGACTGGCGGCGGTATGTCAGATGCGCCGGAGAACTGGGGCAACGGCGGGCTGGTTGGGGACGGCCGATACCGGCTGACCCGCAGACTCGGCCGAGGCGGCATGGCCGAGGTGTTCGCGGCCGAGGACGTACGCCTCGGACGCACCGTCGCGGTGAAGCTGCTGCGCGCCGATCTCGCCGAGGACCCCGTGTCCAAGGCCCGCTTCACACGCGAGGCCCAGTCGGTGGCCGGCCTCAACCACCACGCGATCGTCGCCGTGTACGACTCCGGCGAGGACTTCGTCGGCGGCCAGAGCGTGCCGTACATCGTGATGGAGATCGTCGAGGGACGCACCATCCGCGACCTTCTCCTCAACGCCGAGGCGCCGGGCCCCGAGCAGGCCCTGATCATCACCTCGGGAGTGCTGGAGGCCCTCGCCTACTCGCACCAGCACGGCATCGTGCACCGTGACATCAAGCCGGCGAACGTGATCATCACGCACAACGGCGCGGTCAAGGTGATGGACTTCGGCATCGCGCGCGCCCTGCACGGGGCGTCCACGACGATGACCCAGACCGGCATGGTCATGGGAACCCCGCAGTACCTCTCCCCGGAGCAGGCGCTCGGCAAGGCCGTCGACTACCGCTCCGACCTGTACGCGACGGGCTGCCTGCTGTACGAACTCCTCGCGCTGCGGCCCCCGTTCACCGGCGAGACGCCGCTGTCGGTGGTCTACCAGCACGTGCAGGACATCCCGGTGCCGCCGTCGCAGACCTCGGACGGGCAGTGCCCCCCAGAGCTCGACGGGCTCGTCATGCGGTCCCTGGCCAAGGACCCCGACGACCGGTTCCAGACGGCGGAGGAGATGCGCGGTCTGGTCCAGTACGGGCTCCAGATGCTGTACGACCAGGGCGGCCACACCGGCACCTGGAACACCGGCCCGGTCGGCGCGCACGACGGCCGCGGCACGCCCGCCGGCGGCTTCGCGAGCACGACCCCGCTGGCGCACGGCGCCGACGGCTCCAGCACCTCGCAGATCCCGCAGCCGATCCTGCCCACCGGCTACGGCGGCGGGGACGACGGCGGCTTCGAGGGGCACGGCAACAAGGGCAGCGGCCGCGGCAAGCTGTGGATCCTCGCCGTCTTCGCGGTGATCGCCATCGCCGCGGGCGTCGCGCTCGCGCTGAACGGCCAGGGGAAGGGCAGCGGCGGCACCGACACCTCGCCGACGCCGTCCGTCTCGCGGTCCGCGACGGACGACGCCGCCTCGGCGACGCCGAGCGACGAGGAGACCGACACGTCCACGGACGACACCTCGGACGACAACTCCGGTTCGAACTCCGACTCGAACTGGACGCCGTCGTACACGCCCTCGGACACTCCGGAGTACACCCCGTCCGAGTCGGCCAGCAGCGAGCCGACCGACCAGGAGACGGAGCCCCAGCCGTCGGACGAGCCGACCGACACGGAGACCGAGCCGAGCGACCAGCCCACGGACACCGAGACGGGCGGGGCCGACCAGGGCGGCACCACGCTGGGCAGCATCGGCTGACCGACCGGCACACGCCACGACCGCCTCACGCGCGCGTGGGCCCCTCACCGGGCTCCACGCGCGCGTGTCGTGTCCGTGGGGCCCGGGTCAGTCCGCGAACGCGCCGCAGACCGCGTCGTACTCCCGGGTCCACCACACGGCCAGGGCCGAGGCCGCCGGGAACTGGGAGTCCGCGCGGGTGTCGCCGCGCTCGTAGTGCCAGCGCAGCATCCAGAAGTCGTTGAGACGCTCCCACCACACCCGGTGCACGGCCGCCGCGAGTTCGGAGGGCGTGGCCCCGGCCGCGCGTCGGTAGGCGCGTGCGTACTGCCTCGCCTTCGGCAGGTCCAGGGTGCCGTCGGGGCGGACGAAGAAGATCGCGGCGGCGCGCACGGCCTCCTCGGCGCGGGGCTGCACGCCCAGCCGGTCCCAGTCGACGATGGCGGCCGGGGCGTCCCCGCGGTAGAGCAGGTTGAAGGGGTGGAAGTCCCCGTGCACCCAGCCGACCGGCCCGCTGTGCGGGGGCCGCCGGTCCGCGTGCCGTTCCAGCAGTGCGCGCCGTTCCAGCAGGCGATGGCGGGCGAGCTCGTCGAAGGAGTCGGCGGGGTGATGGCGGCGCACGCGCGCGAGGAGGTCGTCGATGAGGACGAAGGTGTCGGCGGGGTCGGGACTCGGGGCGGGGTCGGCGGCCACGGCGGGCGTGCCGCGCCGGGCCGCGGTGGGGTGCCCGGCGCGGGCGGGGCGCTCGGGCGGCCCGCCGCGGCCCTCGGGGGCGCACCCCGGTCCGCGTCCCCGGTCGCACCCCGGGTCGCGCTCGGAGCCCCGCTCAGGGGCGTGCGGGGTGGTCTCAGGGGCGGTCTCAGGTTCGCGGGTCGGCGGCGGGTCGAGTGGTGGGCCCACCCCGAGTCCGCGGGGCACGTGCCCGCCGCGAGCGGGCGGCAGGAGCTCGCCGTGGGCCGCCCGCATCACCTGCTCCAGGCTGGCGTGCACCACGCCCAGCAGCGCTCCCAGGCGGCCGCACTGGCCGGGGGTGAGCTGGGCGCCGTGGCGGTGGCGGCCCTCGATCCAGGGGTGGAGGGCGTAGGCGTGGCCGCCGACGACGGCGACCGTGCGGCCGTCGTGGCCGGGCAGCGGGGGAGCGACCGGGACGCCGAGGTCGGCCAGGCGCTCGGTGGCCCGGTGCTGGCGGGCGATGGAGGCGGGGTCGGCGGTGTCGGGGTCGAAGTGGTGCTTGAGGAAGTAGCGGCCCCGGGTGGTCCGCAGTCGGTAGCCGCGGTTCAGCAGCCCCTCGTCGACGGGCTCACAGGTGAGCGCGGTGCCGGCGGCGTACCGGCGGAGCAGGGCGCCCAGAGGGGGCGCGTTGAGTACTAAAGGGGGTACACAGGAGCGCGGCACGCGCCCGATGCTAGGGCACGATCCAAGGCTGTGAGCTGGGCATTGTCACAGAAAGTCACTAAAGATCAACAATGGTCACAGGTGGTCGCTCCAGGTCGCCGCGGCGGTGCGCCCGACGTCGCTCCGGGACTTTCAGATCGCTCCGTGGTCGTGCACGGTCGCGAACTGCGGGATCACACGCAGATAGACCGGGTCGTACGGGACGCCGCCGTCCACCGACCGGGGCGCGGGCCCGAAAAGCTCCAGTTCGGCGGCGGTGGGTTCCACGGCCGCGCACGTCCCGACGACCTCCACCGACCACCGGCCCTCGGCGGAGTCCGGCCGCGCCCGGTTCAGGTTGTCCGAGCCGTAGGCGACCACATGCCCGACGCACGCCCGGTGGTGGCCATGACCGCGGTGCATCCGCAGCAGCAGGCGGCCGTCGGCCACGATGTGGCGGGCGCAGGCCAGGAAGGGCATCGCGCGCAGGCTGGCGGCCACCCGGCCGTACTCGGTGCGGGCGAGCAGGTCGACGGCGCGTCGTTCGTCGGTCGGCATGCGACCACTGTGCGCGGCCGGTGCGGGCCGCCACAGAGGCAACCGACCCCTCCGGGCGGGACGTAAGTCCCTGAAGGCGGGTCCGCCCTCCGGCCGCTCCTAGTCGCTCCCCGTCCGCGACCCGGCCTGCGCGCCCGCCTGCAGCCGGGCCACGTACGCGGCCGCCTGGGAGCGGCGCTGCATGCCGAGCTTGGACAGCAGGCTGGACACGTAGTTCTTGATCGTCTTCTCGGCGAGGTGCAGCTCCGTGCCGATCTGGCGGTTGGTGAGGCCCTCGCCGATCAGGTCGAGGATCCTGCGCTCCTGGTCGGTGAGGTGCGCGAGCCGGTCGTCGCCCTTCGGGGCGCCCTCACGCAGCCGCTGGAGCACGCGCGCGGTGGCGGCGGGGTCCAGGAGGGACTTGCCCGCGGCGACGTCCCGTACGGCCGTCAGCAGCTCCTCGCCGCGGATGGCCTTCAGGACGTAACCCGAGGCGCCGGCCATGATCGCGTCGAAGAGGGCCTCGTCGTCGGCGTACGAGGTCAGCATCAGGCACTTGACGGAGTCGTCCCGGGAGCGGATCTCGCGGCACACCTCCACGCCGCTGCCGTCCGGGAGCCGTACGTCGAGCACCGCGACGTCGGGCCGGGTGGCCGGGATGCGCACCAGCGCGTCGGCCGCCGTGCCGGCCTCGCCGACCACCTCGAGATCGCTCTCCATCGAGAGCATCTCGCGGACCCCGCGCCGGACGATCTCATGGTCGTCGAGTAGAAAAACGGTGATTTTTCCTTCTTCGCGCACGCGGTCAGTCTCACATACGGAGTCTTCCCGTGGACTGGGTGCCCGGGATAACGTGCCGTTGCTCCGGCCTCCTGCAAGGCTGTGACCTGGGTCTCTCCCGACTTTGCCGATTTACTTGGAAATCCAAGCAAAAACGCAGGTCAAGAGGGGTTTCACAGAAATGTGAAGCACTGGGTAACGTGATGACCGCAGGGCGCTCGCCGGGGCACCTGTCACGCCTGTTCCGACCAAGTGACACACACCCCGTGCACGGGTGCCGGAACAGGTGAGCCGCTCCCCCGGGCTCCTGAAGAGCCGGGGGGACCCCCAGTCACCCGGCAACCCCGGGGGCCGGACCGACGGAGGAGCACACGTGACCGTGGAGAGCACTGCCGCGCGCAAGCCGCGACGCAGCGCCGGAAGCAAGGCCGGCACCACCGGCGCCGAGCGCACCACCCGCACCACCGCCAGCAAGTCCGCAGAGCCCGAGCTCGTGCAGCTGCTGACGCCGGAGGGCAAGCGGGTCAAGAACGCGAAGAACGCCGAGTACGCCAAGTACGTCGCCGGTGTCACACCCGAGGAGCTCCGCGGCCTCTACCGCGACATGGTGCTCACCCGCCGCTTCGACGCGGAGGCCACCGCCCTCCAGCGCCAGGGCGAGCTGGGTCTGTGGGCCTCGCTGCTCGGCCAGGAGGCCGCCCAGATCGGCTCCGGCCGGGCCCTGCGCGACGACGACTACGTCTTCCCGACCTACCGCGAGCACGGCGTCGCCTGGTGCCGCGGGGTCGACCCGACCAACCTGCTCGGCATGTTCCGGGGGGTGAACAACGGAGGCTGGGACCCCAACGGCAACAACTTCCACCTCTACACGATCGTCATCGGCTCCCAGACGCTGCACGCCACGGGCTACGCCATGGGTGTCGCCAAGGACGGCGCCGACAGCGCGGTGATCGCCTACTTCGGCGACGGCGCGAGCAGCCAGGGCGACGTGGCGGAGTCCTTCACCTTCTCCGCGGTCTACAACGCGCCGGTCGTGTTCTTCTGCCAGAACAACCAGTGGGCGATCTCCGAGCCCACCGAGAAGCAGACCCGGGTGCCGCTCTACCAGCGCGCGCAGGGCTACGGCTTCCCCGGCGTCCGCGTCGACGGCAACGACGTCCTGGCCTGCCTCGCCGTCACCCGGTGGGCGCTGGACCGGGCCCGCGCCGGCGAGGGACCCACCCTCGTCGAGGCGTACACGTACCGCATGGGCGCCCACACCACCTCCGACGACCCGACGAAGTACCGGGCCGACGAGGAGCGCGAGGCCTGGGAGGCGAAGGACCCGATCCTGCGCCTCCGCCGCCACCTGGAGGCGTCAAACCACACGGACGAGGGATTCTTCGCGGAACTCGAGACGGAGAGCGAGGCGTTGGGCAGGCGAGTGCGCGAAGCGGTCCGCGCCATGCCGGACCCGGACCGCTTCGCCATCTTCGAGAACGTGTACGCGGACGGACACGCGCTCGTCGACGAGGAGCGGGCCCAGTTCGCGGCCTACCAGGCATCGTTCGCGACGGAATCTGAGAGCGGCTTCGCCGCGGGTTCGGGGGGAAACTGAGATGGCGGAGACCGTGACGTCCAAGAACCTGGCCCTGGCCAAGGCGATCAACGAGTCGCTGCGCCGCGCCCTGGAGACCGACCCCAAGGTCCTGATCATGGGTGAGGACGTCGGCAAGCTCGGCGGCGTCTTCCGGGTGACGGACGGCCTGCAGAAGGACTTCGGCGAGAGCCGCGTCATCGACACCCCGCTCGCCGAGTCCGGCATCGTCGGCACCGCGATCGGCCTGGCCCTGCGCGGCTACCGCCCGGTGGTGGAGATCCAGTTCGACGGCTTCGTGTTCCCGGCCTACGACCAGATCGTCACCCAGCTCGCCAAGATGCACGCGCGCTCGCTCGGCAAGGTCAAGCTGCCGGTCGTCGTCCGCATCCCCTACGGCGGCGGCATCGGCGCGGTCGAGCACCACTCGGAGTCGCCGGAGGCCCTCTTCGCGCACGTGTCGGGCCTGAAGATCGTCTCGCCGTCCAACGCGTCCGACGCGTACTGGATGATGCAGCAGGCCATCCAGAGCGACGACCCGGTGATCTTCTTCGAGCCGAAGCGGCGCTACTGGGACAAGGGCGAGGTCAACCCCGAGGCGATCCCCGGCCCGCTGCACAAGGCCCAGGTCGTCCGCGAGGGCACGGACCTGACCCTCGTCGCCTACGGCCCGATGGTGAAGCTCTGCCAGGAGGTCGCCGCCGCGGCCGCCGAGGAGGGCAAGAACCTGGAGGTCCTGGACCTGCGTTCGGTGTCCCCCCTGGACTTCGACGCGATCCAGACGTCGGTCGAGAAGACCCGCCGCCTGGTCGTCGTCCACGAGGCGCCGGTGTTCTTCGGTTCGGGCGCGGAGATCGCCGCCCGGATCACCGAGCGCTGCTTCTACCACCTGGAGGCCCCGGTGCTCAGGGTCGGCGGCTATCACGCCCCGTACCCGCCGGCGCGCCTGGAGGAGGAGTACCTGCCGGGCCTGGACCGGGTGCTCGACGCCGTCGACCGTGCCCTGGCGTACTGAGGAGAGGGTCGTGACGACGATGACGGAAGCGTCCGTACGCGAGTTCAAGATGCCCGACGTGGGCGAGGGGCTCACCGAGGCGGAGATCCTCAAGTGGTACGTCCAGCCCGGCGACACGGTGACGGACGGCCAGGTGGTGTGCGAGGTCGAGACGGCCAAGGCCGCCGTCGAACTGCCCATCCCCTACGACGGGGTGGTCCGCGCGCTGCACTTCCCCGAGGGCACCACGGTCGACGTGGGCATGTCGATCATTGCCGTGGACGTGTCGGGAGGGGCGGGCGACGCCCCGGCGGCGGCTCCGGTCGCCGAGGTGCCGACGCAGGCGGCCGTGCAGACGCCCGCGCAGGCCCCGGCCGCCCCGGCGCGGCAGCCGGAGGCACCGCAGGCGGCGCCGCCCGAGGCCGAGGCCGCGAAGTCGGTGGGTTCGGGCCGCCAGCCGGTCCTCGTCGGCTACGGCGTGGCCGCGTCCTCCACCAAGCGCCGTCCGCGCAAGGGCGCGGAGACCGCGGCCCCGCAGGTCCCGGACGCCATCCAGGCGGAGCTCAACGGCCACAGCGCCGCGCCCGCCGTACGGGAGCGCCCGCTGGCCAAGCCGCCGGTGCGCAAGCTGGCCAAGGATCTCGGCGTCGATCTCGCCACGGTGGTCCCGTCCGGTCCGGACGGCATCATCACCCGCGAGGACGTCCACGCGGCCGCCGCCCCGGCCGCTCCGGCGACCCAGGCCGCCCCGGTGGCCGAGCCGGCGCCGCAGGTGACGCAGGCTCCGGTCACGGCCCCCGCGGCCGTGTCCGTGCCGTCGTACGACACGGGCCGCGAGACCCGGGTCCCGGTCAAGGGCGTCCGCAAGGCGACGGCCGCGGCGATGGTCGGTTCGGCCTTCACCGCGCCGCACGTCACCGAGTTCGTGACGATCGACGTGACGCGCACGCTGAAGCTGGTCGAGGAGCTCAAGCAGGACAAGGACATGCAGGGCCTGCGGGTCAACCCGCTCCTGCTGATCGCCAGGGCCCTGCTGGTCGCCATCAAGCGCAACCCGGAGATCAACGCGTCCTGGGACGAGGCGGCGCAGGAGATCGTGGTCAAGCACTACGTCAACCTGGGCATCGCGGCCGCGACCCCCAGGGGCCTGCTGGTCCCGAACATCAAGGACGCCCACGCCAAGACGCTGCCGCAGCTGGCGGAGTCCCTGGCCGAGC
Organism: Streptomyces sp. 3330; assembly: GCF_031456635.1. NCBI lineage: Bacteria > Bacillati > Actinomycetota > Actinomycetes > Kitasatosporales > Streptomycetaceae > Streptomyces > Streptomyces sp. 3330. The sequence goes on from NZ_JAVDVA010000037.1 coordinate 36,368, forward strand.
TGGTCTCGACGGCGCGGGAGGGCCGGACGTCCCCGGCCGCCATGCAGGGCGGCACGGTGACCATCACCAACGTCGGCGTCTTCGGCGTCGACACCGGCACCCCGATCCTCAACCCCGGCGAGTCCGCGATCCTCGCGATCGGAGCGATCAAGCTCCAGCCGTGGGTCCACAAGGGCAAGGTGAAGCCGCGTCAGGTCACCACGCTGGCGCTGAGCTTCGACCACCGTCTGGTGGACGGGGAGCTGGGCTCCAAGGTGCTGGCGGACGTGGCCGCGATCCTGGAACAGCCCAAGAAGCTGATCACCTGGAGCTAGGAGCGGCGCCCCCTGCCGACAGGGCCGCGCTCCCTGGGGGCGCGGCCCTGGCCCTGGCCCTGGCCCTGGACCCGGACCGGGGGGCCGGGGTCCGGGGTCCGGGGTCCGGGCATGGTTGTCCTGGATCTGCGGGACGGACCGGTGGTCTCAGGCCCGGAGGTCTGGGACTCGGTGGTCCCGGAGCCGGTGGTCCCGGGCCTTGGTCTCTGGCCCGGTGGCCTCGGAGTCGGCGGTCCCGGACCCCGATCTCGGATCCGGTGGTCCCGAGCCGGTCGTGTCAGACCGTCGCGGTCGGGTTCGGGCGTAGCCAGTGTCCGTCCGTGGTCCAGCCGAGGAGCATGCGGCCGGTGCCCTCGTCGGCCCGGCCGCCCTCGGCGACCTGGTGCAGGCCGGTCAGGGCGGGGGCCAGCCGGGCCGCCACATGGCCGGGGTGCCGGGTCAGCTCCTCGGACAGCCCCGCCAGCGTGCGGGCCCGCTCGCCGGGGGTGCACAGCGACAGATGGAACAGCATCTGCCGCCAGGCGTAGGCCACGTCCTTGATCGTGCCCAGCGGGCGCGGGTTGCCGTGCACGCGTCCGGTCAGCCGGCACACGGTGACGAAGCCGCGGCGGGCCAGGTCCGCCCAGCCCCCGGCCGGGTCGATGCCGACCCGGTGGACCAGGGTGGCCAGGTTGTGCGTGGTGAGGATCTGCGCCTGCTCGATCACCTTGCCGTTCGCCGCCACCGATCCGTCTCCGCGCCGCGACCGGGAAGAGCCGGCCTCGGCCCGCGCGACGCACAGCTTCGCGAACCCGGGCGAGGTCCTGGCCCCGTACGACTTCGTCAGCGCCGCACCGGTCTCGACGATCGCCAGATTGCGGACGGCCCGGTAGTCGATGGCGTAGTAGCGCTCGTACAGCGAGCCGCCGCCCAGCAGTTCCGCCGCGATCCGGGCCGCGGCGAGGAACTTCGGGCTGAAGGTGCCCATGAAGATGTCCGCGGCCAGCTCCTCGACCAGCGGAGCGCCCAGCTCGGCCTGGCGGGCCAGCACGGACAGCTCACGGATCAGGGGATTGGGCAGGATCGTGCCCGGGAAGGCCTGCACGGCCAGCTCGCCGAGCTGCCGCATCGCGGCGGCCGACACCGCGCCCGCCTCGCCGTCCGCGCGCTGTCCGGCCACCGCCCGCACCCACGGCAGCTCCTCCGCCCGTACCTGCCGCTCGAGGTTCAGCAGCAGCAGCGAACGGCGGCCCGCGAACGCCCGGTGGTGAGCGGCCGCCAGCGTGCGCAGGGCCCGGTCGGGGTAGGCCTGCGCGGTGGTGGCGGCGACGAGCTGCGGTACGAGCTCGGCCAGCACCTCGGCCGAGGGCACGACCCCGCGTTCCACGAGGGTGCCCAGGGGCGCGCTCAGCGCGGCCTCCACGGGCCGCCGGACGCCGGCCGGAAGCACCGTGCCCGCGGGCAGTCCCGTCTCCCGTGCCTCGTCCTCGCCGACCGCGGCGACGAGCGGCGCCACATCGGCCACGCCCGCCCGCTGGTCCAGCCCGGACAACCGGCGCAGCACCAGTCGGGCCAGCGCGCGGTGCGAGGGAAGTGCCGCCTGCGCGGCCTGCTCCCGGCGCAGCGCGGTGAGCTCCGGGGAGCCGGGCAGCCCGCGCCGCCGCACCATGGACGTGACAGCGTGCCGCAGCAGCCCGAGCCGGCGCGCGTCCAGCTCCCGCCCGGCGACGGTCTCCTCCAGCGCCCCGCGCAGGATCCCCAGGTTCCCCTTCGGCTTGAGGTGCTTGGTGCAGTAGGTGTGACGTGCGGCCAGGTCGCGGTAGCGGCGCAGCAGGTGGGCGCCGTGTTCGCGCCAGGCGGCGTCGGGGACGCGCGTCAGCACCCGGGACGGCTGACCGGCTTCGGCGGTCTCCAGCCAGTGGGCGAGCAGTTCGTCGCCGAACGGCTGCCACACGGCCAGCGCCTCCCGCTGCGTCTCCACCGCCTCGCTGGTACGCCGTCGTGCCAGGCTCTCACCGGCCTCGGCGACGGTCCGGCGGTGGACGGTGCCGGGGTCGGGCGCCGGGCGGGTGGACGGGCGGGGCGTGAACCGCAGCCGTCCCGCGAACGGGGCGAGTTCCTCGACGAGCGCGAGCGCCGCGTCCGTCTCCCCGGCCCGCGCCAGCCAGGCGACGGTGAGCAGGGCGGCCTCCTCGGGGACGGTCACCTCGTACCGTCCGTCGTCGAGGAGTTCGCCGAGCCGGGCCAGCCCGTCCTCGGACAGCCAGTGGGCGAACAGCGCCTGCCGGTCCGGCGGCACCCCGGCCCGGCGCGCGGCCTCGGCCTCGTACGCGGTCAGGGGACCGCCGGCGCTCGGCGCGCCGGTGGCGAAGCCGCCCCGCAGCACCTCGGGCGTCACCCACGCGGGCAGATCCCGGACGGGGGTGCGGGAGCCGATGGTGAGCAGGCCGTTCGCCATGCCGGTCAGCACGGAGCGCCAGGCGCGCCCGCGTTCCCCGGCGCGCTGCCGGGTGGCGGGGTCTTCGTGGGTGAGCGCGGTCCTGAGCGCCCTGGCCAGTTGGCCGGAGGCGTATCCGGGGTCGGCCTCTGCGAGGTGCTGCTGGTCAGCGTCGTCGTTCATAAGCCGACGTGGCGGGTGCCGCCCCCGCGCCCTCCGGGTCCCGAGCCCGGTGCTCTGCTGCTGAGCTACACGTCGATGAGCCGACGTGGCAGGTTCCGCCCCTGCGCCCTCCGGGTCTGGAGCCCGGCGCTCTGGCTACTGAGCTACACGTCGATGAGGCCCGACGGTAGACGTCGAACGGCCGTCCGGACAACCGTGTTTCGCCCCCGCACAGCCCCGGACGCCCAGCAGGCCGCCCTAGCCCTCCGGGCCGCCCTAGCCCTCCGAGGCGCCCGCACACTCCGGGCCTGCCGGTCCCGCCGGGCTCGCTCGTCCCGCGCGGCTGGTCACGCCCGTCAGGCTCGCCGGGCTCGCCGGCCTCGTCAGGCCGGTCAGCCCCCTCAGGCCCGTCAGTCCCGCCGGGCTCGCAGAGTTCGCCGAACCCCTAAGCCGGTACGTGCACCGTTTCCACGCGGCTCGCGACCAGTCGCTCCCGCTCGCGCCGGGCCGCGCGGCTGCGCAGCCGCAGGATCTGGCTGACGCCGAGGGCCTGGAGGACGAAGACGCAGGAGAAGGCGATCGTGTAGTCGTCACCGGTCGCGTCCAGCAGCACGCCGACCGCGAAGAGGGTCGTCATCGACGCCACGAAGCCGCCCATGTTGGTGATGCCGGACGCCGTCCCCTGGCGCTCGGGCGGGTTGGCCGGGCGGGCGAAGTCGAAGCCGAGCATGGAGGCGGGGCCGCACGCGCCCAGGACGGCGCAGAGCGTCACGAGCAGCCACATCGGCGCCCGGTCGCCGGGGTAGGCGAGCGTGGCCGCCCACATCAGGGCGGTCGCCCCGACCGTGCTCAGGGCCAGCGGCAGCCGGGCCTCGTGGTGGCGGGCGACGACCTGGCCGTAGATCAGGCCCACGACCATGTTGCTCAGCACCACCAGGGTCAGGAGTTCGCCGGCCGTCGCCCGCGACAGTCCCTGTGCCTCCACCAGGAAGGGCAGGCCCCACAGGAGCAGGAACACCATCGCCGGGAACTGCGTGGTGAAGTGCACCCACAGGCCGAGGCGGGTGCCCGGCTCGCGCCAGGACGCGACGATCTGGCGGCGGACGTAGGCCGCGCCGCGGTGCGGGAACGGCTCGGGCTCGTGCCCCTCGGGGTGGTCCTTCAGGAACAGCAGCAGGAGGACCAGGACGACCACTCCCGCCAGCGCGCTGCCCGCGAAGGCCGCCGTCCAGCCGATGCCGTGCAGGAGGCGGGCCAGGACCAGGGTGGAGACCAGGTTGCCCGCCATCCCGGCCAGCCCGGCCAGCTGCGCGACCATCGGTCCGCGGCGCGCCGGGAACCACCTGGTCCCCAGCCGCAGGACGCTGATGAACGTCATCGCGTCCCCGCAGCCGAGCAGCGCGCGTGAGGCGAGGGCCGTGCCGTAGGACGGGGAGAAGGCGAAGCCCAGCTGACCGGCCGTGAACAGCACGACGCCGATGGTCAGCACCTTCTTCGTGCCGAGCCGGTCGACCAGCAGGCCCACCGGTATCTGCATGCCCGCGTAGACCAGGAGCTGGAGGATCGAGAACGTGGACAGGGCCGAGGCGTTGACCTGGAAGCGGTCGGCGGCGTCGAGACCGGCCACCCCCAGGGAGGTGCGGAAGATGACCGCGACGAAGTAGACCGAGACCCCGATCCCCCAGACGGCCATCGCGCGTCGTCCGCCCGGGGGATCACCCGGAAGGGTGGAGTTCACGCTGCGCGGGCCGGCGCTCATCGGACCTCCCCGCGGGCCAGGTGCGAGAACCAGCCGACGTGCCGGTGCACGATCTCGACGGCGGCTTCGGCGTCACCGGAGCGCAGCGCCCCAAGGATCTCCTCGTGCTCGCCCAGCGTCTTGGCGATCCGGTCGGGGTGGGAGTGCATCACGGCGACGCCCATGCGCAGCTGGCGGTCGCGGAGCTGGTCGTACAGCCTCGACAGGATGTCGTTGCCGCCGCTGCGGACGATCTCCGCGTGGAAGCAGCGGTCCGTCACGGCGGCGCCGGCCAGGTCGCCCGCCGCCGCCTGTGCCTTCTGCTGCGCGAGCAGCTCCTCCAGCCGCTCGATCAGCGCGGCGGACGCGGGGACCGCCTTGCGCGCCGCGTGCTCCTCGACCAGCAGCCGGGTCTCCACGACGTCCGCGATCTCCTGCGCGGAGACCGGCAGGACCAGGGCGCCCTTCTTCGGGTAGAGCTTGATCAGCCCCTCCACCTCCAGCCGCAGCAGCGCCTCGCGCACCGGGGTGCGCGAGACGCCCACGGCGTCGGCGAGCTCGCCTTCGGTGAGGAGGGTGCCGCCCTCGTAGCGGCGGTCCAGCACACCCTGCTTGACGTGGGTGTACACGCGGTCGGCGGCGGGCGGTTGCTTCACGGGAGCGGGGGCGGGCGGGGCGGACGAAGGCATGCCCACAGGATAGATACAACACGTACGCAAGGGGGGACCGGTCCAGCATGCGGACCCGTGGCGCGAGGGCGGGGAAGGGTGCGGGGAGCGGGCCGGGCGGAGGCCGGGCAACGGGCGGGTCAAGTAATCGGAAATTCGGCCCAGCAAGCGCACAACTTTCTGTGCTACTTACGTGTCACACACATGCGGCCCCTTCTTCTTTCCCCTTCAACTTGGCCGCATCGCAGGGGCATTCGACGTAATCGGGGTATTTCAGTTGATAACCGCCACCAAGGGCATCCGAGTCCGCAGGGCCGCATCCGTCGCCGTCACGGTCGGCGCTGTGCTCGCGACCGGAGCTCTCACCGCGGCGCCCGCACAAGCCGTCACGACGCCCACGATCGCCGCCAAGACCGGCTACGTGATGAACAACGCGAACGGCGCCGCGCTGTACAACAAGGGCATGGACACCAAGCTGTCCACCGGCTCCACGACGAAGATCATGACGGCCAACGTCGTGCTGTCGCAGTCCAACCTGAATCTCGACACCAAGGTCACCATCCAGAAGGCCTACAGCGACTACATCGTGGCCAAGGGCGCTTCGTCCGCGCGCCTGATCGTCGGCGACAAGGTCACGGTCCGTCAGCTGCTCTACGGGCTGATGCTGCCGTCCGGTTGTGACGCCGCGTACGCCCTGGCCGACAAGTTCGGCACGGGCTCGACGCGGGCCGCGCGCGTGAAGAACTTCATCGCCAAGATGAACAACAAGGCGAAGGCGCTCGGCATGACCCGGACGCACTTCGACTCGTTCGACGGCATCGGCAACGGTTCGAACTACTCGACCGCCAAGGACCTGACGAAGCTCGCCAGCAACTCGCTGAAGAGCGCGAACTTCCGTGCGGTCGTCAAGACGAAGTCGTACACCGCCAAGACCATCACCAAGACCGGCTCCACCCGCACCATGGCGGCCTGGACCAACACCAACACGCTGCTGAGCAGCTACAGCGGCACCATCGGTGTGAAGACGGGCTCCGGCCCGGAGGCGAAGTACTGCCTCGTCTTCGCCGCCACCCGCAACGGCAAGACCGTCGTCGGCACGGTGCTGGCCTCCACCAGCGCGTCGGTGCGTGCCGCCGACGCGACGAAGCTGCTGAACTTCGGCTTCGCCAAGCTGGGCTGACACCCGCTCGGCCGGTAGCGCCCATGGAACGGGCCCGTCGTGATCGTCACGACGGGCCCGTTCTGCCGAGAGGTGCCGCCCGCTACCTGGTGACCGCGAAGTTCCGCAGGATCGCCGCCGTCAGCTCCGGGTCGCCCTCCGCCTTCACCCGGTCGGCGACCGCCTCCGCCGACACCCGGCCGCAGGCCAGCCGCACGTACGTCTCCCAGTCGAGGGTGAACGCGGCCGCCGGGCCGAGCGCCGGCGCCGTCTCCAGGGTGCCGCGGCCCTGGATGTCGACGCGGATGGTGCGCAGGAACTCGATCGGCCCGTGCACGTCGAAGACGACCGCGGAGCTGCGCGGGGCGTCGGCCTTCTCGGCGACGACCGCCGGGAGCTCGGCGAGCAGCGCGTCCCGGGCGATGTGCGCGCCCGGCGAGTCGAGGTTCCCGGGGCGGCCGAGGGCGGCGCGCAGGTCCTGCTCGTGCGCCCACACGTTGAACGCGTGCTTGCGCATGGACTCCTCGAGCGTGAGCTCGGTGCCGAGCGGGCCGCGCACCATCGTGGTGGGCTGACGCGACTCGTTGCGCAGCTGGCGGTTGCGGCGGATGACCGTGTACTCCAGCTCGGACGTCATCTCCGGCGCCGTGTGGTGGCGGCGGACGTCGACCTGCATCTCCATGTAGCGCTGGATGTCGTTGGTGACGTGGTACAGGTCGCGCGGCAGGGTATGGATGGGCCGCGGGTCGCCGTACATCTCGCAGTCCAGCCCGATGACGTGCGACACGATGTCGCGCACCGACCAGCCGGGGCACGGCGTCCGGCGGTTCCAGTCCGCCTCCACCAGCGGCAGCACCAGCTCGGATATCGCTTCGATGGAGTGGGTCCAGGCGTCGGCGTAGGGCTGGAGGGTGGGATGCAGACTCACGGAAACGGGACCCCTCGGCGGTCGGTACTCGGGTGGGTTGTGGCGGCGTTGCCAGCGGGAGGTGGCGGTGTCGGCAGCTGTCGGCGGGTGTCTCGGAACGTTAAGTTACGCTGCTGTGAGGCACCCCGGCAGTGCTTTCGTGTGACGATCGTAGGCCCGTGTGGACGACTCGAATGCCAGGACGGTGGTAGTGTGCGCGCCTCTTTGATCCAGATCGCTGTAGAAGAGGGCGAATCGGTCGAATCGCGTCGGGTCCGGGTCGCCTCGCTGGTGCGGGAGCAGGCCGGTGCGGCCGACCTCGTGGTGCTGCCGGAGCTGTGGACCACCGGCGCGTTCGCCTACGAGGAGTTCGCCGTCGAGGCCGAGCCCCTGGAAGGGCCGACGTACGAGGCGATGGCCAAGGCCGCGAGCGAGGCGGGCGTGTGGCTGCACGCGGGCTCGATCCCGGAGCGCGCGCCGTCCGGCTCCGGTTCCGCGGGCGCGGGTGCGCTGTACAACACGTCGCTCGTCTTCTCCCCCTCCGGTGAGCTTGCCGCCGCCTACCGCAAGATCCACCGCTTCGGCTTCGACAAGGGCGAGGCCGTGCTGATGGGCGCGGGCGAGGAACTGGTGACCTTCCGCCTCCCCGGGACGACCGTCGGTGTCGCCACCTGCTACGACCTCCGTTTCCCCGAACTCTTCCGCGGTCTCGTCGACGCCGGCGCCGAGACCCTCGTGATCCCCGCGGGCTGGCCGGAGCGCCGCAGGGGGCACTGGACGCTGCTGGCCCGGGCGCGGGCGGTCGAGAACCAGGCGTTCGTGCTCGCTTGTGGAACGGCCGGGACGCATGCCGGAGTTCCGCAGGCGGGTCACTCGATCGTGGTGGATCCGTGGGGCGAGGTGCTGGCGGAGGCGGGTTCCGGCGAGGAGGTCCTGACGGTCGAGTTCGACCCGTCGAGGGTCGCCACGACCCGGGAGCAGTTCCCGGCCCTCAAGGACCGGGTGCTCGGCCTGCCCACCCCTGGCCGCCGCGCCTAGTCGCCCCCGGCCTTCCCGGTACGGGCGCTCCCGGCTCCCAGGTATGGGCGTTCCCGGTTTCGGCCTAGTCCTCGTCGTCCTTGTCGGCGAGGTGGATGACGCACACCGCCACCGCGATCAGCAGCGCCGGATCCGCGTCCTCCCGTACGACGTCGACGCCGTAGGTCTCCCGCACGTGCAGCCACCGCCGGGACACGACGGCCAGCAGTTCGCCGTCGTACTCGACCGCGAACTCCCGGTCCAGGATCTTGCCGCTGACGTCGAGTTCGGTGCGGCCGTCCGCCAGGGCCACCCGGTAGTGGTTGCGCAGCAGCGACAGCCGCTTGCGCCGGATCGTGGCCAGCGGTTCGCCGTTCCGTTCGATCACCATCGTGTCCCGCAGGGCGAACATCTTCTGGTGGATGTCGATCAGGACCCGCCCCTGGATGTCCTTCAGCTCGAAGGTCTCCCGCAGCCGCATCGCCTTGCCGTCGACGAGGTACACCTTGTTGCCGTGGTCGTCCTCGATCCAGTAGTCGTCACCGAAGCCGAGGAGCCGGTCGCGTACGAGGAATCTCATGGGGTTACGGCTTCCCCGGCGGCCGGTCCGAAACGCCGCCGGTAGGCCGATGGGCTGAGTCCGGTCTCGCGCCGCACGCGTGCGCGCAGGTTCGCGGCGGTCCCCAGCCCGCTCCTGGCCGCCACCACGTCCAGCCGCTGCTCACCCCGTTCGATCAGCCGGCAGGCGAGCGCCACCCGCTCCGCCGTCAGCCAGGCGAGCGGGGTGGTGCCGAGCTGCGCCCGGAACCGCCGGTGCAGGGTCGCCGGGCTCACCGCCGCCCGTGCCGCGAGCTCCGCCACCGTCAGCGCCTCCCCCAGCCGTGCCTGCGCCCACGCCAGCAGCGGCGCCAGCGACTCGTCGGTCACGTCCGGCACCGGGCGCTCCACGAACTGCCGCTGGCCGCCGTCCCGGTGCGCGGCGAACACCAGCCGGCGCGAGACGGCGTTGGCGACCTCCGCGCCGTGGTCGCGCCGCACGACGTACAGCCCGAGGTCGAGCGCGGCGGCGCTGCCCGCGGCGGTGAGGATGCCGCCCTCGTCGACGAAGAGGACGTCGGACTCCAGCCGCACCTTCGGATGCAGCGCGCGGAAGGCCTCGGCCCACATCCAGTGGGTGGTGGCCCGGCGTCCGTCGAGCAGCCCGGCCTCGGCGAGCGCGAAGGTGCCGGTGCAGAAGCTCATGACCCGCGCCCCGCGCGCGTGGGTGCGGCGGATGGCGTCCAGGACGGCGGGGCCGCGCGGCACGACGTTGTCCGGCCGGCCCGGCACCACCAGGGTGTCCGCCGAGTCCACCGCCTCCAGGCCGTGCCCGCCGGTCATCGTGAAGAACCCGTGGTTCATCCGCACCTCGCGCGCGGGCGTGCACAGCACGACCTCGTACAGCGGCCGGGCCAGCCCGAGTTCGGGCCGGGGCAGCCCGAACAGCTCGGTGGCGACGCCGACCTCGAACGGGTTGGTGCCCTCGTCCACGATGACGGCGACCTTGTGCGTCGCGCCCACGGCCCGCTGAGAGGATTCTTGCGTCATGTGCGATTCCTAGCACTCGCACGGCCGTGCGGCCCACTCCACGATGAGGGCATGACCAACGAACCCGTCTCCCTCCCCGCCGCGCTCGCCTCCTTCACCGACCGGTGGAGCCCGCGCATCGTCACCACCGTCAACGACTACGACGTGCGCGTCACCCATGTCGAGGGCGAGCACCTCTGGCACGTCCACGACGACACGGACGAGTTCTTCCTGGTCCTGGAGGGGGAGCTGCGGATCTCCCTGCGCGAGCCGGCGGGCGAGCGCACCGTGACGCTTTCCAAGGGCTCCGTCTTCACCGTCCCGCGCGGCACCGAACACAAGCCGTACGCGCCCGTGCCCAGCCAGATCCTCCTCCTGGAGCCCACCGGCACCTCGACGGTCGGCGACCGCCACGAGGAGGTCCCGGACCACGTGGACGCCACCACGGGCCACGCCCTGGCGTGACGGCCGGCGGCCGGTGGCACTCTTGGGTCATGACCGACCCCGCCCCGGCCCCGACCCGCCGCCGCGCCCGCGTCCGCGCGCCCGAGCTGATCGGCAAGGGCGGCTGGCTGAACACGGGCGGGCGCCAGTACACCCTCGCCGACCTGCGGGGACGCATTGTCGTACTCGACTTCTGGACGTTCTGCTGCATCAACTGCCTGCATGTCCTGGACGAGCTGCGGGAGCTCGAGGAGAAGCACCGGGACACGGTCGTCGTCCTCGGGGTGCACTCGCCGAAGTTCGTCCACGAGGCCGAGCACCGGGCGGTCGTCGACGCCGTGGAGCGGTACGGCGTGCACCACCCCGTCCTCGACGACCCCGAGCTCGCCACCTGGAAGCAGTACGCCGTGCGCGCCTGGCCGACCCTCGTCGTCGTCGACCCGGAGGGGTACGTCGTCGCGCAGCACTCCGGTGAGGGGTATGTGCGCGCCATCGACCGGCTCGTGACCGAGCTGGAGGCCGAGCACGGGGCCAAGGGCACCCTGCGGCGCGGCGACGGGCCGTACGTGGCGCCCGAGCCCGAGCCGACCGCGCTGCGCTTCCCCGGCGGGGCGCTTCTCCTGCCGAGCGGGAACTTCCTGGTCAGCGACACCACCCGGCATCAGCTGGTGGAGCTGGGGCGGGACGCGGAGAGCGTGGTGCGGCGGATCGGGTCCGGGGCGCGGGGCCTCGCCGACGGCACGGCGGACACCGCCGCCTTCAACGAGCCGCAGGGACTGGCCCTGCTCGACGACCGCGCCGTGGTCGTCGCGGACACCGTCAACCACGCCCTGCGCCGCCTCGATCTCGGCTCGGGAGAGGTGACGACCCTGGCCGGTACGGGGAAGCAGTGGTGGCCGGGGTCGCCGGCCTCCGGCCCGGCCCGCGAGATCGCTCTCTCCTCGCCCTGGGACGTGGCGCTCTTCGGCGGCAGGGTGTGGATCGCCATGGCCGGTGTCCACCAGCTGTGGGCGTACGACCCGGCCGAGGGCACCGTGGGCGTCGTCGCCGGCACGACCGACGAGGGGCTGCTCGACGGGCCGGGCCCCGAGGCCGTGTTCGCCCAGCCGTCGGGCCTCGCGGCGGCCCGCGACGGGGAGAGGCTCTGGCTCGCCGACTCCGAGACCTCGGCGCTGCGCTGGGTCGACCGGGCGGGGGCCGTCCACACCGCCGTGGGAACCGGCCTGTTCGACTTCGGGTACCGGGACGGCGCCGCCGGCCGGGCGCTGCTCCAGCACCCGCTGGGCGTCACCGCCCTCCCCGACGGCTCGGTCGCCGTCAGCGACACCTACAACCACGCCCTGCGCCGCTACGACCCGGCGACCGGGGAGGTCACCACGTTGGCGACGGATCTGAGGGAGCCCAGCGGCGCCGTGCTGGCCGGCGAGGACATCGTGGTCGTCGAGTCGGCCCGGCACCGGCTGACCCGGCTGCGGCTTCCGCGGGAGACCGTCGAGGGGGCCGCGGTCGCCCACCGCGCCGGGCGCGCCGCCACCGAGGTCGCGCCGGGAACCCTGCGGCTGGACGTGATCTTCCGGGCGCCGGCCGGCCGGAAGCCGGACGACAGGAACGGTCCGTCGACCCGGCTGCTGGTCTCCGCCACTCCGCCCGAGCTGCTGCTCGAGGGCGGGGGCGCGGGCACGGACCTCTCCCGCACGCTCAAACTCGATCCGGCGGTCGCGGACGGCGTGCTGCACGTCTCGGCCATGGCCGCCTCGTGCGACGACGATCCGGCCGCGGAGTACCCCGCCTGCCATGTCCACCGGCAGGACTGGGGTGTTCCGGTCCGCCTCACCGAAGGCGGGGCGGACCGGTTGCCGTTGGTCCTTGCCGTGAGGGACGACTGACCCGCGTCATGGTCAGACGCCGTAGCCGCCGTTGTAGCCGTCACGCTGGTGCCGCTCCGTCTCGACCACGGTGGTCGAGGTCGGAGGCACCATCACCCGGCGGCGCCGGGCGATGCTGCTGAACGTCGTCACGCCGATCAGCCCGACGATCATCAGGATGACGCCGACCAGATCGAGGTTGACGCCCTGCATGTCCCAGTCGGTCGCGAACGTGAGAATGGCTCCCACGGCGATGAGGAGGATGCATCCGCCGAGGCCCATGATGTTGTCTCCTGTCCGGTGTACCGGCCACTCCGGTCACCACCGGATCCGGGTACCCCGACGCCCGACTCCCATGCCCGGCGGCCGACTTGCTACCCCTCCAGGAACGCCGTCAGCGCGTTGGCCAGCAGGTACGGGTCGGCGTCGCCGCACAACTCCCGCGCGCTGTGCATCGACAGGATGGCCACGCCGATGTCGACGGTGCGGATGCCGTGCCGGGCCGCGGTGATCGGACCGATGGTCGTGCCGCACGGCATGGAGTTGTTGGAGACGAAGTTCTGGAACGGCACGCCCGCCTTCTCGCACGCGGCGGCGAAGATCGCGCGACCCGAACCGTCCGTCGCGTAGCGGTTGTTGACGTTGACCTTGAGGATCGGGCCGCCGTTGACACGCGGGTGGTGCGTGGGGTCGTGCCGCTCCGCGTAGTTGGGGTGGACGGCGTGACCGGTGTCGGAGGACAGACAGACGGTGCCCGCGAAGGCTCTCGCCCGGTCCTCGTACGACCCGCCGCGCGCGAACACCGAACGCTCCAGCACGCTGCCGAGCAGCGGCCCGTCCGCGCCGGTGTCCGACTGCGAGCCGTTCTCCTCGTGGTCGAAGGCGGCCAGCACCGGGATGTACGGCAGGCCCTCGCCGCCGGTCGCCACGGCCGTCAGCGCCGCCGTACCGGCGTGCACGGACAGCAGGTTGTCCATCCGGGGGCCGGCCACCAGCTCCTCGTCGCGGCCCAGGTAGGCGGGCGGTTCCACCGAGTGCGCCATCAGGTCCCAGCCGGTGACCTGACCCGCGGCCAGCCCGGCCTCCTGCTCCAGGAACGCGATCAGGTCGCCGTCGCGCACGTCGTTCGCCAGGCCCCACACGGGCTGGAGGTGGCGCTGCTTGTCGAGCTTGAGGCCGTCGGTGTTGACCGCCCGGTCCAGGTGGATGGCGAGCTGGGGGACCCGCAGGAGCGGCCGGGCCACGTCGACCAGGCGCGTCGAGCCGTCCCGCAGGGTCAGCCGGCCCGCCAGGCCCAGGTCGCGGTCGAGCCAGGAGTTGAGCAGCGGACCGCCGTAGATCTCGACGGCCACCTGGCGCCAGCCGTGCGCTCCGGTGTCGGGCAGCGGCTTGACGCGCAGGTTGGGGGAGTCGGTGTGCGCGCCGATGATCCGGAACGGCGTGTGCGGCGCGGCGCCCTCGGGCACGTACCAGGCCACGATCGCGCCGCCGCGCAGCACGTACCTGCCACCGCTCCCCGACGCCGAGGCGGCCGAGGTCTCCGCGTCCCAGGCGTCCGTCTCCGAGACCTGCCGGAACCCGGCCTTCTCCAGGCGCTCGGCCGCGTTCGCCACGGCGTGGTACGGCGACGGGCTCGCCGTCAGGAACGTCATGAGGTCGTCGGTGTGGCCGCGGTCGAAGCGGGAGGGTGCGCTCATGGGGTTCACCTTAACGACGTACGAGAGCCCGCTCCCGGTGATGGGGAGCGGGCTCTCGTGAGGACAATGTGGAGTGCTGCGCGGTTGTGCGGATGCGTCCTAGAACGCGGCCTCGTCCAGCTCCATCAGGTCGAGGTCGACACCCGCGGCGATCTTGCGGGCCAGGGTGACGCCCGGCAGGACGTCGGCCGCGAAGAACTTCGCCGCCGCGATCTTGCCGGTGTAGAAGGCCACGTCCTTCGCGGAGACGGCCTTGGTGGCGGCCGACTCCAGCTTCTCGGCGGCGATCGCGGCGCCCTTGAGGAGCAGGTAGCCGACGATGACGTCACCGGAGGCGAGCAGCAGGCGGGTGGTGTTCAGGCCCACCTTGTAGATGTTCTTGACGTCCTGCTCGGTGGCCGCGAGGTCGGTCAGCATCAGGCCGACGATGGCCTCCAGCTCGACGGCGGCCTTGGCCAGGTGCTCGCGGGCGTCGGCCAGCTCCTCGCCGCCGGTGCCCAGCGCCAGGAACTTCTTGATGTCCTCGGCGAGGGAGTTCAGCGCGGCGCCCTGATTGCGGACGATCTTCCGGAAGAAGAAGTCCTGGCCCTGGATCGCCGTGGTGCCCTCGTACAGGGTGTCGATCTTGGCGTCGCGGATGTACTGCTCGATCGGGTACTCCTGGAGGAACCCGGAGCCGCCGAAGGTCTGGAGCGACTGGGCGAGCTGCTCGTAGCCCTTCTCGGAGCCGTAGCCCTTGACGATCGGCAGGAGCAGGTCGTTGAGCGCGTGCTCCGCCTTCGCGTCCTCGCCGTCGGCCTCCTTCACGGCGATCGCGTCCTGGATGGAGGCCGTGTAGAGGACGAGGGCGCGCATGCCCTCCGCGTACGCCTTCTGGGTGATCAGCGAGCGGCGCACGTCGGGGTGGTGGGTGATGGTGACCTTCGGGGCGGCCTTGTCCATGAAGTTCGCCAGGTCGGGACCCTGGACGCGCTCCTTGGCGTACTCCAGGGCGTTGAGGTAGCCGGTGGAGAGCGTGGAGATCGCCTTCGTGCCGACCATCATGCGGGCGAACTCGATGATGCGGAACATCTGGCGAATGCCGTCGTGCTTGTCGCCGATCAGCCAGCCCTTGGCCGGGTGCCGGTCGCCGAACGTCATCTCGCAGGTGTTGGAGGCCTTCAGGCCCATCTTGTGCTCGACGTTGGTGGCGTAGACGCCGTTGCGCTCGCCCAGTTCGCCGGTCTCGAAGTCGAAGAGCGTCTTCGGGACCATGAAGAGGGACAGGCCCTTGGTGCCGGGTCCGGCGCCCTCGGGACGGGCCAGCACGTAGTGGAGGATGTTCTCCGACATGTCGTGCTCACCGGACGTGATGAAGCGCTTCACGCCCTCGATGTGCCAGGAGCCGTCCTCCTGCTGGACCGCCTTGGTGCGGCCGGCGCCCACGTCCGAGCCGGCGTCCGGCTCGGTGAGGACCATCGTGGAGCCCCACTGCCGGTCGACGGCGATCTGCGCGATCTTCTTCTGGACGTCGTTGCCCTCGTCGAAGAGGATGCCGGCGAAGGCCGGGCCGGAGGAGTACATCCACACGGCCGGGTTGGCGCCGAGGATCAGCTCCGCGTACGCCCAGATCAGGGACGGCGGCGCGGTGGTGCCGCCGATCTCCTCGGGCAGGCCCAGACGCCAGTACTCGGAGTCCATGAAGGCCTGGTAGCTCTTCTTGAAGGACGCGGGGACCGGCGCGGTGTTCGTCTCCGGGTCGAAGACGGGCGGGTTGCGGTCGGCGTCGGTGAAGGACTCCGCCAGCTCGTTCTCCGAGAGGCGGGTCAGCTCCTCGAGGATGCTCTTCGCGGTCTCGGTGTCCATCTCCCCGAACGGGCCGGTGCCGTACAGCTTGTCGCGCCCGAGTACCTCGAAGAGGTTGAACTCGATGTCGCGGAGATTCGACTTGTAGTGCCCCATGGCGACGGCTCCGTAAAGAGAGATCGGCGAGGGACTGGATCCTCGCGCTAGTTCACGTACCAACAAGTAGCTACCGATGATGCTACCCGTCGGTAATAAGTCGCAACCCCGAACCGGCCATCTGTGACGCGTGACGCGTCTCCCGCGCCGCGGAAGGGGCCCCCGTACCGCCCCGGCCGCCGGGCGCGCTCGGTACGCTTGCGCCCATGTACGGATACGGCCAGCCCATGGACGGCGGTGCTGCACAGCAGCAGTACGCCCCGCCGCAGCAGCAGATGCCCGGCGGCCACGGCGGGTACGGTCAGCAGCCGCCGCTCTACCCGGAGCCGTCCCCGCCGTCCCTCGCGGACGCGGTGCGGGCCTTCACCACCGGGCAGCTGGCCGCGGAGGACTTCCAGCAGGTCTTCGCGACCTCGAAGGTCTACTGCCCGCGTGGTGACAACCCGGGTTTCCTCGCCCTGCACAACACCCAGCAGCCGGTGATCCCGATGTTCACCTCGCTCAAGGAGCTGCGCCGGTACGCGGGCAAGGAGTCCAAGTACTTCGTGATCACCGGCTCCGAGATGATCGACCTGCTGCCCACCGGGTACGGCTTCGTCCTCGACATGGAGGGTGAGCACCGGATGGTGTTCGACGCGAAGGCGGTCGAGCAGATGGTCGAGTTCGCGATGCGGCGGATGTACGGCTGAGGGTCTTCGTTCCGCTCCCTCTCCCCTTCCTTCTCCCTCCCTCCTCCCTCTTCTTCTGATCCCCGGCGGGCCTTCGGGCGGCCGGGGATCGTCCTTTTCCCTTCACAGCCATGCCATAGGGTTCCCCCGCGTCATCGCCCCTGCGTGGTCGCCTCTCCACGGGAATGCCCTCCGGGCTTCCCTCGTTACGGGTAGCAGAAAGTTCAATGCTCAACTAAACTGGGTCGCACATCGCCCAAGGAGGTACGGACATGCCCGCAGTGACCGTCGAGAACCCGCTGACCCTGCCGCGCGTCACGGCATCGGCCGACGCGGTCGCACGTCCCGTGCTCACCGTCACGACCGCGCCCAGCGGTTTCGAGGGTGAGGGCTTCCCGGTACGCCGAGCGTTCGCCGGGATCAATTACCGTCACCTCGACCCGTTCATCATGATGGACCAGATGGGTGAGGTGGAGTACGCGCCGGGCGAGCCGAAGGGCACCCCCTGGCACCCGCACCGCGGCTTCGAGACCGTCACCTACATCATCGACGGGATCTTCGACCACCAGGACAGCCAGGGCGGCGGCGGCACCATCACCAACGGCGACACCCAGTGGATGACGGCCGGCTCGGGCCTGCTCCACATCGAGGCGCCGCCGGAGTCGCTGGTCATGTCCGGCGGTCTCTTCCACGGCCTCCAGCTGTGGGTGAACCTGCCGGCCAAGGACAAGATGATGGCGCCGAGGTACCAGGACATCCGCGGCGGCCATGTGCAGCTCCTGACCAGCCCCGACGGCGGCGCGCTGCTGCGGGTCATCGCGGGCGAGCTGGACGGTCACGCCGGGCCCGGCATCACCCACACCCCGATCACGATGGTCCACGCGACCCTCGCGCCGGGCGCGGAACTCACTCTTCCGTGGCGCGAGGACTTCAACGGTCTCGCGTACGTCCTGGCGGGCCGTGGCGCGGTCGGCGCCGAGCGTCGGCCGATCCACCTGGGCCAGACGGCGGTCTTCGGCGCGGGTTCCTCGCTGACCGTCCGCGCGGACGAGAAGCAGGACGCGCACACGCCCGACCTGGAGGTCGTGCTGCTGGGCGGGCAGCCGATCCGGGAGCCGATGGCGCACTACGGTCCGTTCGTGATGAACACCAAGGACGAGCTCCAGCAGGCCTTCGAGGACTTCCAGAAGGGCCGGCTGGGCACGGTCCCGGCGGTGCACGGGATGACGGCGGGTGGCCCGAAGACCGCCTGAGTTCCGGTATGTTACGAGAAGGCCCGAAGCCGCAATTTCGTCTTGCGACTTCGGGCCTGCCCCGTCTCGGGGCGACGCCGCTACGGCAGCACGTAGATGGGCGTTCCGTCGGCGGCGCAGCCGGTCTGCCGCATGCACCCGCGCTTCAGCAGGGTGCGCAGGCAGTCGTGGACCCGGGCCTGGGTGATGCCCGTGCGCGTGGCGATCACCTCGATCCGGTGACGGGCCTCGCCCCGGACGAGCGCGGGCGCCAGGTAGGCGGCCACGGCGTGGATGTCCTCGGTGAAGACGAGATTCTTCTCCTGCCAGCGGGCCAGGAGTTGCCGGGGCGTCAGCCTCGGTCCCGCGTCGTGGCTCTCGAGCGCCGGCTCCGATCGCGGACGGTGGCTCTTGAGCGTCTGGGCGATCTCCACGAGCGCCTGGGCGATCATGTCCTGGCTGTCGCTGATCCGGCGGAGGAGGAAGGTCTGCTCCTCCCGGGCGGCGGCCAGCAGCTCGTCGGCCTGGATGTTCCTCGCTTCGAGACGCACGATCGCGTCGACGACCTGCTCGGGCATGACGTACGCGGTACCGCCGGCGGGGGCGGGAGCGGGGGCGGGTTGCACGGGGGCTGGTTCCAGGGTGTAGGAGCCTTGCTCTTGCACGGTCTGGATGACATCGGACACCCATGCCTTGAAGGGCTCGCAGGCGGGTTTGGTGCAGCCGTTGACGAGCCTGACGAGCCCCTTCAGATTCACCATCTTCATCGACTTCTGCAGCCTGTGAGCTGCAAGTTTGCGCGAGATGTCTGCTGTACAGACGCCTTGTGCAATCTCGGCCAGTGACCTTGTGCAATCTGCTGTGACATGCGCGAGGAGCGCCTGACGCGTGTTTGCGTACCCGAGTTGCGTGGCCGCGTCCGCCGCCACGAACCAGTGTTCACCGCCCGGTGTGGTCAGCCTCCGCAGCCGCGCTCCCGTCGCCGCGAACACGAAGTCGTCGACGTCGATCGCGTCCCGCTGTGCCGTCGCCTGGTCCGGCGGCCGTGTGTTGTTCTGCCCGTGCATCGAGCATCACCTCCGCCACGAAAAATAGGCATATGCAGGGGCAACGCACGTGCGGAGCAAGGATGTTCATCCGAAGGAGGTGACGCATCGATTCTGCTCGCCCCTGACGGGGCGTCACCCGGGTGGACCGCCGCGCAGGACAGGGGAAACGGGCCGTGATCCGCTGAACCCGTGCACCTGCTCCCCGTTCCCGCCCGCCGGTTCGCCGCCTGGTGCGCCGTGATCCTGCTCGCGGCGGGCGTCGGGTACGTGGGGATCCGGCTGTGCGCCGAGCTGCGCACGGCCGTCACGCCCGTGCTGCTCGCGCTGCTCGGGACCGCGCTGCTCAGGCCGCTGCACCGCAGACTCGTCAACGTGGGGGTGGCCCGGTCGGTGTCGGCGGGGCTGACGTGCGTCGCCGTCGTCGCCGTGGTCGGCGGGGCGGTGTACATCGTCGTCGCCGCGCTGATCGACAGCGGGGATCAGATCGCCGCCGCGCTCCGATCGGCGGCGCGGGGCGTCGCCGAGCACTTCGGGGCCGACGGGACCTCGCTCGACGACCTCGCCTCCAACGCGAAGGAGCTGCTGACCAAGTTCGGCGGCACGGCCGCCTCCAACGTCATCAGCGGAGTGGGTGTCGTCGGCGAGAGCATCGCCATGGCCGTGCTCGCGCTGCTGCTCGTCTTCTTCTTCCTGCGCGACTCGCACCGGGCGATCGGCGCGCTGCGCTCCGCCGCTCCGCGCGGCACCGGCGACACCCTGGAGGCCATGGCCCGGCGGGCCTTCCGGGCCGTGGAGGGGTTCATGCGGGGCACGACCTTCATCGCGTTCATCGACGCCGTGTGCATCACCGTCGGACTCCTCGTCCTCGATGTGCCGGGGGCGGTCGGGCTGGGCGCCCTCGTCTTCGTCGGCGCGTACATCCCCTATCTCGGCGCCTTCCTCTCGGGGGCCGTCGCGGTGCTGGTGGCGCTGGCCGACCGGGGATTCGTCATCGCGCTGTGGGCGCTCGGGGTGGTGCTGGCGGTGCAGGTGCTGGAGGGGCATGTGCTGCAGCCGATGATCCAGAGCCGGACCGTGCAGATGCATCCGGCGGTGGTGATGGTGGCCATCACGGCCGGGGCGTCCGTGGCCGGGATCCTCGGCATGCTGTTCGCCGTCCCCGCGACGGCCGCCGCCTTCGGGGTCCTGTACGAACTACGGGCGCGTCACGAGACGCCCGCCGGGGGTTCGCCGGACTCGTAGAGCTCGAACCAGATGCTCTTGCCCTCGCCCCGCGGCGCCACCCCCCACCGGTCCGCGAGCAGTTCGATGAGGACCAGGCCACGCCCCGAGGAGGCCAGTTCGCCGGGGCGGCGCTTGTGGGGGAGGTCGTCCCCGGCGTCGGTGACCTCGATGCGCAGCCGGCGTTCGCCGGGCGCGCCGGTGACCTCGGCGACCAGCAGGGCGTCCGCGTCGGTGTGGACGAGGACGTTCGTCAGGGTCTCGGAGACGAGCAGGACCGCCGAGTCGACCTGGTCCGCGCAGGTCCAGTCGTGCAGCAGCTCGCGCACCTGCTGCCGGGCCACGGCGATCCGTTCGGGCTCGGCCTGCGCGACCGTCAG
The DNA here is from genome assembly GCF_031456635.1 of Streptomyces sp. 3330. Lineage (NCBI taxonomy): Bacteria > Bacillati > Actinomycetota > Actinomycetes > Kitasatosporales > Streptomycetaceae > Streptomyces > Streptomyces sp. 3330. Next base: position 56,812 of record NZ_JAVDVA010000037.1, read on the forward strand.
CATCGAGCGGCGCACGGGCCGCCGGACCGGCGCGGTAGCGACGCCCGGGCCGCAGCCGCCCTCGCCCTGGCGGCACAGGAGCAGTACGGCGATGTCGTCCTCGCGGCGGTCCGCGAGAGGGCCGGTGGTGTGGTGGGAGGAGGGGCCGTGCACCGCCTGGACCAGGGCGTCGGCCAGCTCCTCCAGATCGCCCTCGTGCGCCTCGAGGATCTTGCGGACGCGTCCCCAGCCGGTGTCGAGGTCGTGGCCGCCGGTCTCCAGCAGGCCGTCGGTGCACAGCATCAGCGCCTCGCCGGGTTCCAGGGCGAGCCGGGTGGTGGGGTAGTCGGCGTCCGGGTCGATGCCCAGGGGCAGGCCCCCTGCCGTGGCGCGGACCAGCACGGTGCCGTCGGCCATGCGGATCGTGGGGTCCAGATGGCCGGCCCGGGCGGTCTCCAGGACCCCGGTCACCGGGTCGACCTCTATGTACAGGCAGGTGGCGAAACGCGGATCGGCCCCGGCCCCGCCGCTCGTGTCGGTGAGGCCGTGGAAGAAACCGGAGGCGCGGGAGAGGACGGCGTCGGGACGGTGACCCTCGGCGGCGTACGCCCGTACCGCTATGCGCAGCTGGCCCATGAGCCCCGCGGCGCGGACGTCGTGCCCCTGGACGTCGCCGATGACCAGGGCGAAGCGGCCCCTCGGCAGCGGGATCATGTCGTACCAGTCGCCGCCGACCTGGAGGCCGCCGCCGGTCGGTATGTAGCGGGCGGCGAGGGTCATGCCCGGTATCTCGGGGCCGAGGGTGGGGAGCATGGAGCGCTGGAGACCGTCGGTCAGCTCGCGCTGGGTCTCCGCCAGGCCGGCCCGGGTGAGGGCCTGGGCGAGCATGCGCGCGACCGTCGTCAGCACGGACCGCTCGTCGGGCGTGAACGCCACCGGGTAGGCGAAGGCGGCCATCCAGGCGCCCATGGTGCGGCCGGCCACCGTCAGCGGCAGGAATGCCCACGAGTGACGGCCGAAGTGCGCGGCCAGCGGCCAGGTGAGCGGGTAGCGCTCCTTGTACCGCTCGGGGGAGGAGAGGTACACGGCCCGTCCGGTGCGCACGACCTCGGCGGCCGGATAGTCCGTATGGAGGGACATCTCGCTGAAGGGGTCCTCGTCGCCGGACTGGTGTCCGTGGTGGCCGATGATCGTCAGCCGGTCGCCCTCCACGCCGAAGACGGCGAGCCCGTCCGGTGAGAAGCCCGGCATGGAGAGGGCCGCCGCGACCCTCAGTACCTCCTCGGTGGACCGGGCCTCCGCCAGCGCCCGGCCCGCGTCCAGCAGGAACGCCTCGCGCGATCGCCGCCAGTCGCCGGTGACCGCGGTCCGCCCCGCGGGTGTGCCCGGCGTCGGCTCGGTCACCTCCTGGAGGGTGCCGATCAGCTCGTACGCCTTCTTCACCGGGTCGAAGGACGGCTTGGACCGGCTGCGCACGATCCGGACGACCCGTCCCCGGTCGTCCATGATCCGGATACGGACCTCGGCGAGGGTGCCCTCGGCGACGGCGAGCTGGACCACGCCGGTGATCTCGTTCCAGTCGACGGGGTGCAGGCGGGCCCGGGTCTGGGCCTCGGTGAGGACCGTCTCCTCCCGGGGCAGCCCGAGCAGCCGGGCGGCCTCGGCGTCGACCGTGACCAGCCCGGTGGCGGTGCTCCAGTGCCACAGGCCGGTCGCGAGGGAGGCGAGGACCTCCCCCACGGCGGGCAACGGCTCGCCAGTGCGCATTGCCCCACTTTAGGAAGATGGGACGAAGAAGTGCCACTGATCGCCGCACCGATATGGAGGGGAGGCGATCAGCGGCTGCCCGGTACGCTGGGGGTTGTTTCACGTGAAACACGCCCCCGATCCGCGAAGACTGGATGAACGACGATGCATCGGTACAGGTCCCACACCTGCGGCGAGCTCCGCGCCTCTGACGTCGGCACCGACGTCCGGCTGAGCGGCTGGCTGCACAATCGGCGCGACCTGGGCGGCATCCTCTTCATCGATCTGCGCGACCACTACGGCATCACGCAGCTCGTCGCCCGTCCGGGCACGCCCGCGTACGAGGCCCTCGACCGGCTGACCAAGGAGTCGACGGTCCGCGTCGACGGCAAGGTCGTCTCGCGTGGCGCGGAGAACGTCAACGCGGACCTGCCGACCGGCGAGATCGAGGTCGAGGTCGGTGAGGTCGAGCTGCTCGGCGCCGCCCAGCCGCTCCCCTTCACGATCAACGCCGAGGACGGCGTCAACGAGGAGCGGCGCCTCGAGTACCGCTTCCTGGACCTGCGCCGTGAGCGCATGCACCGCAACATCATGCTGCGCACGTCGGTCATCTCGGCGATGCGGCACAAGATGACGGCGCTGGGCTTCAACGAGATGGCGACGCCGATCCTGTCCGCGACCTCCCCCGAGGGCGCCCGTGACTTCGTCGTCCCGTCCCGGCTGCACGCGGGCCGCTTCTACGCCCTGCCGCAGGCCCCGCAGCAGTTCAAGCAGCTTTTGATGATCTCGGGCTTCGACCGCTACTTCCAGATCGCCCCCTGCTTCCGGGACGAGGACGCGCGCGCGGACCGTTCGCCGGGCGAGTTCTACCAGCTCGATGTCGAGATGAGCTTCGTCGAGCAGGAGGACGTCTTCCAGCCGATCGAGAAGCTCATGACGGAGCTGTTCGAGGAGTTCGGCGGCGGCCGTCATGTCACCTCTCCGTTCCCGCGCATCCCGTTCCGCGAGTCGATGCTGAAGTACGGCTCCGACAAGCCGGACCTGCGGGCCCGGCTGGAGCTCGTCGACATCACCGACATCTTCGAGGGCTCGGAGTTCAAGGCCTTCGCGGGCAAGCACGTCCGTGCGCTGCCGGTGCCGGACGTCTCCGCGCAGCCCCGCAAGTTCTTCGACCAGCTCGGCGACTTCGCGGTGACGCTGGGCGCGAAGGGCCTTGCCTGGGTCCGGGTGGCCGAGGACGGCTCGCTGACCGGCCCGATCGCGAAGTTCCTGACCGAGGAGAACGTCGCCGAGCTGACCAAGCGGCTGTCGCTGGCCGCCGGCCACGCGGTGTTCTTCGGGGCGGGCGAGTACGACGAGGTCTCGAAGATCATGGGCGCGGTGCGGGTCGAGGCCGCCAAGCGTGCCGGGCACTTCGAGGAGAACGTCTTCCGCTTCTGCTGGATCGTCGACTTCCCGATGTACGAGAAGGACGAGGACACCGGCAAGATCGACTTCTCGCACAACCCGTTCTCGATGCCGCAGGGCGGCCTGGAGGCCCTGGAGACCCAGGACCCGCTGGACATCCTGGGCTGGCAGTACGACATCGTCTGCAACGGCGTCGAGCTGTCCTCCGGCGCGATCCGGAACCACGAGCCGGAGATCATGCTCAAGGCGTTCGAGATCGCGGGCTACGACCGGGAGACGGTCGAGGAGAAGTTCGCCGGCATGCTGCGCGCGTTCCGCTTCGGCGCCCCGCCGCACGGCGGCATCGCGCCGGGCGTCGACCGCATCGTGATGCTGCTGGCCGACGAGCCGAACATCCGCGAGACCATCGCCTTCCCGCTCAACGGCAACGCCCAGGACCTGATGATGGGCGCGCCGACGGAGCTGGAGGAGGCCCGGCTGAGGGAGCTGCACCTGTCGGTGCGCAAGCCGCAGCCCAAGTAGCGGCGGGCGGCGGAAGCCGGCCGAAGCAGGCGGTACGCACGGAAGTGGGGCGGGGCCCCCCGGGGGGGCGGGGGCCCAACCGGGTGGGCCGCGAGAGGAACACGCCCCAGAATAAGGAGGCCGAGGTGTTCCCCACCGGGCCCGGCCC
>NZ_JAVDVA010000038.1:0-59195 GCF_031456635.1 Streptomyces sp. 3330
CAGGCGAAGGTGGGGCGGACGCGTTTGCCGCCGCGCAGGACGTAGCTCTCCAGTTCGGTGACCACGTCGGCGCAGGCGGGGCCGATGGCCGCGGCCTCGTCGCGGCGGGCGGCGAAGAACCGGCGGAGCGCGTCCTCGACGGCCTCCGCGGGACTGGTCCGGGTGCTGTCCATGCCCTCAACTTCCCTGAATCGTCGTCGCAGTCGGACAGCGGCCTTGCGCCGCTGTGGCCGGGGGCCGCCGCTTGCCGGACGGCTGGAGCCCGTCGTGCTGGTCGCGGCCGCCGTCGCACCGGCGCCGTGGCGGGACCCGCCGCCGAAAGGCCTCGCCGCAAGATGCCCGCCGGGCGCGCCGCCCCCTCGTCGCGGGGGGCCGGCCCGGGGGCGCCGTGGCCGCCGGACGCCCCTACCGCCGGGCTGACAGGTCCGTGCGGCCCGTGGGCCTTCGGGTACGGGTCCGAGTATCGGCGCGCGGGCTCGAGGCCCGGTCGAGTTCCGGCGCGGCGCGCCCCGCGCCGCCCGCCGGCGCTGGAACCGCGCTGTAGCCGCACTCGACCTTCCGCCCCGGGCGGGAGTCGGCGGCGCCGGCCGCTCCTAGGATGCGCCGTGAGCCCCTCGCCCCCCGGGGGCGGGCCCGCGCCCGCTGCCGCGCCCCACGGCGTGCCCGCACGCCGGTCGGCGGGCCGGGCGACGGCCGTGTCGCAGTCCCCCCCTTTTTTCCGAGGAGTCCGGGTGAGCAGAGCCGAGGAGTTCGCGAAGCTGCGGCCCCTGCTGTACGCGATCGCCTACCGGATCGTGGGCGACGAGCGGGCGGCCCGCTACGCCGTGCAGGCCTGCCGGCTGCGCTGGACGGCCGCCCCGCAGCGGCCCGTTCCGGCCGAGGACCGTCTGCCGGCCGAGGGCTGTACGTCGGCGGAGGGGCAGCTGGCGGCCGAGGTCGCCCGGATCGCGGTCAGGGCCCTGCACGCGGCGCGCGGGAAGCCGGTGGAGCCGTTCCTCGCCGCCGGCCCGGCGGACCCGGACCGGCCGGCGGACCTGGCGGAGGCGCTGTCGCTGGCGGCGCTGATGGTGCTTCAGCGGCTGTCCCCGCTCGAACGCGCCGTCTTCGTGCTGCGCGAGGCGTTCGGGTGCGGCGATGCGCAGATCGCGGCCGCCCTGGGATGTTCGGTGCCGGCGTGCCGTCAGCTCCTCGCGTCCGTCGCGGTGATCAGCGACGGCGGGCGTGAGCCGCTGCCCTGGCCCAGCTGCGTGGCGGGCGCCGAGAATGTCGCCGCGCTGCTCGCGGCGATCGTCCCGCCGCTGGTGCGGGTCGGCGTCACGGTGCGGTGGTGCCGGGTCGGCGGCCGGCCCGGCTGGGTCCTGCGCGACCGGGGCGGCGCGGTCCTGCACACCCTGCTGCCCGACGTCCGCGACGGCCGGATAGACCGCCTCCACCTGGTCGTCCACCCCGGCCCCGCCGGCCGCCCCGGGCACGACGATCCGGGCCCCGGCGGTCCGGCGGCCCGCCCCCGCGCCTTCCTGCCCGGGAGCGGGCCCGCGTACTGAGCGCCCCGCCGTCACCCGGCGCGCCGGAGCGCGCCGCGCGGCTGCGGGTGCGGTGGCCCCCGCCATGCCGGGCGGAGGCGGCGATCGCGGTGGCGGGGGTGGCGGGGCGGGGTGGTGTGTCAGTCGATGCCGCGTACGAGGTGGGGATCGGCCAGGTCGTCCTCGTCGACGCCGGCGAGCCGCAGCGGCGGGACGGCCGCCGCGACGAGGTCCGCCGTCTCCTGGGGACGGCGGCCGTCCTCCTGCGTGATGTCGTACACCTGGTCCTCCCGCTCTCAGCCGGTCGGTGAAGTGAAGCGGTGCGGCGTCAGGGCGTGCCGGGCGCCGTGCAGGTCCTGTACGGCACGGTGGATCTCCGGCGCCGCCGCGGACCGGTTGAGCGTGATGTAGTGCAGTCCGGGGGCGCCCTCGGCCAGGAGCCGGCCGGCCATGGCGGTGGCGTACTCGACGCCGATGCGGTGCCCCTGGGCCGGGTCGTGCCGCGCGGCGTGCAGGCGGTGGGCCAGGTCCTCGGGGAAGGCGGCGCCGCTGAGTTCGGCGAAGCGGCCGATCTGGCGGGCGTCGGTGGCCGGCATGATCTCCGGGATGATCGGGATGTCACAGCCGGCGGCGGCCACCCGGTCGCGCAGCCGCAGGTAGTCCTCGACGTGGAAGAACATCTGGGTGATGGCGTAGTCGGCGCCGGCCCGGCACTTGGCGACGAAGTGCCGGATGTCGCTGTCCCAGTCGGGCGAGCGCGGATGACGCTCGGGGAACGCCGCGACCCCGATGCTGAAGTCGCCCAGCTCCCGCACCAGGGCGACCAGTTCGCGCGCGTGGGTGAAACCCTCGGGGTGCGCGGTCCACGGCGCGTTCGGGTCGCCGGGCGGGTCGCCGCGCAGGACCAGGACGTCCCGCACGCCGGCGTCGGCGTACTGGCCGATGATGTGACGCAGCTGCGCCACCGAGTGGCCGACCGCGGTGAGATGGGCGACGGGACGCAGCGTCGTCTCGGCCACGATCCGCTTGGTCACCTCGACGGTGCGCTCGCGTGAGGAGCCGCCCGCGCCGTAGGTGACCGAGACGAAGTCCGGTGCCAGCCGCTCGACCTGACGGATCGCCTGCCACAGGTTGCGCATCCCGGCGTCCGTCTTGGGCGGGAAGAACTCGAAGGAGACCGTGGGAACCGCCTTCCGGGCGAGAACCTCACGCAGCCCCGTCACGGCCGGCCCCCGGCGGAGGTGAGGGTGGGCCCCGCGGCGGGCGCGGGGGCGAGCCCTGCGGCGGGTGCCCGGGTGAGCCGCCGGGCGGCGGGCTGTCCGGCCGGGGCGGGGGTGAGTCGCCCGGCCGGGGCGGGGGTGAGCCCTGCGGCGGGGGCGGGGCGGCGTCCGGCCGGGGCAGGGGCAGGACCGGTGGGACCGGCGGGCCCGGGCTGCTGTGCCCGGCCGCTCAGGCGGGGCCGCGGGCTCGCCGCGCCGGATGGCGCACAGGCGGGCGGCGTCCGGTGGCCGGCGGGGGCCGGGGATCCGGTGTGCGGCGCGGGGCGGGCGGTGCGCCCGTGCGGCGCGGGCCGGCCGGGCAGGAGGACGAGCGGGACGTGGCCGGGCGCGCCGGACAGCGGCCGCTGGGCAGGCCGCCGGGGCACGGCCGGTGAGGGGCCGGTGGTGAGGGAGCCGGTCACCGCGATGCGCACAGGAACTCCTTCGGTCGCTCGGGCGCTCCCACGATGCAGGGCGCCGGACGAGACCCGCTCGAAGCGCACCGGAACCAAGCGCCGCGGGCGGACGTCCCCGGCCGTCGCGCACCCGGGCACGGCCCCCGGGGCCGTGCATGACGCGGGACGGCCCGCACCGGTGCGGTGGACGGCCCGGGCGGGGTGCCGGGGGGGGCGCCGAACCGCGGGGCCGCGGGGCCGCGGGGTGGCGGGGTGGCGGGGTGGCGGGGTGGCGGGGTGGCGGGGTGGCGGGGCCGATGGGCCGCTGGGTGGTCCTAGGCGGCGTAGCGGTCGAAGGTGGAGCCGCGGCGGGGTCCCGCGGCCACGTCGAGCGCGGGGTCGACGGCGAGCATCGCCTGATGCATGCGCTGCAGTTGCGGCGAGGGCTCCACCCCGAGCTCCTCGATCAGGCGGGTGCGCACCCTGCGGTAGACGTCCAGGGCGGAGGCCTGCCGCCCGGACCGGTACAGGGTCAGCATCGCCTGGGCATGCAGTCCCTCGTGGTGGGGATGACGGGCGATCAGGTCGGTGAGCTCGGCGAGCAGTTCGCTGTGCCGGCCGAGCCGCAGATCGGCGTCGATGCGCCGCTCGACGGTCACCAGGCGGGACTCCTGCAGCCGCATGGCCTCGATCTCCAGGACCGGCCCGAGTCTCACGTCCACCAGCGCGGGTCCCCGCCACAGGGCCAGGGCCTGCCGGAAGCAGCGGGCGGCCCGTTCGTCCTCCCCCCGGTCGAACGCCTCCTGCCCTTCGGCGACGAGCCGCTCGTAGACGTTCACGTCCACCGCCTCCGGCGGGACCCGCAGCAGGTATCCGCCGTGTCCGGTGGCCAGGACGTTCTTCTCCGCGCCCGGCGTACCGGGGCCGAGTGCGGCGCCGATGCGGCGGCGCAGCTGCATGATGTAGGTCTGCAGTGTCGTCATCGCGCTCTGCGGCAGGTCGGCCCTCCACACCTCCTCCATCAGCGTCGAGACCGGCATGACGCGGCCGGAGTACAGCGCGAGCAGCGCGAACACCTGCCGGGGCTTCCCCGCGGTCGGGACGATCGACTCCCCGTTCACTGCGGCGCACAGCGGCCCCAGAACCTGAATCTCCATGACTTCCTCCGATCGTCGCCAGCCCCATGGCGGAAAATCGTCAGGGCACTGGCACGCTAGCCAGGCCCATGCGGAGGTGCAGGTTCCTGTAGTGGTATTCGAGCGGGGCTCAGCGGGGAGCCGGACAATGGCAAAGAAGAGCACCGGGGAAGCGAAAGCGGAGGCAAAGTCTCCTGTATCCGGGAGAGCGCCGGGAATTTCCCCGCCGCGGCTCGAGAACGGCTTCACCCGCGCTGGATCACGGCTCGCGTCCCGCCGATAGACGATCCGCGGGAACTCTCCGGGAACGAAAAGCGGCGCGGCAGTAAGCGGAATGCCGCATAGTGCCGCGCCGGGGCCGGAGGCCGGGTTCAGCTGCTGCGCACCAGGCGTCCGTGACGGCCGCCGGCCGCCCGGGCGGGCCCGGTCTCGGGGCCGGCCATGAGGATCATCTGCTGCACCCGGCGCAGCGCGGCGGACGGTTCGAGGCCCAGTTCGCGCACGAGGGTCGTCCGGATGCGCCGGTAGGCCTCCAGGGCCTCGCCGCGCCGCCCGGAGCGGTGCAGGGCCAGCATGTACTGCCCGTGCAGGTTCTCGTGGGTGGGATAGCGGTTGACCAGGACGGTGAGTTCGACGAGCAGGTCACGGTGGCGGCCCAGCCGCAGTTCCGCCTCGATGCGCTGGTCCAGTGCGCACAGCCGCATCTCCTCCAGGCGCCTGGCCTCCATCTCGAGCTGCGGGCCGGCCTGCACGTCGGCGAACGCGGGGCCGGTCCACAGGGCCAGCGCCTCCCCCAGGTGCCGTGCCGCACCCTGGAAGTCGCCGTCGCGCATCGCCCGGTACCCGACCCCCGTCAGGCGCTCCAGCTCCCGCACGTCCAGGGTGCCGCCGGCGCTGTCGAGCAGATAGCCGCCGGGCGCGGTGACCAGGACGTCCTTGGCGGTCCTGGCCGCGCCGTCGTCCTGCTGCCCCTTGCCCAGGGCGGCCGTGATGAGCTCGCGCAGCTGGAGCACGTAGGTCTGCAGGATGGTGCGGGCGGTGCGCGGCGGGCGGTCGCCCCACAGTTCCTCGGTCAGCGACGCCACGGGCACCACCCGGCCGGCGTGGAGCGCGAGCAGGGCGAGCAACTGCCTCGGTTTCGGTGCGGTGGGCATCACCGCGGCACCGTTCAGCGTGATCTCTAATGTGCCCATGAGCCGGATGTTCACGTGATCTCCCCCAGTCTCGTGCCCAAGTGCTCCGGTTTTCTTGCGAGCATCGACAGACGGCACCCCGGGAAACTAGCACTGCAAAAAAACAGGGCGACCGGTCTGTTGCTATTAAAGCACACACCTGTACCCATCGCTTAATGATTCATACACGCAAATACCGTGAGCAGCAAAAATGCATTTATCCGGTGCGGTCGGCGGATCTCAATGGTTTCTCGCACCGCATCGGGAGTGCCGGGCAGGGAAACCGCTTGCCCGGACTGGCGCCATAAAGAAACCGTCTGGTCGGCTATGCGGGGAGATCGGTCGGCGCGGGCGGCTGCCGCGGCGGGGCACTCCCGGGCGGGGCGGTCCGGGGCGGGGCACTCCCGGGCGGGGCGGTCCGGGGCGGGGCTGTCGGGGGCGGGGCGGAGCCGGCGCAGAGCAGCCGGTCCAGGCAGTGCGCGGCGGCCAGCCGCGGCAGCAGCAGTTCCCAGAAGCGGGTGATGTGGTGCGCGGACAGCCAGCGGGCGTCGGTGCTGCCGAGCACCTGGAAGCCGGTGGTCGCCGCGACGACGGCGCGGGCGGCGTCCGCGGCGCGCACCCCTTCGGCGAGAGCGCCGCCGTGCTCGGCCTCGCGCAGGCTCTCCTCGATCCAGTGCTGCCATTCCCGGCGCGGCGGGGAGTCGGCGCGGCGCGCGAGGTCCCCGGCGAGTCCGAAGCCCGCGCAGGCCACCGCGTCCTGGGCCAGGTGGTGCATCAGGGCGTGGGTGGCGTCCACCACCGTCTGCAGGACGTCGCCGGGCCGGCTGCGCGCCGCGCGGGTGATGCCGCGCACCGCTTCGGCGGCCTGCGCCTCCACCGCTTCGGCGAGCGCTCTTTTGTGGGGGAAGTGGAAGTGGAGCGCCCCGCTGCTGACGCCGGCCCGCTCGCTGACGGCCCGCAGCGAGGCGTGCGCGAAGCCCTCCTCGGCGAACACCTCCGCCGCGGCCTGGATCAGCGCCCGCCGGGTGCGCAGGGCACGCCCCTGACCGTCCATGTGCCGCCTCCTGCGCTCCGGGTCCCCGCGCGTGCGTCGGCCGCGCGGCTGATGCGGGGGTGTACGGGGGTGCGGGGGGGCCGCGGGGCGCTTGCGGGAGAGCGGGCGGGCGTGCCGGCGCGCAACACCCGCCTCGGGCAGGCGCGTTCCGGCCTGGCGGCTCCCGGGCCTGACCGAGCCCGCCCGGTCCGCCACCGCCCTGTTCGCCTACTGCGGCCGACCCACAGCTCGCCCTGGCCCGACAGCCAGAACTCGCCGGGCTTGCGGGTCTGCGCCTCGGGTCTCGGGCTTGCGGGTTCCCTGCTCGGGTCTCCGGCTCAGGTCTCCGGGTTTCCGGTCGCCTTGCGGGTCCCGGGCCTCCCGTCCCGGCTCGCGGATTGCGGCCTCGCGGGTCCCGCCCCGGGGTTCCCGCATCGCGGGTCCGGCCCTGCGGATCCCGGCCGGGCCGACCACGTCCTCGACCCGGCCGCGCCCGGCCGCACGGCTGCACCGGGCTGCACCGGGCTGCACCGGGCTGCACCGGGGGCTGTGCGGTACGGATGCGTCGGCCCGGTCCTTCCCTGCCCCTGCCCTGCCCTGCCGTGCCGTGCCGTGCCGTGTCCGTTCGTCCGCCGCCGTCAGGTCCGGTCGGCAGCCGGGCTGCGCGTGAGCCGTGAGCGCGCCTCGTCCGGCGCGTGGTCCCCGGGGTGGACGGCCTCGGCGATCCGACGGCACCCGGCGGGCCGTTGCCCGCAGGAGCCGCCCGGCACAGGGCACGGCGCGGCGTTGCGCCGTGGATGCCGGACGGGGATGCGGAAGGTGTCGCGGGGGTGTCCGGACCGGGCCGCCTTGCCGCTCACTTCCGCCGTCCGGCAGCCCGGTCCGCTCCCGCGCCGACGCTCCCCCGGCGCGCGCCCGGCCCGCCGTGGCCCGGGCCGGCCCGGTCCCCGGGGGCGTGAGCGGCCCGTGCCGGACCGCTCATGCGGCCGGGTGCGGAAAGGCCGGCAGGCCCTCCCCCGTCACCTCCAGCTGTGCGGGGACTGGTAGGAGGGGTTCCTCTCCCAGCGCTTCCAGCGCGCGGCACGGTACGGCTCGCCGTCCGGCTGGCGTTCGCCGCCGCGTTCGGCGGCCAGCGCGACCAGCGTGACGGCGAGCGCGGCGAGTTCCTCCGCGCTCGCCCGCCCCCGCTCGATCCTGAACAGGCCGGCCGCGTCTTCGGTACCGCTCATCAACGCCTCCCTCGTCTCCGGCTCAGCGTCCGCCACCCGGCTCGAGGAAGGCTCGGGACCGTCTCGACGGACGGGCACCGGACCAGGCGCTCCCGGGCACAGGGCGCAGGCAGGGCACCACGGTGTTCGGGGGGCGGCCGGGCGCGGGCCGCGGGAAGCCCGCCGGCTCCCGCCTGCGGGGGCCTCGGAGCCGGGCGGGGAGCCCGCGCAGTTCACGTGCCGCCGGAACGGACCGGTGGCGCGGGGCGGCGGAACGGGGGCGGGGGCGGCGCGGGCGGTCTGTCCCCGGAGCCGGCGGCGCCGTCGGGTCAGTGTGCTTCCTGGTCCGGTTCACGGTCCTGGAGCAGGGCCTGCCGGGTTTCCGGGTGCCCGTTCGCGGAGCCGTGCCCGCCGTCGGGGCCGTGCCCGTTCGCGGGGTGGTGTCCGTTCGCGGGGTGGTGTCCGTCGGCGGAGTGGTCGAGGTGTTCCAGGGCCTGCCGCATCTCCTGCGGGGTCGGGGCGGGGACCTGTCCGGCGTGCAGCCAGTGGCTGAGCCGGTGGCGCAGCATCTCCTTGCGGGCCCGGGGGTTGCTCACGCCGTCGTGTTCCGCGACGGGGGCCGGCAGCGGTTCGCGGATCTCCCGGGACAGCAGCGTGTACTGCCGTCCGCGGTCGAGACGGGCGTGGACCTCGACGAACTCGCCGTGCGGCAGTCTCCTGATCTTTCCGGTCTCGCGGCCGTGCAGGAGGGCGTCGCGGTCGCGCAGTTGCAGGCCCAGGCAGATCCGGCGGGTGATGACGTAGGTCAGTGCCGGGACGAGGAAGAACCCGATCCGTACCGCCCAGGTGATCTGGTTGAGGGACAGATGGAAGCGCTCGGCCAGGATGTCGTTGGCGCCGCCGAACAGCAGCACCAGATACAGCGCGACGAAGGCGCAGCCGAACGCGGTGCGGGTGGGATGGTCGCGCGGCCGGTCCAGGAGGTGGTGTTCCTCCTTGTCGCCGGTGACCCAGGCTTCCAGGAAAGGCCACAGGGCGAGCACGAGCATCATCAGCGTGGGCAGGACCACGGCGGGTATCAGGACGCCGAAGCTGACGGTGTAGCCGCCGGGGACGGTCCACTCCCAGGCGGGCATGGCGCGCAGGGAGCCTTCGAGGAAGCCCATGTACCAGTCGGGCTGGGAGCCCTGGGAGATCTGGTCGGAGCGGTAGGGGCCGTAGGTCCACACGGGGTTGATCTGGGCGATGCCCGCCAGCAGCGCGAGGACTCCGGAGACCAGGAAGAAGAAGCCGCCGGCCTTGGCCGTGTAGTGCGGCATCAGGGGCTGGCCGACGACGTTGTCCTCGGTGCGGCCCGGGCCGCGGAACTGGGTGTGCTTGTGGTAGAAGACCAGGATCAGGTGAAGGACCGTCAGGGCCAGCATGACGCCCGGGATCAGCAGGATGTGCAGGCTGTAGAACCGGGGCACGATGTCGGTGCCGGGATACTCCCCGCCGAACAGGAACAGCGTCGCGTAGGTGCCGACCAGCGGGATGGCGAGGGTGACGCCCTCGGCGATGCGCAGGCCGGTGCCCGAGAGCAGGTCGTCGGGCAGTGAGTACCCGATGAAGCCCTCCAGGATGACCAGGACGAGGATCACGAAGCCGATCAGCCAGTTGACCTCGCGCGGCTTGCGGAACGAGCCGGTGAGGAAGTGGCGCAGCGTGTGCGCGCAGAGCGCGGCGATCATGATCAGGGCGGCCCAGTGGTGCAGCTGGCGGATGAACAGGCCGCCGCGGACCTCGAAGCTGATCTCGACGGTGGAGGCGTAGGCCTGCGACATCGGGATGCCCTGGAGCGGGACGTAGGGGCCGTGGTAGACGGTCTCTGCCATGCTCGGCTCGAAGAACAGGGTGAGCCAGGTCCCGGTGAGGATGAGGATGATGAAGCTGTAGAGCGCGATCTCGCCGAACATGAACGACCAGTGCTCGGGGAAGACCTTGCGGGCCAGGAATCCGAAGTTGTAGATCCCCAGCCGGCCGTCGGCCCAGTCGGCGACCCGTTCGCCCCTGGGTGCTTCGGTCCGTCCGCCGGGTGCCGCCTCCTCGGTCGTGCTCATACCCGCGCGCCCTCCTGTCGCTGCCCGGCTGTCACCGGCATGCCTGGTCCGGCCGCCGGGCGGCCGGTGGCGGGAGCGGCCCGCCGCGGCGCAGGCGGGCCCGTGCCCTGGAGCGCTTCGCACGCTATCCACGCGCGCGCCGGGCGGACAACCGGGCTCGAGCCATCCTCAAGCCGGAACAAGGCTGCTACGAGGGCGAGTTGGGGACACGGCCCGGAAGCCCTCGGTCACCGGCGAGGGCAGCTCACCGTGTGCTGCTGGGGTGTGGGGGCCGGTGTTGGTGTCGGTGTCGGGGGTGTGCGCGTGCTGCGGGTGTGCGGACGCTGCGGGTGCGGACGTTGCGGGCGCTGTGGGCTGTGGGTGCTGTGGGCCGGTCAAGCGGGCGGGCGCGTGGGGGTGGCTGCTCTGCTCCGGTGGTGCGTGGAGCGCGGGAGGTGCGGGGCGGGCGAAGGGGCGCGGGCGCGAGGCCCCGGCGGGTGCGGGGGGGTGCCGGGGGTGTGCGGCTGAGAGGGGGCCGGCCGGTGCCGGGGTCACGGCCGGTTCCGTTCGCCGGCGGGGGCGGTGGCGGGCGGGACTGCGGGCCGTGCCGGTGCGGAACCGGCCGGCCCGGCGGCGGTCACGGACCCGGCACCGGTGGCGCCGGCTGTGGGGGTGGGGGGTGTGTCGGGTGCGGTGGGGCGGCGTGGTCGCGTCCGCGGGCCGTGGGTGAGGCTGGGCGGGTCCGGGGCGGGTGCGCGCGGGGTGCGCAGGGCGGCACGCAGGGCGGCGGGGCGCAGGGCGGCGGCGGGCGGGGCGGCCGTCTGGTGCCGCAGGAGCAGGAGGGTCGCCGCGTGGGGGTCGGTGGTCGCGGCGGCCGCGATGCGGGCCGTGTGGCGGCGGGCGAGCCGGGTGCGCAGGCCTGGCGGCCGGGCGGGGTCCGGTGGTGCGGTGTGCGGGACGGCGGTGCTGGCCTGCCAGGCCGGGGCGATGCGGTGGGCCAGGGCGCGGCGCAGCCGGTGGCCGAGGCCGACGGCGGTTCCGTGGGCGGTGAGCAGGTGGTCCAGGACCAGGGCGCACTGCACGGCGAGGGCCATGCCGTGGCCGGGGGCCGGGGGGAGGTCGGCGAGGGCGTCGCCGACGACGAGGAACTGGTCGGGCCAGCGGCGCAGTTTCTCGTAGTGGTGCCAGCGGTTGGCGGTGCGGGCGCTGCCGTAGACCGGGCCGAGCGGTGTGGCGGCCTCGAGGAGGTCGTGCAGCAGGGGGTGGGGCAGGCTGCGCGCGGCTCGCAGCAGGCCCGCGTGGTCGGTGGGCGGCGCGGTGCCGTCGGCGCAGCCGATCGAGACCGACCAGCGGCCGCCTTCGACGGGGTCGAGGGTGCCCTGGCGGGGGTTGCCGGGCGAGGCCATGAGCAGCAGGCTCTTCCAGTCGGCGACATGGCCGACGGGGGGTGTGAACACGGCGCCGGCGCGGGTGGTGGCCGTCGTGGCGGTGGTGCAGGGGGGTGGGGGGTAGCCGAGTTCGGCCAGCCAGCGGAGGGCGTGTGAGCCGCGTCCGGAGGCGTCCACGACGAAGTCGGCGCGGATCAGGCGCCGGGGCGTCCAGCCGCCGCGGGCCTGCCGGTCCCGGCCGCGCACCCAGACGCCGGTGACGGTGTCGTTGCCGCCCGCCTGCAGGGCGACGGCCTCGTGTCCGGTCAGGAAGGCGGTTCGGGGGTCGGCGCGCAGCCGGTCGCGGACGACGGAGTCGGTCAGGTCGCGGCCGGCGCTGAGGATCGACAGGCCCGAGTCGAAGCGGGGCAGCCAGCCGCCGGGGCCGAGCACCAGCATGTCCGCGGGCATGCGGACGCGGACCGCTCCGGCGCGGGTGAGGTCGGCGACGATGCCGGGGAAGAGCTGCTCCAGGCCGTGCTGGGCGGGGGTGGTGAGGCTGTGGGTGTGGCGGGCCTGGGGCAGGCCCCGGCGGCGCCCGGGTCCGCGGGCGAGACGGTCGCGTTCGATGACGGTGACCCGGTCCATGAAGTTGGCCAGGGCCCGCGCCGCGGTGAGCCCGGCGAGACCGGCGCCGATCACGACCGCGTGGCCGTGGCCGCCGGGGTGGAGGGGTGCGTGGGGATTCAAGTCGGCTGCCCTCCCTGTGCGTTGTGTTTGCATCATGCGGTGCGCGGCCGTCCGCGGGCAGGGCGTGTTCCGGCCGCACCGACAGAGCCGGCGCCGCCGCACCCGCACGGCAGGCGGCCCGCCGCCCGGGGCCGCGCGGGCGACGTCCCTGGTGGAGCCGGTAGGCGGGCCCGGCGCCCGGCCGGGTGCGGCTGCGGCGGACGGCAGCGGCCGGCGCCGGCCGCCGGGCCGGGGGTTCGAGCCGGTATCGAGCGATGCACGAGCCGGACCCGGGCGGACGTCGAGCACGGGGGGGCGACGGGGCCGCGGGCGCGGGGCTGCGGGGGCTGGGGGTGGCGGGGGCTGCGAGGACGGGGCGCGGGAACCTGGTGGCAGGGGTGCCCGGGCCGGAGACGGGAGTGAGGACCGCCGGGAGCCAAGAGCCGGGCCGGGCAACGGAATTGGGGCCGGGGGCCGGAGGCGAGGCCGGGGCCGGGGCCGCGTCCAGGGGGCCGGGGGCCGGAGCCGAGGCCGGGGGCCGGGGGCCGGGGGCCGGGGGCCGGGGGCCGGAAGTGAGGGTCGAGTCCGGGAGGCCGGGGGCCGGAAGCGGGGGTCGAGTCCGGGAGGCCGGGGGCCGGGGGCCGGAGTCAGGGCCGGGTCGGGGTCGGGGTCGGGGTCGGGCGGGTCTGGAGTTCCCCTTTAGGCGCGATCCATTGCGCATGGGGCGCGTTGACACCCTCATTTGGCCCGTGGAAGTCTCCCGGTGCACCCATAGTCACGTCTGGGCAGCAACGGGGGGTCGGAACGCACAAGGCGTGCTTTGTCCGCTGACGCATCAGGGCCGGTATTCACCAGGACCGGTATTCATCAGGGCCGGATCCGCACCTTTTCCGCCGGGTTTTCCGGGGAACGCACCGGTCCGGGCCGGCGGGTCGTCACTGCGGCGCCCGTCCGTCACCCCGGTACGGATTCCTGTACGGGGTGCGGCGGCAGCGGCCCTTTCCCTCTTTTCCCAGGGTCACCGATCCGACATCGCACGCAGCGCTCAGCGCGGGGATATTGCCGTGACCCGTGCGGGCTGCCGGGTGAGCCACCTCACGGAGGAGATTCATGGAGTTTCACGCATGCCCCAAAGTCCACAGCCAGGAACTCCGTGCGGCCGCCGGGTCCGTCCTCTGTGTCCCGTGCGTCAGGCAGGTGGAGTGCGGTCTGCGTACGCTTCCCGGGCTCTACCGGGAGAGCCTGCACAGCATCTCCCCGGTGTCGCGGCGGCCGAGCCGGACGAAGGTGTCCGGGAGCCGCAGCGGGGACCAGCTGAACATGTCGGCGCTCGACACCCGGCAGAACATCCTCGCCGTTTTGGAGTCCTGGGCGGGATTCGTCGCCGAGAAGCTCGGGAAATCCGCCCCGCACGGGTCGGTTCCGCAGCTGGCACGGTTTTTGCTGCTCCATCTGGGATGGCTCACGGCGCAGCCGGCGGCCGCTGATTTCGCGGACGAGATCGAGGGTCTGCGGGCGGAACTGCTGTGCACGGTGGATCCCGGGCCCGGTGATTTCCGCGCCCTCGTCACGGCATGCGTGGTGGACGGCTGCCCGGGGACGATCAGCACCTCGGCGCCCGGCGCCGGGAATACGGGGAGAGGCCGTATCGGGTGCTCGTCGGGGCATACCTGGGAGATGCATGAGTGGATCATGCTGCGGCCGCTCGTGGAGCGGCGGCAGCAGGCGGTCAGCGCATGACCCGGCCGCCGCGTCACCGGCTCGTGCCCACGAATGTGGCCGCTCTGGCGGCGGGCGTGACCGAGGCGACCATCCGCAAGTGGGTGAGCCGCGGGAAGATCACCCGCTATGGCACGCCCGGCCGTTCGGAGTTCGACATCGACGAGCTCACGCAGATCGCGTTGCGCCGCCGCCCCTGACTCCGTCACCGCCCCCAGGGATGCAGGCGCGCCCGCGGCCGGCCACGACCGCTGCCCGGCTCGCGGCACGAGGACGCGCCCCGTTCCGCGCGCCAGGCGGCGGCACCCGGGCGGCATGGATCGCCGTCCCCGGGCGCACGCCCGTGCCCGGCAGACGCCTGTCCGCGGCAGACGTCCGTCCTCCGCAGGCCGCGCCCGGACCCGGGCCCGCACCCGCGGCTGCCCGGACGGCCCGTACGGCACCTGTTCCTGTCCTGGGCGGCGTCCAGTTCTGGGCGGCCGCCTGCGCCGGAGCCGTGCCGAAGCCGGGGCTGACGCGGGCGCCGGCCCGGGCCCGGGTACGAAGACGGCCGCCAAGGCGTGCTGCTTCCACGGCAGTTGATGCTCCTCCGGGGCCCCGGTCCGGTGACGCGCCGGGATGCCCGGTGTGACGCCGGGCAGGGCCCGCGGCCGTCCACCCCGGGGCCGCCCGCCGTCGGACACGTGTGACGGCGCGCCCTCGGACGCCCGCGACCCGGAGCCGCCGGCCGGATCCGTGGCCGGGCCGGGCGGGTCCCGGGCTGGTGCGGGGTGCAGCGGGTCCGCTCCCCCGGCCGCGGCCTGTCGGGTCCGCTCCCCCGGGCCGGGGCCTGTCGGGTCCGCTCCCCCGGGCCGGGGCTGCGGCCGGGGCGGGGCCGGTGGGCGTGTGTGCGGCTGGTGCCCGGGCGGCCGGGGCCGGGGCGGGGTGAGGGGGTGTCAGCGGGCCGGGGTGAGTCCTTGGTGCGGGGTGGGGGCCTGTCCGCCGGGTGGGGTGGTGCCGGGGGCGGCGTGGTGTTCCGGGCCGGTGCCGGGCGTGGTGTCGGCGGTGCAGGCGAGTGCGGCGCGGGCGATGGCGTCGGAGTCGGTGAGGGTGACGGAGTTGACGCCGGGCCGGATGCCCGCGGCCGTCACCCAGTGCACGGACTCGGTGGGCACGCCGAAGGCGAACCGGCGCGGGTGGGGCCGTCCGGCGGCGTCGATGAGGCGGAACGGCCGTGTGGTGACGGCCAGTCCGTCGCTCTGGTAGGCGTCGGTGCGGCGGGTGCGGATGCGGTAGGCGGTGCACTGGCCGGTGGCCAGCAGGTGGCGCAGGAGCGGGTCGCCGGTGCGGCTGAGGGTGATGTCGGGCAGGCGTGCCTCGACGAGGGCGTCCACCCGCAGGGCCGAGCCGGGGACCAGCGGTGAGCTGACGATGTACCCGGCGCGCCCGCTGCCGGCGCCGCTGCCGGTACCGCTGCCGGTGTCGATGGCGACCTGTACCTGCGGTCCGACGACGTGCAGGACGCCGGCTTCGATCAGCGCGATCATCTCCTCGACGCGCCGGGCCGGGGGTCCGATGGACAGGTAGGCGTTGAGCGGGGTGTACCAGTGGTCGAGGTGGGTGCGGTAGGAGTCGCCGTGCAGGCCGCCGTGGTCGACGGCGAGGCGGATTTCGTTGCGCAGGTCGCGCAGGACGTCCAGGGCGGCTTTGCGGGGGCCGCTGACGTTGCCGCAGTGGGCTTCGGCGACGTCCTCGCGCAGGTGGTCCAGGAGCCAGCCGGTGAAGTCGTCGGGGCCGGTGAACTCGCGGTCGCGGTAGGGGCGGGCGATCAGTTCCCAGTCCCAGCGGTCCTTCTCGCCGATGCCGTAGGCGGCGATGACGGCGTCGGTGTGCCGCTGGTGGGGGCCGGCCGCGAGGTAGTCGTCCTGGAAGCGCTGTGCCTGCAGGGTGTATCCGCGTGAGGTGAGCAGCGTGCGGTAGTAGACGGTCTCGACCTCGCGGGCGATCAGCGGCCACAGCTGGTCCTTGAAGTCCAGGCCGGTGCTGTCGTGGGTGCGGCGCAGCCGGGCGATGCGCTCGGCGGTCAGCAGGAGGGGTTCGTGGCGGCCGTGGGGGCCTTTCTCGTTCTCGCCGCGGGCCTGGTAGGGGATGCCGCGCCGGGAGGCGGCGTGGATGCGCGGTTCGCGTCCGCAGGGGTGGTAGACGAGGCGGCCGCTGACGCGGGCGAAGGTGCCGCCGCGGCCGGCGGTGAGCTGGGCGAGGTAGTCGAAGAAGTTCAGGCCGAGGCCGCGCAGCAGCACGGCCGTGCCGGGGGGCAGGACGTCCAGGTCGACGTCGGCGGGGTTGGCGGGCGCGATGTGCAGCAGGCCTGCCCGGCGGGCCCGGGCGGCGAAGTCGTGTGCGGCGGCGTCCGCGCGGGCCGGGAGGTGTCCCTGGCACAGGATCACCGCGTCCAGGCCTTCCAGGACGGTGCCGTCGCTGAGGGTCACCCGCTGCAGGGTGGGGTCCTCGGCGCCCGGGTCGTCGTCGAGGGCGACGGCGAGGTGGGGGTGGAGGCTGACGGTCACCGCGGCGGGGGCGCCGCCGGTGACGTGCTGGTAGGCCCAGCGCAGGTAGCGGCCGTAGAAGGCGCGGGTGGGGTAGGTGTCGGGGCCCAGGCTGCGGGCTTCGGCGAGGGCCTGGGCGGGGTGGTGGCCGCCGACCTCGCCGGCGGCCAGGGCGACGGCCCACTCGTGCAGGCTCGGTCCGGGCTCCAGGGGGCCGCGCAGGTCCACGCTGGCGTCGGTGAACACCGAGATCTGTCCGGCGACGGTGTTCATCAGCAGGTGCGGGGACTGGTCGGTGCGCCACACCTTGCCGGGGCCGGGCGGGTAGGGGTCGACGACATGGATGTGGACGGTGCTGTCCTGGGGCTGCGAGCGGAAGTTGGCGCACAGCCGCTCGAGAACCGACAGTCCGCGCGGGCCGGCGCCGATCACGCACACAGAGCGATGTCTCGTTGTCATGTTTCCTGTTTCTGCCGAGGTCGAGCAACAGAGCGAGGGCTGCCGGGCGCAGGGCTGCGGGGGCTCCTGGGGCCCCGTCACCACTCGAGAAGCGCGAAGCCCGCCGCCATGCCGCCGCCGAAACCGGCCAGCAGCACCAGTTCGCCCGGGCGCAGGGCGCCGGCGCGGGCGGCCTCGTCCAGGGTGAGGGGGACGGAGGCGGCGCCGGTGTTGCCGTAGCGGGTCAGCGTCAGGTGCATGGTGGCGCGCGACAGGGCCAGTTCGGCGAAGACGGTGTCGAGCATGACGCCGTTGGCCTGGTGCGGGACGAAGTGGGCGATGTCGTCGGGGGCGACGCCGGCTTCGTGCAGGAACTGCTTGACCAGCTGCGGCAGGCGGTCCTCGACGAAGCGGCGCACCCCGCGCCCGTCCATGCGGAAGTACTGCTTGCCGGCCCGCAGGGCCTCCTCGTCCAGGGGCAGCAGGCTGCCGCCGCCGGGGACCTGGATCAGTTCGGAGAACTCGCCGAACGTGTGCAGCTCCAGGTGGCGCAGGCGGGCGCCGCGGCCGGTGCGGCCCACGACCATCGCGCCGGCGCCGTCGCCGAACAGCACGACCGTGCGGCGGTCGGCGGGGTCGAGGATGCGGGAGTACAGGTCGGCGCCGATGACCAGGGCGTGGCCGCCGCGCCGGGCCAGGACGCCCTCGACGGCGCTGAGCGCGAACAGCTCGCCGGAGCAGACCGCGTTGACGTCGAAGGCGGCCGCCCCCGACGCGCCGAGCAGGTGCTGCACGCGGGCGGCGGTGGGCGGCTGCGGCCGGTCCGGGGTGGAGGTGGCGACCACGATCACCGACAGCTGCCCGGCACTGATCCCGGCCGACTCCAGCGCGGCCCGGCCCGCCGCCGCCGCCAGATCGGAGGTCGCCTGGCCGCCGGCGGCCCAGCGCCGCTCCCGGATCGCCGTCTTGGCGGTGATCCAGGCGTCGTCGACCCCCGCCCCCGCACCGGCCTCGTCGTTGGAGACGACCCGGTCCGGCACAAAGGCACCGGTGCCGAGAATCCCTGTATCGGTCATGCTCCTGCCCTCCCCTCACGTGGTGGTGCGCTGACTGACGTGCTCACTGATCGGCTCGCGTGCCGACTCATCGACGTGCGTGCCGGCGTGCCGGCTCGCGGACGTACTGACGTGCGTGCCGAGGCGCCGGCTCGCTGACCTGCTGACGTGCGTGCCGGCGTGCCGGCTCGCTGACGTACTGACGTGCGTGCCGAGGCGCCGGCTCGCTGACGTGCTGACGTGCGTGCCGAGGTGCCGGCTCGCTGACGTGCGTGCCGGCTGGCTGGCCTGCTGGCTGGCTTGCCGGCTGGCTTGCCGGCTGGCTCACCGGACGGCTCCCTGGTTTGCCGGCTGTGCGAGTGGCCGGCGGGTGTGCGGCCGTGGCCGGCCGGCGGGCGGACGGCGCCCCGGGAGGGCCGGTCCCTTGCCGGTCCGGGGCTCGGGACAGCGGCGGTGCCCGCCGCCGCGACCGGGCGGGCGGGCGGCCGAGCGGGCGCGTGCCGGGGGGCCGCGTGCCGGGCGGCGGCGGGCGGACACGTGGCCGCGCGCAGGGATGCTGTGGGACCGACCGAGTGCAGAGGTGCGGTGGGCCGGGCCGCTCCGGCGCGGGCAGGTGCCGAACCGGGCGCGGGCACGCCGGACGGGCGTCTGCGCCCGCTGCCATGCCCCTACCGTGCCGGGGCCGTTGCGGTACCGGGGCCGCTCCGCCGCTGTGCGGGGCTTCGTGCCGCCGCTGTGCGGGGCTTCGTGCCGGGCGGGTGCGGGCCGCGGGCTGACGGGTGGTGCGAGTACGCGGGTACACGGGTAACGGCCGGGCGTGGTTCGGACTGCTTCCGCGGCCCGCGCCGTCGGTTCTCACGGCTCGCCGGTCCGTGTCCGGCCCCGGCGGGTCCCGGGCGGCCATGGCGTGCAGGCACACGCCGCCCCCCGGTGATCGGGGGTGAGGCCGCAGCAGCCAGGTCGGCCGGGCCGGGTTGGCGGGCGCCCGCGACCGGCGGCGAAAACCCCCGGAGCCGAAGGCACCGCCCCGGGGGCCCGGGTTGACGCCCCGTCACCGGGATACGGCGGCGCCGGGGGCCGGGGGCAGCCGCCCGAGGTGGTGCTCCCACCGTCCCGCCCGTCATCAGGGCCGCCGTGCCAGGCGGACGGCATCGGGGCATGCCCGGCGGCGACTGCGACAGGTGCCCGGCGCGGAGCCGAACTGTGCAGTGCAGGCTTCGCCACTGCTGAACTCCTGCCGTTGCTGGGCAAGTTCGTCTGCGAGGAGCGCCGTGGCGCGCGCACGGTGCCCCCCTCTTCCCGCCGGGTGTGCAGCAGGCGCCGCACCCGGCGGTTGCGGCGTCGTGCCGTGACCGCCCCCAGGAGCCACACCGTGCCGGGGCCCCGGGTGAACCGGGGGGCGGTGCGCGGCAGGCGAGCAGCCGTCAGCGCAGCTGCCGGCCAGGGAAGTCGGCGCTCTGCACGGCGGCGCAGCCGCACCCGCGGCCACGGCCGGGACGGTTTGCCCGGCTCCGGGGGTGGGGCTGGCGATGTGCGTGCTGAAGTCCGCAGCCGGTGGCAGGAGTTGCTGCCCGCACCGGCTGCCGGGCAGCCGTCGCGCCACGGGATGCGGGCGGGGTCGGAAAACGAGAGGGAACGCTGCCCTGCGGGGGCTGGGGCGCGGGCCTCGCCGGGGGAACGCGGCGGATGCGGTACCCGGCCGGACCGTAACGGCTTTCGGGCAGGGGTAGCGCCCGGGAATAGTGACACGGGTGGCGTCCTCACGCCAAGAGCCCCTCGGAGTGACGCAGGTCACCCAGGCCGCGCCCACGGCGTACCCAGGGACAACGGCAGCGTGCGGCACAAGCGGCGACACCGACGGTGTGCGCTCCGCCCCGGGCGGGGCGGACACGGACCGCGAAGTGAGGCTGCGTCAACTGCCGTCAGACCGGAGCCTTCTCCCCTTCCCCGGGGGCTGTCCCGGGGGGGGCGGCTCGGATGCCTGCCGTCAGGCAGCCGCCGATGGGAGCCGGCCGCCGCCGCTTCATGGGCGGCATCCGGGGCCGCGTCGCCCGGCCTGGAGTCCGCCCTCCGTCAGCTGCACGACGAACACGGCTGCCGCGACGCGGACTTCGGCGGCAGCGCGCAGCGCCGGGGGCGTATCGGTCGGCCTGCACGGGCTGTGCGGGGTGGTGATGTGACGCAGGGCGGACGGAAGCAGGGTGACCAGGCCGAGCAGGCCGTACACGGCCGCGGTCGGACGGCGCTGGCGCCGGGCGCACCGGCCCCGTACGGCGAAGCGGACTTCCCCGGAGACGACAGCACGTCGGTCCTGGCCCGCAGCGGTGGACGCGAGGATGCCCCGGGGGCCGGGGTCCAGGCCCGACACAGGCCGGAAGGATCCGTCCAGGAACGGGAGATGGAGCCGGGCGGCGGGTGCGCGGGGGAGCCCGTCCGGGCGGTGCTACGCAGGGCTGCGAAGGTCCTGCGGCAGGGGCGAGTACGGGAGGCCGGCAGGCGGGCGCGGCCCCGCCGAGGCCGGAGTCGCCGGAAAACCGGACAAGGGGCACCGGACAGGCGCGACCGTGGCAGGAGCCGGCCCTGCGGGAGGGCCGGCAGCTCCGTCCGGCGGCACGCTCGGCCGCGGCCGCGAGCGCGGCTACGCCGTGCGGCTGCGGCTGCGGCTGCGGCTGCGGCTGCGGCTGCGGCTGCGGCTGCGGCTGCGGCTGCGGCTGCGGCTGCGGCTGCGGCTGCGGCTGCACGGCGTAGCGCGGCACGGCGGCGCCAGGAGTCTGTCGTGCCGCCGCGCCGGCGGCCGCCCGCCGGCACCGTGGATCCCGGCGCCTGGCAGACGTGCACTGCATCCCGGGCCCGGGCCGTCGTCTCGGGACCGGTCGAGACGGCCGAGCGGGCCCGACGCGAGCCGGCCGACCCCGGTCGGCTCCGCGGACGGTGCCGCCCGCATCGCCCCGGCCCGGGCCGCCCCGGGCCGTTCCCGGCGGCCGCCTCACGACGGTGCCGGGCACCCGCGACCCGCGACCCGCGACCCGCGACCCGCGACGAGCCTGAACCCGAAGCCTCAGGCACGTCCGGCTGCCCCCTGGGCCGGCGTGGAAAACAACATCGCACCCCGCACGCCCGGCGCACCCCGTGGGTCCGGTGCATCCGGTGCACCCCGTGGGTGCGGTGCATCCGGTGGGTGCGGTGGGTGCGGTGGGTGTGGTGGGTGTGGTGGGTGCGGTGGGTGTGGTGGGTGCGGTGGGTCCGGTGGGTCCGGTGGGTCCGGTGGGTCCGGTGGGTGCGGCAGCAGAGAAGCGGGCTGTCGGGCCCTGTCCGCCCCGGGGCCCGACAGTCCGTCCGCCTCCGGGCGGGGCGGCGGTCGTGCCGCGTGCGGGAGGCGGGCAGGCCTGCCGCCCGGCCCGGCGCGGGAGACGGCCGGAGCGGCCGGTCCCGGCCGGGCCGGGCCAGCGGGTGGTGGATACGGCTGACGGGTGGCTGGCGGTCGCGCGTGGGTGGTGGCGGGTCAGTGGGTGCGGGCGACCAGGCGGCGTTCACCCGCGTCCGATGACGCGCCCGCCCCGGCGGGGTGGACTTCCGTGCGTGCCATCAGGATCGAACGCTGCAGACGGCTCAGCGCCTCCGACGGCTCCAGGCCCAGTTCGGACACGAGCGTCGCCCGCAGCCGCTGGTAGACGTCCAGTGCCTCGCTGCGCCGCCCCGAGCGGTGCAGCGCCAGCATGAACTGGCCGTGCACGCTCTCATGCATGCGGTACCGGTTGACCATCACCGTCAGCTCCGGCAGGAGTTCGCGGTGGCGGCCCAGCCGCAGGTCGGCCTCGATGCGCTGGTCCAGTGCGCACAGCCGCGCCTCCTCCAGGCGGCGCACCTCCATCTCGATCCGCGTGCCCGCCTGCACATCCGCCAGCGCGGGCCCCTTCCACAGCGACAGCGCGTCCGCCAGCAGCCGCGCCGCGCCCGTATGGTCCTCCGCGTCCATCGCCCGGTAGCCCGCGCCCGCACGCCGCTCGAACTCGCGGTAGTCCACTCGTCCCGACCGCACGACGAGCCGGTACCCGCCGGGAACCGTGGCCAGGACGTCCTTGGCCGTGTACTGCTCCTGCCCGCCCTGCGCCAGCGCCCCCGCGATCAGCTCGCGCAGCTGCAGCACATACGTCTGCAGCGTCGTACGCGCACTGCGCGGCGGCACCACTCCCCACAGTTCCTCCACCAGTGCCGCAACCGGCACTATCTGACCGGCGTTCAGCGCCAGCAGCGCCAGCACCTGCCTCGGTTTCGGGGCCGTCGGCACCACCGACACCCCGTTCTCACGGACCGACAACGCACCCAGCACTTCGATGTCCACAAACTCCCCCATGAGTCCAGGCCACAGACCGCAGCTCCCGGGCAACACAACTACCGCCGCCAAGGGGCCCGGTGCTCTGTTTGTCACTCGAACCCCCCGATAAAAAAACAGCACAGTCGGTCTGTCAATCTTGGACGGTGACCACCCTGCCTCGAGGACGGTATTCGGCCAGCTATATATCAAACTGACGTTCACTCAACCGTGCCCCGGCCAGGAGAAACCGCAGGGCGAGGGGGAAGTTCCGATTCCATGACGCACAGAGCAGCGAAAACAAGAAGCCATTGGAAGTCCGGATCGGAGCGGCCGGAAACATGCGCGTCACCGGCCCGCACCCAGTCCCTGAAGAGGGGGCCGGCGGCACTTCTCGCAGCGGGATCCGGATCCGGCCACGGCACAGCCCCGCGTCCCGCCGAAAGATACCCGCCGGTCTGTTGTCCGCGATCACCGCCCGACATGCCGGACACCCCCGCCACACAGCACGGCCGGCCCCACAGAAAACGGAACCGCCAACCCGGCACACAGGGCACCCCCACACCGCAGCCCACCCGGGACAGGGACAGAAACAGGGGCAGAAACAGGGGTAGGAACAGGGGTAGAAACAGGGGCAGGGACAGCAGGGACAGGGGCAGGGACAGGGACGACAGCCTCCCCGGCCCGCAGGCGCGGACTCCAGGGCCGCCGCCCGCCGCTCCTGCCCGCACCCGGATGCCCGGTAGGGGCAGCACACACCCCGCAAGGCGGCACGACAACGGCACCATCTGACACGGCACCGCCCCACCACCACCGCACCCGGCAGCCCCTCACCCCGGCCCCCGGCCCCCGGCCCCCAGCCTCCCGGTCCCGGCCCCCGGCCCCCGGCCCCCAGCCTCCCGGTCCCGGCCCCCGGCCCCCGGCCCCCGGCTCCGGCAACGCACCCTCCCCCCTCCGGTACCGGGCCCGGGCACCGCCGCCCCCGCCCGCATGCACCACGCATGCCGCCCCGGGCGCACCATCCGGCACCGGTGACGAACCACGCGTCCCGCAACGGGGCGGGCATGCAGGCGGCCGTCCGGCATACGGCAACTCCCCCACCGCACACGGGCGCACCACACCCCCAGGCACCGCAGCCCGCCCGCACAGGCAGGTCAGGCAGGTCAGGCAGGTCAGGCAGGTCAGGCAGGTCAGGCAGGTCACCATCCCGGCACCGGGCAGCGCGCTCGAACCGGTGCGCTGCGCGCCGCGTGTCATGCCCGACGCACCCGCCGCCCTGCCCGGCCCAGAGACGGCCCGTGCAGGACCGGGCAGGCCGGCGCCGCCGCCTCCCGCTCCCCTCCCCCACCGGACACAGCACTGGCCCCCGCCGGGCGCAGCCCTGCCCTGTTCCCAGCACGCAGCGCCGTCAACTCCCCCAGCACGCATGCCGGTCCACTCCCCCGGCGGCGCGGCCAGGTCCCCCTCCTGTCAGGTCCTCCGCCTGGCCGGACGAACACAGGGAGGACGGTGCCGGACGAACACGGGGAGGACGGTGCCGGACGACTTCGGGGAGGACGGTGCCGGACGACTTCGGTGTGTCCGATGTGCCGGACCGAGGCCCTGCCTGCGGACGCCGGCGTGCAGGGACAGCCGCCGTCCCGGCCCCCGTCACAGCCCGGCGCGGCACGGTGAGCGCGGCAGGTGGGGCGCGTGAGAAAGGCGGCCGGACGCAGGGCGACCGAGGGGCCTGCGGCACGTCCGCCCCCGCGCACCCGCCCTGCCTCGCCGAGTCCTGCCGCCCCGCATCCTGCCGGGCTGAGCCGGGGCCGCCCTCCGCCCTGCCGGGTCCCGCCGGACCGAGCACGGGCACGCCCACGGGCCAAGCCGCGCCGCACCACCGGGGCCGGACACGGCCACGGGCCAAGCCGCGCCGGACCACCGGGGCCAGGCACGGCCACGGGCCAAGCCGCGCCGGACCACCGGGCCAGGCACGGCCACGGGCCAAGCCGCGCCTGGCCACCGGGCCGGACACAAGCCGCGCCTGGCCACCGGGCCGGACACAAGCCGCGCCCGGACCGGCCGGACCGGACGCGGACGCGGGCACGGACGCGGGCACCACGGGCGGTGCACGGCTTCGCGTGCGCCCGGCGCCGGGCTCCCGCATGCGCCCGGCGCGGCGGCGGATTTTTTTCCCGGCGGCCGCCGGGGCGCTGCGCCGCGGGCGGGCCCGGGTCCGGGTTCTCGCCCTTGTCTTTCCCGGCTTTTGAGGACCCGGCCCGTAACATCGCTCAAGAATGGCTCTGCAATCGCTTGAGGTACGGCAGAACACCTCTCCCGCGGCACGGACCGGGCCGGCCGGCCCGGTGCACGGCCGGCCCGCGCGGTCCGTAAGACCCGCAGCTCCAGCACTCCTCGCGGTTCAACGGATGATCACTTGAAAATCCGGGAATACATCACTCCATTTACCGTGCGGGCGGAGCTGCCCCTTCCCGGTGGAAAGTAAACCGGCTGGTATGTATCTTCGGGTTTCCGAGGGGGCTGCCCCTCGTATTCCAAGGCCGAGGCGGCTCAGGGGGAGCTATGTCTGCGAGCGCGTTCCGTATACACCGCGCAATATCCGGCGCAGTGAACACACCGGCCGGGGCGGGCGGGCCCGCCGGGAACGGTGAGGTGCTCCCGCCGACCCTGACCACCACCGTGCCCAAGGAGTTCGTCCACCGCGCCAGCGTCGCCGAGGTCCTGCTCACCGACTGGGCGCGGGTGGAGGAGTCCCGCTTCAAAGTCGCCGCCCAGTGGCCCCGCGGGCACAGCTTCTTCACCGCCGTGGACGGCTGCCACGACCCGCTGATCGCCGCCGAGACGATCCGCCAGACCGGGATCCTGCTGGCCCACGCCGAGTTCGGCGTGCCGCTGGGCCATCACCTGCTGGTGGAGGACCTGGACGTGCAGGTTACACCCGCACACGTCCGCGTCGGCCTGGTCCCCGCCACCCTCGACATCGACGTGCGCTGCTCACAGATCAGACGGCGCCGCAACGGCGCCCTCAACGGCTGCCGCATCACCGTGGAGATCTACCGCGAAGGCCGGCCCGCCGCGACCGGCGGCGGCTCGTTCACCGTCATCGCCCCGGCCGTCTACCAGCGGCTGCGTGCCGGCCGCCCGCCCTCGAACCGGCCCCGCATCCCCGCCCAGAGCGCACCCCAGCCCCCGCACAGCGTGGGCCGCACCGCCCCCATGGACGTCGTCCTGTCCCCCACCGGCCGGCCCGGCCGCTGGCACCTGCGCGCCGACACCCGCCACCCCGTCCTCTTCGACCACCCCGTCGACCACGTCCCCGGCATGGTCCTCCTCGAAGCCGCCCGCCAGGCCACCGCCGCCACCCTCGCACGCGCCTGCCTCCCCCTCGCCCTCACCAGCCGCTTCCTGCGCTACGTCGAACTCGACACCCCCTGCACCATCGAGGCCCACCGCACCACACCCCCACACCCCGGCCACCCGGAAAGCGTCCAGATCACCGCCCTGCAAACCGGCACACCCGTCTTCCACTCCACCGTCACCATGGCCCCCCACACCCCCTGACCCCCACCACCCCCGCCCCCCGGCCAGCACCAGCGCAGGCGCAGGCGCGGACCGGAACACGGACGCGGGCACAGACCCGGACCCGGACCCGGACCGCAAACCCAGGCACAGGCACAGGCACGGTGCCGTGGACGCGGGGGGGGCAGAACCGGGCGCAGGCACGGGCGTGGGACTCAGGCAGAGACCCGGGCCCGGGCATGGGCCCGGACGGAAACCCGGGCACCGGCACACCCCGGGGCCCTGGACACACACGCCAGACCGAGCACAGGCACAGACGCGGACATACACCGAAAGCCCGGGCGTGGGCATGGGTGCGGGCACGGACGCAGGCCCAGGCATCGCCGCAGGCGCGGACACCAGGACGGACGCGATCCGGGCGGGGGCCAGGACCGAGCACGGGCACGGACCAGGGCCCGGGCGGCGGCATCACCCGGGCACAGGCACAGGCATGGCCGTGGGCGTGGACGCAGGACCAGGCACAGGCCCGCGCATGAGCCGGGGCCCGGGCGTGGGCGCAGCCGCGCCCTGCACACCGGCCCGCCCCCGCCGCGTCACGCACCACCCCCTGTCTCACACCGCGCACCCCCCGGCACACCTGCCGCCCCGGCCGGAGCCGGCCGCAGCACCCACGGACCGCCCCCGGCCGCTCAACGCCCCCTGCACACATATCAGGTGAAGCTCCGTCAGGCGCAACAGACCCCGCTGCCGACACCGACTCCGCCTCCGCCTCCGCCTCCGCATCAGACCGGACCGCCTCCACCACCGGAGCAGGCCACCGCGCAGCCGGCGCGGACACGGCAGGCACCGCCCCCCGCGACGGACCGCACAGTCCCGGACAGCCGCAACGGAACACTGCAGCACCGGCGCGGACACGGCAGGCTCCGCCCGCCACGACGGACCGCACACACTGCGCCCCCGCAACAGGCCGGACCAACTCCGCCCACGGGAGGATGCCGTACAGACAGGACAGGCTCCGCCGCCACGGCGGACCGGACAGACTCCACATCCGGCGCCACCGACGAAGGCCGCACAAACCCTCCAGCCGCCAGCGGCCCCACCACCGGGGCGGTCATGGCGAGTTCTTCCAGCTCTACGGGCTCGCCCGGCGGTACAGGCTCCCCCGCCGCTACAGATTCCGCGGCCGCTACCGGTTCCCCCGCCGCTACAGATTCCGCGGCCGGTACAGATTCCCCGGCCGCTACCGGCTCCCCCGCCCCTACGGGTCCCGCGCCCGGACCGGCTCCGCCACCGGGACAGGACACTGCCCCGCCGACACGACCACGGCAGGCTCCGCCTCCACGGCGCACCACACGGACTCCGCAACCGCCGCGGGCCCCGCAGCAAGCATCGACGGCCCAGAGCCCGCCGCCGCCCCGGAGCGCGCCGCACAGACCCCGCCGCCAAAACGGGCTCTCGGTGAGGGCCAGCTCGAGGGGGTGGGCCGGCGGGCAGGAACGGCGGCCGAGGAACGGGGGGTATACCGGTGCCCTGACAGCGGTGTGCAGGGCGGTGAGCAGGGTGTGCTCGCCTTCCACCGCGGCGACGAAGACGGCGTCGGCGAGGTAGAAGCGTTCGGTCAGCGGCATGGATTTGCCGGTGACGGCGTGGTGGGCGGTGCGGCAACCGGGCCAAGCCTGGCCGGTTCCCCCAGCTATACGGACTCGCCCGGCGGTACAGGCTCCCCCGCCAGGACGGGACCCGCGGCTGGAACCTGTTCCCCCACCGCTACCGGCCCCCCCATCGGTACAGAATCCCCCGCCGGTACGGGCCCCCCGGCCGGTACCGGCTCCCCCGCCACCGCGGGCCCCGCAGCCGGCGCAGAGCGCGCAGCCGGAGCGCTGGGCACAGGCCCCGCCGCCGGAACGGGCACAGCAACCGCAGCGGACATGGCGGGCCCCTGCTATGCGGGTTCGCCCGGCGGCACGGGCCCCCCGGCCGCTACGGGTCCGGCGGGCGGGGTGAAAGCCTCGAGATGGTCCGCGGCCCACTGCGCGAACGAGCGCGCCGGACGGCCCGTCACCTCCCGCACCGTGTCCTCCACCCGGGCCTTGGCCCCCGCCCGCTGCCGCCCGGCACTGTCCAGCAGAGCCTGCACGACCGGCTGCGGATACCGCTCGGCCCACACCGCCCGCGCCTGAGCGGTACTCAGCTCCACAAACCGCACCTCAGCCCCCAACAGCCGCCCCAGCACCGCACTCTGCCCCACCGCCGTGACCGCCTGCGGCCCCGTCAGCGTGTACGCACGCCCCGCATGCCCCTCCTGCGTCAGCACCCGCACCGCCACCTCCGCCACATCCCGCGGATCCACACACGCATGCGGCGACGTCCCGTACAACGCCCGCACCGTCCGCTCCCCACGCACCGACGCCGCCCACGACAGACAGTTCGACATGAACGCCCGCGGACGCAGCAGCGTCCACTCCAGCCCGCACCCGCGCACCTGCTCCTCCACCACCCGCTGCCAGCACGTGATCACATCACCCGCCCCCCGGTCCAGCACCGCCGCCGCCGACAGCTTCACCACATGCCCCACCCCCGCCCGCCGCGCAGCAGCCAAGAACGCCGCATCATCCCCGCCCCCCACCCGCGTCGTCACCAAAAACGCGCGACGCACCCCCGCCAGAGCCCGACCCAGCGACACCACATCCCCGTAATCACCCGCCACCACCTCGACCCCCGCCGGCACCCCCGCAACCCTCCCCGGATCCCGGGCCATCACCCGCACCCCCACCCCCCGCGGCAGCCGGCGCATCACCTCACCACCCACCGTCCCCGTCACACCCGTCACCAAAATCATCCCCCCACCCCTCCCCCCACACCCCAACCCCCACCCCAACCCCCACCCCAACCCACACCCCAGCCCCCAGCCCACAGCCCACCCCGCCGCGCACCCCAGCCCCCACCCACAGCCCACAGCCCACCCCGCCGCGCACCCCAGCCCACAGCCCCCCGCACCCGAACCCGACCCGCCCCGGCCCCGTCCACACCCGCTCCCTCCCCGCGCCCCGAAGACCGGCACACGATGTCATTGAATCCACTACAACCAGAGGTGCTCCACGCAACACACCCCCTGTAATGTACGAACTGGACGGTATTTTTTACCGGCTCTTCCCCCACACCCGCCACCAAGGAGGCCAGGCCGTGGTCAAACAGGACCGGGCGATCCGCACCCGCCAGACCATCCTGACAGCCGCAGCCAAAGTCTTCGAAGAACGCGGCTACCAAGCCGCCACCATCAGCGAGATCCTCCTCACCGCCAACGTCACCAAAGGCGCCCTGTACTTCCACTTCCCCTCCAAAGAAGACCTCGCCGAAGGCGTCATCCACGCACAGGACCACGACCTGCCCATCCCCCGACGCGCCTGCAGAACCCAGCAACTCGTCGACACCGTCGTCCTGCACGCCTACCGCCTGCGCACCGACCCCCTCGTCCGCGCCGGAGTCCGCCTCTCCCTCGACCAACAAGCCCAAGGACTCGACCGCAGCGCCCCCTTCCAACGCTGGAGCACCGTCGGCACCGACCTCCTCCAACAAGCCCAGGCCCAAGGCGAACTCCTGCCACACATCACCCCCACCGAAACCGCCGACGTCCTCGTCGGCGCCTTCGCCGGCATCCAGGCCATGTCCCAAGCCACCACCAACTACCAAGACCTCCCCCACCGCGTCACCACCCTCCTACGCCACATCCTCCCCAGCATCGTCGTCCCCTCCGTCCTCGCCGCCGTCGACATCACCGAAACCCGAGGCCACCACGTCCACACCGAACTCCAAACCCACACCCAACACCACCCCCACCCCACACCCACACCCACACCCACACCCACACCCACACCCACCAACTGAACCACCACCCCACCCCACACAACAACGCGTCACACGACGCAGACAAACCCCCACCCCTGCCGACAGCCACCCCCACCAGCCACGCACCCAGAACCACGGCGAACTGCGCGACACAACCTGCCACGGACCAGCCTCCGCGCAGACCGAAGCCGCAACCCACACCCCCATACAGCCCGGCCGAGCCTGCCACCACCAACAGACTCCGGACCCGGCAGCTCCCCTTGACCGCGCATCTGCATGCGGCGACCTCAAAAGCCATCTCCATCGTTCCGGCGGCGCGCCTGAATATGCGTGGCCTTGAAGGAGGGCAGTGCCGCATGATCACGCCATGACCAGCCCTGCCGCCTTCCGGGACCAGACCAACTGGTCCGGCGGCTCCTACGAGTTGGCCATAGAGATCGGGTCCAGTGACGATGCCCAGATCCAGGCCGTCCTGAGTGCGCTGTGGTCCGCCGCCGATGCGCACGGGTGCTTCGGACAGAGAGACCACGAACCTGAGGAACAGGATCCCGTGCCCCGCACCGTTGGATCACTGGCCAAGTCCGGACACCTCCACGGTCAGGCCCGCCTACCGACAGACCAACTCGCCGCCTGCGGTCGTGTGACCATCCGGGACGGTGATGAAACCAGTGACGGGCTGGACCTCTACATCCCCATCAGCACGTTGAACCACGCCGGTCTGGCTTAAGACGACATCTCATTTGGTCGACTCGGTAGGCTGTGAGGTGTGGCGGGGATTGTTGAGCGGCTGGTGCCGGACGAGTTGTGGGAGTTGTTTCAGCGGGTGGTGCCGGAGGCGCCTTCGCGACCCCAGGGTGGCGGCCGTCGTCGACATGGCGACCGGGAAGTGCTGGCCGCGATCGTGTTCGTGGCCACGTCAGGCTGCACGTGGCAACAGTTGCCGTCCGCGTCGTTCGGGCCGTCGGGAGCGACTGCCCACCGGCGCTTCTCCGAGTGGACGAAGGCCAGAGTGTGGGCCAAGCTCTACCGCTTGGTCCTCGACGAGCGCGGATCCCGAGGTGAGTTGGACTGGTCCCGCTGCGCGATCGACTCGGTGAACATGCGGGCCCTGAAAAGGGGGACCTGACAGGTCCGAATCCTGTCGACCGGGGCACGTACGGCTCGAAGATTCACTTGATCACCGAGCGGACCGGTCTGCCCTCCTCTGTCGGAATCTCGGCGGCGAACCTGCACGACAGCCAGGCCCTGATCCCGCTGGCGAAGGGCATACCGCCGATCCGCTCCCGCCGTGGGCCCCGGCGGCGCAAGCCGGGAAAGCTCCACGGCGACAAAGGCTACGACTACTCCCACCTGCGGCGATGGCTACGCCAGCGCGGCATCACCCACCGCATCGCCCGCAAGGGCGTCGAGCCCTCGCAGCGTCTGGGCCGACACCGCTGGACCATCGAACGCACCATGGCGTGGCTCTCCGGCTGCCGCCGGCTCCACCGCCGCTACGAACGCAAGGCCGCTCACTTCCTCGCCTTCGCGAGCATCGCCTGCACCATCATCTGCTACCGCAGACCCGAGTCCGGGAGGAGCTGCGCGTGCACTCAGGTGTTGGCGGCCCCGTAGTGGAGGGTGCCATCTACGGGAAGCAGGTATCCGATACCTCGCTCCTGCGGCATCTGCCCTGCCAGCGTTGCAGCGTCCGAACAGCCGGAGACCTCGAACCCGACGACCCCCAAGCTGAAGGCCGCTCTGGTGAACGTCTCCTTGCCGATGGCAGCCAGCCAGTCGTCCATCACGTCGGATCTGAAGAAGGGCCGACCGTCCCAGTAGGTCAGACCGGCGTTGTCCAGCGCGCCCACCGGGACGTAAAAGTCCAGCCAGTCGCTGCTTTCATCACCGCCCCGGATCGCCACACAACCGCAGACGACCAGTTGGCCTGTCGGCAGCCGGACCTGACCGTGGAGATGCCCGAACGCGGTCAATGATCCAACTGTGCAGGGCACGGGATCCTGCTCCTCAGGTTCACGGTCTCTCCGCCCGAAGCACCCGTGCACGTCCGCGGCGGACCACAGAGCGCCCAGTACGGCTTGAATTCGGGCATCGTCACTCGACCCGACCTCTATGGCCAGCTCGTAGTAGCCGTCGGACCAGTTGGTCTGGTCCCGGAAGGAGGCCGGACTCGTCATGGCGTGATCATGCGGCACAGCCCTCCCCCAAGACCACCCACATTCAAGCGCGCCGCCGGACCAATTGAGATGACTTCTCAGTGCTCTGCGGTCCGCGACCACCACGCTCGTGCGTGATGTTCTCGGCCCCGGCAACATGTTCTCGGCCCCGGCAACGCTTTGATCGGCAGGCTGCACCTCTGGCGACCCCACGGGCGGAGGACGGCGTCACGGTGGTCGACCATCCCAGGATCGTTCCAGCAGGGAACACCGGCAGCCAACGGGCTTCCCGCGCGGTCGGTCGGATACCAGATCGTCTCGGCATCGCTCCGGCAGCTTTTGCTACGGGCACCATCAACGGTCGGCGTCTCCCTGGGGAATCGTGACCGCCAGGGTGCGTCTTGGACTGGTTGCCGCTCCATCCGGTGCCGAAGCGCTGACAGCCGTGGGCTGGGCTGGCCCCTGCAACTACGAAAACGACACCGCGAAAGTCTCTGCGGTCGTCCGGGATTGGGAAGACCGATTCGAAGCCCGTGTCGTCGCGGTCGGGTTCTCCACGCTGCACCTCAGCGTCGCCGACCCAACGCCACCGCCCGAACGCAACTCGAAAAGGTCAGTAGGCGAGGTCACGGTTGACCCGTCGCAGCCGGGCGTTGTCGGCCTGGACCTTGCGGTAGGCGTCGGCTGCGGCCATGCCGCTTGGCGTGCGCGCGATGGCGGCGAGCTCGGCACAGATGTCTGGGTAGTTGCGGCGGGAGCAATGCTCATGGTTGTGGATCGGCCTCGGATTGGACGTGAAGGGCGTACCTTCCCGAGTGATCGACTTCTGGTCATCGAGTAGGCCGACGTTGCACCGTCGGTCGGGAAGGCACGCCCGTGCTGAGCGTAGTGAATACGATGGAACGACCGAGACCGGCTCCCTGATCGACGACATCGTCCGCGAGGGCGGGAGGCGAATGCTGGCCGCGGCACTGGAAGCTGAAGTCAACGCCTTTACAGCCGGGTTGGCCGTCCAATCCAAGCTGAAATCTTTCAGGACAGATCGTCGATGAGCCCGAAGCCCTCCGGAAACTCCTCCAGGAACTCACGGCGAGCGGGGTTGGTCTCGGCAGCTGCCATCTCCCCGAGCAGGGCGATCAGCTCCTGCTGCTGATCGCTCGGCAGCGTGCTGACCACGTGGGCGACGCCCTCCATCACCTTGACCGCATCGTCCTGGTCCATCTGCTCGTCTTCGCTGCCGTCGATGAACCACAGGACCTCGACCAAAGCCTCGGCCAAGGCACGACTCAGGGACGGGTACGAGGACGTCATGGGGGCCTCCCAGCGGATCAACGGCAGAGTCCGGCCATCCCACCACACACGACTGACATCACTATCCGTGAGCCTCCACAGAAAGTGGACCAGAGCCGCCCTTGATGTGGCGGGAACGAGCGACGTGCTCGAACAGCGGCGAGGGGCGGGCAGCCCCAAAATGCGCCGCCCTCGCCGCCTGTCCGGCCCTCCCCAGACAGGAGAAACCGGCGTGCGCAGACTACGCGGGCCGCCGCGCGCCCCCGCGCAGCCCAGTCCGGGAGCCGCGAGTGCGGCGAGCCGCAGGTGCAGCCTCACGATCGCTGCCAATGCCAACGACGTCACCCAGACCCTCGCCCTGGTCGACAGGATCCCGCCCGTCTCGGGCCGCCCCGGCCGGCCCGCCACCGGCCTGAAGCCCTGCTCGGCGACAAGGGCTCCGACTCGCCCACCGCGACACGTTGCGTCGCCGACGGATCCTGCCCGTCATCTCCCGCAAGGGATCACCGAACATCCGGGGCATGGGCAAGCCCCGCTACGTCGTCGAGCGGACTTTCGCCCTGCTCCACCACGTCAAACGCCTCGCCGTCCCCAGGGAACGCCGCACCGAACTACACGACGCATTTGTCTCCCTGGCCTGCGATCTCAACTGCCGGCGACGGCTTCGGAAGCCCAAAGACGACTGACAGATGTCAGGGCAGGCCAGTGCCCCAGCGGGGCTACTTCAGAAAGTTGGTACTCTCCGCACCTACGGCGAGGCGGGGGAGATGATCGTGGGAGCAGCGCCGTCGAGTCCTCCGAGCCGCTGGTTCAGAGGAACTGGCCCTGGTGTCCTCTTCGGTGGGCTGACCGCGGTGGTGTCCGTTGCTGCGATCGGGAGGGCATGGGCTGCTTGCGACGTCGGCAGCAGCGCAGCAGCCAACGGCATGACTTTGCTGTTTCTTGCGCCTCTCATATGGATCGCCGCTTCGGTTCCGTGGGCGATCCTGCACAGCACCCTCGGAGGACGTCATCGCAGGACAGCCCTGACTGCGGGGCTCATCTTCACCCTGTGGTTCACCTGGTTCCTTGTCACATGGCTCGGCATGCCGGACTCCTACCCCGCCCCGTTGTGCCCGGGCAACGTCCCACCCTGGTGGCCGAGCTTCATCCCAGCATGACTCCGGCGGAGCCTGTCCATGACCTCGGCAGCGGCAGCGTACTTGACAGCCCCCAACCACCGCGGCACGCCTGCAAGATCGTGTTACGAGTTCTGAGCACTGGGCGACCTCGTCGGCCTACGCCGCAGTACGCTGAGTCGTCGGCCCACTGCGTCGACGCCATCATGCAGATGCCGCGTTGGTAGGCCGACATGCTCACGTATCAGGGCAATGGCCTGCACGTTTCGACCGGCCCAGACGAGGCTGTCCACCTCCCGACGGACCTCCGCGGACAGCCGGTCCCCCAAGGCGTTCTCCATACCTGCATGGAATCCCACGTGCCACCCTCTCGAGCGGCCGTGACCTACTCGGCTTCGCCGCCGTATCAAACGCCCCTGGCGGAACAAGACGGTCTTTGACTCTCACTACCATCGACACCGGACCGAGAGATCGAACCTTGGTTCCTCACGCCTCGTCGAAGGCCTCGAGCAGGCGCTCGTACGCCGGCTTCGGCCGCAGGGCAGCGTCCCACGGCAGGGAATCGGCCGTGCGCGGAGGATAGGTCTGGGTGTCGGCGGTGGAACCGTACCGGTCGGTGAATCCCCATGTGGAGAACGATGTGCAGTTCGGCTCCTCCAGGCAGACCCGCAGCTTGCCCGCCATCTCCTCAGCCTGGGTCTGCCGCCCGTCCTCCTCGTCCTCACCTACGGGGACGTCCATCTCCGACACCCGCGCCAGAACCCCGAGTTCCGCCAGATCCCGCACATGGCTGCGGAAGGTCTCCGGGTCGATGCGGTCGCCGGGTGCGTACTCATGGGCCTGGAAACCCACGCCGTCGATCGGTACGCCGCGTTCCTTGAGCCGCTTGACCAGATCGTAAAGGGCGTCCCACCGCTCGCCTTCCTCCTCGACCCCGTACTCGTTGAGGAACAGCCGTGCCTTCGGATCGGCCCGGTGGGCGGCCCTGAAAGCCTCGTCGATGTACTCCTCCCCCATGGCCTCGAACCACGGGCTCTGCTCGGAGCGCAGACCGAGATCCCCGTCGGTGTAGCTCTTCTCGTCGTCGGACATGGGCTCGTTGACCACATCCCATTCCGCGACTTTTCCCTTGAAGTGCCCGGCGACCATGGCGATGTGCCGGAGCATGGTCCGGCGCACCTCCTCGGGGTCGTCGTTCTCCCGCATCCAGTCGGGCAATGCCTCGTGCCAGACAAGGGTGTGCGCGTGCACCTTCATGTCGTTCGCGCGGGCGAAGCGTACGAGTAGGTCCGCGTCGCGGAAGTCGTAGACGCCCCGGCGTGGGTGGAGGAACTGTGGCTTGAACGCGTTCTCCGGAGTGAGCATGGAGAACTGGCTCCCCGCGAGCGCCCGGTAGCGTGAGTCGGTGAGCAGCGGGTTCTCGGCCAGGGCGGTGCCGACGTCGAACGGCCGCCCCACGTCTGCGGCCCGCGCACGCAGCGAGTCGGCGGACTGCTCCTGGCGTAGCTGCGGCGCCTTGATCACGCGGAGCGAGTCACCGCTCTCCGCCCGCGCGATCAGCTGCGTCAGACGCCATCCCTCGCGGCGCTCGTCATCGCCCGCGTCCGCCTCCAGACCGAACCAGACAGTGCCCTCGGCGAACACCCCCGGGTCCCGCACGGTTCCCAGCTGCCGCCCGTCGGCTTCCACACGGAATGTGTCACCGATGCTCGACACGGCGAGCGTCACCGTCCCGGAGCAGCCGCAGTCGAAATCCTTGGAGGTGGCCGGCTCATCGCCCTCGCCGTCCCATATCTGTACCTTCACTTTTCCGTCGGCGGTCACGCCGACGCGGAGTGAGGGCCGCTCCTGCCGCCACTCGTCGTAGATGACCGGTACCCGTCCGTACAGCCGCAGCCATGAGTCGCCGCCGTCGTCCCCCACCCCGGACATGCGCGCGGTGACGGTGAAGTCGCCATCGGTCCTCAGATGCGGGCCGGCGAGGTTCAGCGGGGGGTTGGGCCGGCCGCCGGAGGAGTCCTGCTCCACGATGTGCCGATCCAATGCGCTGACCCGCAGGATGTCGTTCCGCACGGTGGTGCCCGGCATCTGCGTCCAGTCGTGGTTCCGCAGCAGGTCTTCGTCGTTTCCGCCGCCCGCGCCTTCGCCCTGCCCCGTACACCCGGCCGCCACCGCCATGACGAGCACCACGGCGGTCAGTCGCCGCCACGTCCCCCCACCGAGGTCCACGGTCCCTCCCACTCTCTTGTTCGAGACGAGATCAACTTCTCGAAACCGGGCCACAGTTCATCACACATGCGGTAAGGCGGCCTGGTGTGGCACATCCCAGTTCGTGTGGCGCAGCAGGCCCGGATCGTTGCGGCCTGCGCGGAAGATGCATCAAACACGCGTGTGCCGGCGATCTTCAGGGTCTCCACGGAGACGGTACGCACGTACGCTCACTGTTTACTGACCGGCGGATGGTGGGACTGGCGGACGAGCCGCGCCGGGCCGCCGCAAGTCAGAACGGGTACCCAGCGAGGCTGAGCGTACGGAGGTGACGCGCCGCTGGCCGTGACAGGCGATGACGACCGGGCCAGGGTCGGCGCCGGGGCTGTTGGTGTCGGCATAGGTAATGCACTGCCTGCACGCCGACACCCCGCCTGACGAGAAAGCCGAGCAGGCTCGGTGTCATCGCAGGCTCCTGCCCTCTCCGGCCGCGAACAGCCGGTCCCACAAGGCGTTCTCCATCACCGCATGGAATCCCACGTGCCACCCTCTCGAGCCACCGGGACCTCCTCGACTTCGCGGCCTCATCAAACGCCCCTGGCGGAACAAGACGCTCATTTACTCAAAGCGCCGCCCCCGGCGCGGAGCGCGTGCCGGAGACCGCGACATCAGGCATCACGTCGGCGCACCGCCCACCAACCCGCCACCAGCGCGACGGCCGCCCACACCGCAGTCACCGCCAGACCGGTCCAAGGGCCAAGGTCTCCTGCCGGGTCCTGGTGGAGGACTTGTTGTCCGGCACGGTCGGGAAGATAGGCCGCGGCACCGTCGGCGATGCCTCCGACCACGAAGGACACGATCAGGATGAAGGGGATGAGCAGGCTGAGGACCGCGACGGCGCTGCGCAGGAGGAACGTGAGTCCCATCGCGAACAAGGCCATCAGGGCGAGGTAGATCCCCGCGCCGACGCAGGCCCGCAGGGCTCCCGGCTCATCGAGGCCGACCGCGTACTTTCCCAGGAACGCCTGACCCTCGAAGAAGGTGGCGAACGCGGTGGCGAGGCCTACGACGAGGGCGGCCGTGGCCACGATGGCCGTCTTGGCCGCGTAGAGGAGACCCCGGCGCGGCACCGCCGACAGAGAGAGCCGGAGCGCACCGCCCGCGTACTCGGAGGATACGGCGGTGGCCCCGAAGGCGATCGCGGCGATCTGGGCGAAGTTGATCGCGTAGAACGCGCCGAAGACCGGATCCTCGCCGCCTTCCGCCTCCGCGCGGCCCACGGTGGCGAAGACCAGCACGGTGATGGCCAGCGTGGCTGCGAAGACCGCGAGGAGCGATCCGAAACTCGCCCGGACCGACCTGATCTTGATCCACTCGGAGTGAAGTACCGCGGTCACGGACATAGTCAGGCCTCCTGGGGGATTGTCGGGGACGCGGGGTCCGCGGCGGCGAACTCCACCTCGGCGGCCGTGAGAGCGAGGTACGCCTGCTCCAAAGAGGCACGCTCGTCGGTGAGTTCGAGGACGGGGATGCCCTCGCGGGCTGCGACGGTCCCGATCCGTTCGGCTGTGGCGCCATCGAC
Organism: Streptomyces sp. 3330; assembly: GCF_031456635.1. Classification (NCBI taxonomy): domain Bacteria; kingdom Bacillati; phylum Actinomycetota; class Actinomycetes; order Kitasatosporales; family Streptomycetaceae; genus Streptomyces; species Streptomyces sp. 3330. The sequence goes on from NZ_JAVDVA010000038.1 coordinate 37,669, forward strand.
GACCCATCGACCGTCGTCGCCTTCCGCGACCGTATGTCCCTGGGCCAGCAGTACGGCCCGCAGTCGGCTGGGGTCGCTGGTGCGTACGCGTACGCGTGGGTGGCTGTGCTGTTCGATGAAATCCTGTACGGGGGTGTCGGCCAGGAGTCGGCCCTTGCCGAGGATGACGAGATGGTCGGCGAAAGCTGCGGTCTCGTTCATCAAGTGGCTGGAGACCAGGACGGTGCGGCCTTCGCGAGCGAGCCGGCGCAGCAAGTCGCGGATCCAGATGATCCCTTCCGGGTCGAGGCCGTTGGTGGGCTCGTCCAGCATGAGGACGGGTGGATCCCCGAGGAGCGCGGCGGCGATGCCGAGCCGCTGGCGCATGCCGAGCGAGAAGGTGCTGATACGGCGGTGGGCGACAGCGGTGAGACCGGTGGCCTGGAGGACCTCGTCCAGGCGGCGTACCGGGAGGCGGTTGCTGACGGCGAGGAAGCGCAGATGATCGCGGGCGGTGCGGGACCCGTGGGCGGCCTGCGCTTCCAGCAGGGAGCCGACCGTGCGCAGGGGTTCGCGCAGTGTCGCATAGGAGTGGCCGCCGACCGTGGCGGTCCCGGAGGTGGGGCGGTCGAGGCCGAGGACGAGGCGCATGGTGGTGGACTTGCCGGCGCCGTTGGGTCCGAGGAACCCCGTGACCCGGCCCGGTTCGATGCTGCACGTCAGACGGTCGACGGCCCGCGTGCCGCTGTACACCTTGGTGAGTTGTTTGACGTCGATGCTGGTCATGACCCCAGCGTGGTCGGACGAGCGCGGGCAGGCATCCCCCGCCCGGGGAGAGCGTCTCCCCCGCATGGGGGTGGACGGCGGCCTCTGCTTCTCTGTCACGATGTCGGCATGCCGGGCCTCCTACTGCCGCTGACACGTGCGGTGACCTACACCCGCTGGCTGCACGTGCTGGTGGGTGCGATCGTGCCGTTCGCCTGCGCCATGGTCTATCCGGGGCTGAGCAACCCTTCACCGCTCGACTGGTTGCTGGTCGCGGTGCTTCCCGTCCCGTTGGCTCTGGCCGCCGGCATGGTGCCCTCGGTGCGTCATGCGGAGGGGTTGCAGGCACGGCTGATGCTGTTTCCCGGGCCGCACGCACGGCCGCACGCACGCGTGAGGATTGACGAGGACCCCGGTATCTCCACGGCCTTCTCGGCTTCGTGGACCGACCGGGCGAGAACCGGTGCCTGGCTGGTTCTGCGCCTGGAAGCAGGGCTCGCCCTGGCACTGGTGACCAACGCATTGCTGACGCTCGCGCTGTCGCTCGCCGGGGCGGCCTCGGGAGAGCCCACCTTGGCCGGCTCGCTGCCGTACGTCTCGGGTGCGGGCTGGATGTATGCCCTGCTGACACCGGCGGCCGTGCTGGCGCTGGTGCTCGCGCTGGTCATGGCGGCCGCCGGGACGGGGGCGCTCATGGCCCATGCTGCTCGCCGCTTGCTCGGGCCGTCGGTCAAGGAGCGGCTGGCCGAGTTGGAGGAGCGCACCGAGCAGCTGCTGGAACGCAACCAGATCGCAAGGGAGTTGCACGACACGCTCGGCCACGCGCTGACCTTGGCAGTGGTGCAGGCCGGAGCTGCCCGGGCGGCGAGCGACCCTGATTTCACCGACCGGGCGCTGGAAGCCATCGAGGAGACGGGACGGGCCGCGCTGGAGGACCTGGACCGCGTCCTGTTCGTCCTGCGCGAGACCGGGCAGCCGGCCGGCACCCGTCCGGCGCTCGACGAGGCAGGCCGTCTGCTGGATTCCGCGCGGTCCTCGGGTGCGCAAGTCGACGCCGAAGTGACCGGGCCGTTGGAGCACCTTCCGGGGCCGGTCTCCCGCGAGGCCTACCGGATGCTGCAGGAAGCCCTCACCAATGTGCTGCGGCACGCGGGCCCTGTCCGCATCGGCGTGCGCATCGCCGTCGAGGCAGCGCGGCTGCGGCTCGAGGTGCGCAATCCGTTGCCCGATCCGGCGCCGCCTGCCGGCACGGGCGGTGGCAGAGGGCTGCGCGGCATCCGTGAGCGTGCCGCGCTACTGGGGGGCGAGGCCAAGGCGGGGCAGCACGGCGGCCACTGGCTGCTGCGCGTCGATCTGCCGCTGTAGTTGATCTAGGATGACCGGATGCCGCTCACCGTTCTCCTGGTCGACGACGAGCCGCTCGTACGGGCCGGACTGCGAGCCGTGCTGGGAGCTCACCCGGACATCGAAGTAGTGGGCGAGGCAGCGGACGGGGCCGCCGTGATCCCCTTGGTACGGCAACTGCGCCCCGACGTCATCGTCATGGACGTGCGCATGCCGCTGATGGACGGCATCGAGGCCACCCGGACCGTGCTGCGCACCGTGCCGGACCCACCGAAGATCGTGGTCGTGACGACCTTCGAGAACGACGAGTACGTGTACGGGGCGCTGCGCGCGGGAGCCGACGGCTTCCTGCTCAAGCGGGCACGGCCGGCGGAAATCGTGCAAGCCGTACGGTTGGTGGCCGAGGGCGACTCCCTGCTGTTCCCGGCAGCGGTGCGGCGGCTGGCCAGCTCTTACGGCCGGGACCATGGCAATACCGGCGCCCGGACCGCCCTGGAGCGTGCCTCACTGACGGAGCGCGAAGGGGAGGTGCTTCGTCTCATGGCGCAAGGCCTGTCGAACACGGAGATCGCCGCGCGTCTGGTGGTGGGTACCGAGACCGTGAAGTCGCACGTCAGCTCCGTACTGGCGAAACTCGGCGCCCGCGACCGCACTCAGGCGGTCATCGCGGCATACGAGTCCGGCTTCGTCCTCCCGGGCTGAAGATCGGCCCGAGACCGGCGACTGCATCGTTCGCCATCCTGATCCTCTCGGCCGACATATATCGGTCTGCTGACGACGCGGGCCAAGCCCGTCAGTCCAACGTGCCGTCCTCTTCCTCGACAGGACAAGCCGCGCCGCCCCACGCTCAGCAGACCCGTCACCTCCGCACGGCCCCGCACGGCCCCGCACGCCAGCGCGGCTCAGGGCAGGCAGCGACAGCACCGACAAACGAGCTCCGCCAGCACCCACACCCTGCCGCCGGCCTTTACCTGTGCGCCCCCTCACACCCGGCAGACCACATCACGAACATTCCCGCCCACACTCGCCGACGGCATCGTCACAGCAGCTCAGACGGCTCAGCGCGAGGCCCGCGCCGCCCCGCGATGAAGGGCGCCCCCGGGCGACGGCCCAGGCAAGGTCGCCAGCAGCGCCCGCATCGGCGATACGGCGGGCTGTGGGCACCATCTGCCGCGGTCCGCTGCGCGAGCAGTGCATGCATCGAATACCGCCTCTTCGCCAGCACGTCCGTGAGACGAGCGAGGCGAGAGCCCGCACGTACCGGAGAGCCGATTCCGCAAGCCCGGGGAAAACCCCTTGCGCAATGGTCAAGAAGTGTTGACCATTAGGGCCATGCCTGCTGATGACCTTCCCGAGACGTTCCACGTCACTACGGACGAGCAACTGCGCGCCGTCTCCAACCTCACCCGCCACCGGATCATGGCCTTGCTCCGCTTCGAGCCCGCCACGATCACGCAGATCGCCGAGCGGGTGGGCCTGGCGAAGGGAAGTTCCAGCTACCACGTACGGCTGCTGGAACGGGCCGGACTGGTGAAGGTGGTCCGGACGCGCAAGGTCCGGGGAGTCACCGAGCGGTACTACGCCATGGCCGCCCGGGCGATCGCACTGCCGGACCCCGGCGAGGGAGGCCCGGATGTGCTGATGCGGCACGCGGTGGCGGACCTGGAAGCAGTGCCGGCCGATAGCGAGCGGCACGTGCGCATGACGCATCTGCGGCTCACCGACGAGCAGTTCGCGCAGCTGGCGGCACGCCTGGAGGCACTGGCCGACGAGTACCGGGAACTGTCCGATCCGTCGCTGCCGGACGCGTCACTGGTCTTCGCACTCTTCCACCCGGTCTCACGCACACAGGCCGAAGGGGATGCCAAGTGACCACAGAAATAAGAAAGTTGCCGACCGGGTTCGGACGTCTGTGGACCGCGCAGACGGTCTCCTCCTTCGGTGACGGGGTGACACATGCCGCGCTGCCGCTGCTCGCGCTGACGCTGACGCGCGATCCGATGGAGCTCGCGGTCATCACGGCCGCCGCAACCCTGCCGTGGCTGCTCTTCGGAGTGCTCGGCGGCGCGCTGGTGGACCGCTGGGACCGCCGGCGCACCATGTGGGTCACCGACGCGGCACGCGCAGCACTGCTCGCGATACCGGCGGCAGCCGCCGCGCTCGACGCACTGAGCATTGCCCTGCTCGCGGCCGTCGCCTTCCTCCTCGGCCTCGGCGGACTCTTCTTCGACACGGCCGCCACGGCCTACCTGCCCGATCTGCTCGGCCGCGACCCCGCCCTCCTGGAAAGCGCCAACGCCCGCCTGCGCGGCACCCAGACCGCCGCGTCCGGATTCGCCGGGCCACCCGCCGGCAGCGCCCTGCTCGCACTGGGGCGCGCGGTGCCGCTGCTCACCGACGCGGTCTCGTTCGCACTGTCCGCACTGCTCGTACGATCGCTGCCTGCCCAGCCCCGGCCCGCACCGCACACCCGCGAGCCCCTGCTGCGCCAAGCGCGAGCCGGCGCCTCATACGTCTTCCGCGACCCCCTGCTGCTCGGACTCGCACTGCGCCCGGCAGTCGGCAACATCGCCTTCCTCGCGGTAGAGACCGTCCTCGCCCTCTTCGCGCACGACCGTCTCGGCATCGGCGCCTCCGGCTTCGGCCTCCTGCTCACCGCCGAGGCCACCGGCGGCCTGCTCGGCGCGGGCCTCGCCTCCTTCCTCGGTCGGCGCCTCGGCACCGGCACCGCGCTGACCTGCACCGCCGCAGCCGAAGGACTCGCCATCCTGGGCCTTGCGGCCGCCCCCAACCCCTACGCCGCCGGCCTCGCGCTCGCCCTGTGCGGAGCGGGTATGGGCGCCACGATGGTGCTCGGCCCCTCCCTCCGCCAAGCGATCGTCCCCGCCCACCTCATAGGCCGCGTCGCCTCCACCTCCCGCATGCTCGCCATGTGCGCCGCACCCATCGGCGCCGTCCTCGGCGGCTGGCTGGCCACCACCTACGACCTCCGCACCCCCCTCTACACCGCAGCCGGCCTTCTCCTCACCATGACCGCCCTCACCGCAACCATGACCACCAACCACCGCATCGAAACAGCCCTGCAATCCACCATCCCACCCCACAGCCCACACCATGCCGAATCCCCCAACCCCACCCATCAAGACACCCCCAAGCACTGATGCCAGCGCGCGCTCACGCCAGGCAGGGGCGGGTTCGGCAAGGAACTGCACGTCGCGGGCTCACTGGCCGGCCAGGCCACACAAGGGTGTTGACGGCGCGCGCACTCTGGGAGGAGAAGCGCGTCAACGCCCGCCTCGGGCTGTAAGCCGGGCGGCCCGAACGGGGGAAGAAGGGTGCGTGCCCGATGACGGTCGGGCCGCTCTCCACGGTTGCCGCCGTGCTCTGCGGCGGGACGGTCTCGATCCTCGCCCTGACTGCGACGTTCGCTCGGCGCCGCACCCTCCGGCACGAAGCACGCAGCACGCTTGCCGTCCTGGTGCCGGGAAGGACGGTGGAGTCGCAGAACGCGGACATCGCGACGGTAGGGCCGCGCCGTTGAGGTCGGGCTACCGGCCCGAGGTGGCGTCCGCCCCAGCGGATGCCACCTCACACCACCGCGTCGTCCTCGCTGCGGCGCTGTGGTCACCGCGGCAACAGCGGCCCACGGCTTCTCGGCATCACCTCCACGACACCGAAGCAGTGACGTGGATCACATGGAGGGCCTGTCACGTCCGAAGCGGGTTGCTTGTCCCATGGGCGTCACCGGCATACGGACCGGTGTCCGACCTCGGGAGATGCCATGAACCACGACCACCACATCGTCGTCCTCGGCGCCGGCTACACGGGCCTTTTCAGCGCCATCCGGCTGGCCCACCGCACTCGCCGAACCGATGTCAAGATCACTCTGGTCAACCCGTCGAGCCGATTCGTCGAGCGGCTGCGGATGCACCAGATCGCCGCCGGTCAGGAATTGGCCGAGCATCAGATCCCCGACCTGCTCGCCGACACCGGTGTCACGTTCGTCCAGGGCACCGCCACCGCCATCGCGCCCGAAGCCCGGCAGATCACCATCGACGGTGCCGACGTCCTCAGTTACGACACGCTCGTCTACGCGCTGGGCAGCTCGACCGAGACCGGCACGGTCCCCGGCGCCGACACTCATGCGTTCACCCTCAACACACCGGAGATCGCCGGTCGGTTCGCCGCGCGCCTCAGAGAGGTCGCCGCGTCCGGCGGCACGGTCACCGTCTGCGGCGGCGGCCTGACCGGCATCGAGGCCGCCGCCGAGATCACCGAGAGCCACCCCGGCCTGAACGTCACGCTGATCAGCCGGGACGAGCCCGGCGCCATGATGGGTTCCAAGGCCCGCACCTACCTCCACGGCGCACTGCACCGCCTCGGCATCACTCTCACGACCGGCTCCCGCGTCACCAAGGTGCTGCCCGACGCCGTCGAACTGGCCGATGGCCGAATCGTCCGCTCCGACGTCTGCCTGTGGACCACCGGCGTCAAGGTCCCGCCGCTCGCCGCCGCCGCCGGTATCGCCACCGACGACCGCGGCCTCATCCTGGTCGACCCCACCCTGCGTTCGGTGTCCCACCCGGAGATCCACGCCATCGGAGACGCCGCCGCCGTCCGTATGGCCTGGGGACAGATCCACGGCACCTGCCAGAGCGGCCTGCCCACCGCCCAGTACACCGCCGACACCATCGCGCGACTCGTACGCGGCAGGACCGTCAAGCCGTTCCGCTTCGGATACTTCCACCAACCGGTCAGCCTCGGCCGCCGTGATGCCGTCATCCAGTTCACCAAGGCCGACGAGACCCCCCGCCGCATGTGCCTCACCGGCCGGAGCGCCGTCGCGTACAAGGAGATGGTCAGCGGCAGCCCGCTCACGACCTACCGGTTCAGCAAGCACATGAACGTCACCACCATCATCTCCAAGGGCGGCCGTGCCACCCGCAGGCCCGCGGCATGACGGACGCCTTGGCCACCGGCGCCGTGATCTCGGCCCTTGCCGCCCCGCAGCGGCGCTGGCAGCATGAACCGATGGTCGACAGGGACGAGCAGGACCCGTACATCGAACACCGCAGGCTCCTGTTCGCCACCGCCTATCGCATGCTGGGCAGCGTGGCCGACGCCGAGGACATCCTTCAGGACGCCTGGCTGAGCTGGAGCACCGCGGACCGCGACGCGATCCGCCATCCCAAGGCCTACCTGGTGCGTACGGTCACCAACCTCTCGTTGAACCGCCTCACCTCCGCACAGGCAACCCGTGAAACGTACGTCGGGCCGTGGCTCCCCGAGCCCCTGCTGACCTCCCCCGACATCGCTGCGGACAGCGAACTCGCCGACAGCGTCTCCACGGCGATGCTGATCGTCCTGGAATCCCTCAGCCCCGTCGAACGCGCCGTCTTCCTGCTCCGCGAGGTCTTCGGCTACGCGCACGCCGAGATCGCCGAGACGCTCGAACGTCCCGAGCCGACAGTCCGCCAGATCGCCCACCGCGCACGCGAACATGTGCAGGCCCGCCGCCCCCGCTTCGACGCCGACCAGGCCCGGCGCCGTCAGGTCACCACCCGCTTCATGGAGGCCTGCGCGGGCGGCGACCTGAACGCCGTCATGGAGCTGCTCGCCCCCGAGGTCACGGCCTGGTCCGACGGCGGCGGCAAGGTCACCGCAGCCCGCCGCCCCCTCCACGGCACTGATCACGTCGCGCGCTGGATCGTGGGCTTCCTGGCGAAGCCCGACCTGGCCGCCCTGACGATGGAGGCGGCCGTCATCAACGGCGAGCTCGGTGTCCTGACCGTCCTCGGCGGACGGACGGTCGGTGCCTTCTCGTTCGACCTCGTCGACGGCCACATCCAGAACCTGCGCTTTCAGGCCAACCCCGAGAAGCTCAGCGGCCTGACCCCCGACAACAGCCTGACGCTGCCTCCGGGCGTTCCGTCCTGAAGCACCACCGTCGGCGCCCCTGGCCCGCGACGAGCTGTGCCTGTTCGTGGACGGCGCAACGCCCCGCGTCCCGCATCCCAGGTCGGTGGTGGTCACGGTCCCGTCCCTACCGGCGGATGGATTCAAGCAGCAGTTCGCTCAGGTCCGCCGGCATCGTGATCATGCAGTCGTGCCCGGTCGGCAGCTCCCGTATCCGTGCCGGGGAGCCGTTGGGCTGTGTCGCGGGAACGGGCCGCCGCACGATGCCTTCCGGTACCGCGCCGACGCAGTGGATGTGCGTGCGCGGAACGCAGTCCACGGCAGGGTTGTCCAGCCGGACCGGTTGCTGCAGGCAGCGCACCGGCTGGTCGGAGAGCGTCGCACGCAGCCACGCCACATCCGCCGGGTCGGTGACTCCGAACAGGCCGAGCGGCGCAGGCAGTTCGGGCAGCGGCGGGATGCGCCAGCCGTCGCCGGACTCGGCGGCCAGGTCGATCAGGTCCTGGGTCATGGGCTGCACGTCGACGGCGGTCTCGCCGTGTTCCGGGACCATCGCGTCGAGATACACCAGGTGCGCGATGCGTTCCGGTACCTCGTTGGCCACGGACGACACGACCAGCCCCGCATAGCTGTGACCCACGAGCACCACCTCGGTCAGGTTCTCCTCGTGGATCAGTTCGACGACGTCCGCGACGTGCGTGTCGAGCCCCACCTCGGGACCCAGCAGGTGTGCCTTGTCGCCGTAGCCGGTCAGGGAGGGGGCGAACACGCGGTGTCCGGCCGATTCCAGCAGCGGAACCACCCGTTCCCAGCACCGGCCGCTGTGCCATGCACCGTGTACCAGCAGAAAAGTCGGCATGAGCAGAATTTCTTCCTCTTCGGGGCACGGGCGCGAAGGCAATACGGTTCCTGTTCGTGCCTCGGTACTCTTCGGGAACCGACATCATCGTGCTGCACCCGTCGCACCTTGATCAATAAGGCACATTTCGGTGCCCCGGTTCTCTGGAGGTAACCATGAACGACTCAGGGGGCGGCGAGTCGCGGCCCGCCCGACCGGAGGACCCGTGCCAAGCCCGGGAAGTGCTGGGCATCGTCGGCGACAAGTGGTCACTGCTGATCGTGCGTCACCTCAGCCAGGGGCCGCGGCGCTTCACCGAACTGAAGCGGGCCGTCGACGGGATCAGCCAGCGTATGCTCACCGTCACCCTGCGCGGCCTGGAACGCGACGGGATCCTCACCCGGACCGTCCTCAACGTCATGCCGCCGCACGTCAGTTACGAACTCACCCCGATGGGCAGGACCCTCCGCGCAGCTACCGCGCCCCTGCTGGAGTGGAGCCTCACCCACCTGACGCACATCGACGCCGCCCGCGCCGTGTACGACGCCCGCCCCGACACCCCGCCCGCCTGACCCTCGCCCGATCGGCAGGAACGGCTCGAATGCGCCTGGGCATCGGTGAAATGCCGGGGATCGGCTGAAGAGCTGAGTGCAGAGGCAAGGCCGGGTCTGCACACGGACGACACACGGTCGGCGGCCCGGGCGGTGATGCCGCGCGGCCAGGCCCTGCGGGTCGCACGGCCGTGCGTGCATCTCGTTCGGTCCGACGGCCCTCGGCGGCTTCGCGCGGGCGCCTGGTTCCATGGGGCCGTAGCGCCTCGCGTCTGTGCGTCGTCACGGGCTTGGATCGTCAGCCCGGAGTACGGTCACCTGCTCTTCGGGTCCTGCCGATGCCGGCCGGCCTCGACGGCCCTCACCACCACCCGGGCCGCGATCCCGACGAGCAGGATCCCGCCGACGATCTGGATCATCGTCATGACGCGTGCCGTCTCGGTGCGGCCGGTGATGTCGCCGAAGCCGACGGTGCTGACCACGGTGAGCGTGAAGTACAGGGCGTCGGTACGGCTGAGTGGCTCGGTGAAGCTGCCGGGTGTGGCCCGCTCCAGCAGGAAGTAGGAGGTGGCGAAGACCAGCACGAACAAGGGGAGGACGGCGGCGAGCGACTCCACCGCCCGCAGCTCGGGATTCGGGGAGCGGACGATCGTGCGGACCTGCCAGAGGAACAGTGCCGTCACCGCGAGGAGACCGAGTACGAGACCGGCCACCGTGCCGCCGTTGAGAGGTGCGTCCATGGGCAGCAGGTAGTAGGCGAGGACCAGTCCGGACGACACGAGGAGCGAACGCGCCACCGCCCACAGGGCAGCGCGGCGGCCGGGCCGCGGGAGGTCATCGGTCATGCCCCGCCGCCCTCCGGACCGTCGTCAGGGTCAGTCGCCGCACCCGGCGCCAGTCCATCGGGGGTTTGCCGGGCGGCACACCGGGGCGGTCGCGGGGAACTCTCACGCGCAGGGCGCGAGGGCGGATCCGGCACCGGACGGGGGTCGGCAGGGTCAGGGCTTCGCCGTCCACGCCGACCGGGATCGTGTCGGCGTCGGCGTCGACGACGACCTCGCGGGCTGCCAGCTGCACGAGCCCGGTGGCCCGGCGGCCGCGGAGCAGCTCCACCGCCTGCGCCGCGGTGTCGACCGTGACGCCGAGCACTCCGAGGACGCCGGAGTCCAGCCGTTCCCGGTGCCCCAGCCCCGCAGGGTCGTCCGTGCGGTACGGGTTGTTGCTGACCAGTACGGCCTGCGGCTGCTCGATGGTCCTGCTCTCGGCGTGTACGGCGAGGCGTGGTCCATGATGGTGTGTGAGCAGATCGGGCAGCATCTGCAGGGTGGTGCGGGCCTTGTCGTCGCGGTAGGCGGGGCTCTGCACGACGGCCGCGTAGGCCCCGAACGACGCGTTGTTGACGAACACCCGGTCGTTGATGACGCCCAGATCGATGCGGAGCTCGACGCCGTCCGTGAGGGCGTCGAGACACTTCGACGGGTCGTCCCTGTCCAGTCCGAGGTCCAGGGCGAAGTGGTTGCGGGTGCCGGCGGAGATCACCAGGAACGGCAGATCGCGCTCCGCGGCGACGGCCGCGACGAGGGCCTGGGTGCCGTCGCCTCCCGCGACGCCGAGCAGGTCGGCGCCCGCGTCGGCCGCCGAACGGGCAAGCGCGGCCACGTCCTGGCGGCACGTGACGTCCAGAACGCAGACCTCGGCGCCCAGCGCCTCGGCCTTCTCCCGCAGCCGAAACCGTCCGACCTTCCCCCCGCCGGAGCGCGGGTTCATGATCAGGTAGGGGTGTCGCGGCGGCGCCGGTGAGTGTTCCGGGATCCGTGCCGGGGCGGCCTCGGCGCCTGCCAGCGCGACCCGGCCGCAGAAGACGGCCAGTACCCACAGCGCGATCGACACGAGCACCACCCACAGCAGCCCGGACGCCACGTAGAGGACGACGACGGCGGCGGGGGCGACAAGAGCCAGTCCCCCGGCCAGTACCCGGACCAGGCCGGTGTGGGCGAGTGTCCACCACACGCCCGCACACGTGATCGCCAGCCCGGCAGCCCCCACCAGGACGAGCAGCAGACTGTGGAGCCCGGCGAACAGAAGCAGGACGATGATCGCCCCGATGCCCGCCGTCACAGCCAGCCGGGCCGCCCAGCGTGGACTGAGCGCGTAACGGCTACCGGACATGTCCACCTCCCACCGACGGGCTGCGCTCGGTTCATACCACCGTGCCTCGCCCCGGCCGGTCGTCACCCGCTCCGGGGGATTCTCCGGACGGACCGCTTCTTGGACAGGCGGAGTCCTTCACACCGGCGAGGGGTCCCCACCCGGTCCCGTGGGCGGGCGCGCCGCACCGGTAGCTGCTCTTGCGTCGTTCGCCCGCGACGAGGCATCCGGCGCGGGACAGGCGGCGCCGCGCGGGTGCGGGGGCCTGCACGCGTTGCCCGGATCTCCGCCGACGAAGGGCCGAGCACGTCAGGAACCCCGCCGGTCCCTCGCGCGGCGTCCGCGGCAGCCGGCCGCCGTCGACAGGCGATCACCCCGTCCGGGTGAGGCGGCGCACGGCAGGCCCGGCTCTTATGGGAGGTGCGCCCCGCCACGGGCAGGAAGGAAATGTGAGGTCATGGCCCAGAAGGTGACAGGTGCCGAAGGTGTCACCGCCCTCGCGACGCGGACGCCCCCGTCTTCGAGGCGCTCGTTCAGATGACCCTCGACACGCGCGAACGTTCCGGGCCGGACGAGGGGACCTGCCTGCCGGCACGCATCGCCGCCATGGTGGCCATGGACGCCCCCGCACCGCGAAACGGGCCTACCCGCGGGTCCGGTCTGCGGACCGGACCCGCGGGTAGGCCCGCAGAGTCCTGGCGGACGACACCCTGAGGAGAGCCAATGAGCAGCAGCGTGACCTTGGCCTACGACTTTCCCGTTCTGGGGGCCTTCTGGTCGATCATGTGGTTCTTCCTGTGGATCATGTGGTTCATCCTGCTCTTCCGCGTCGTCGTGGACATCTTCCGTGACGACGACCTGAGCGGATGGGCCAAGACCGGATGGCTCCTCTTGACGATCGTCCTTCCGTTCCTGGGCGTCTTCATCTACGTCATCGCCCGGGGCAAGAACATGGGCAAGCGCGAACAGCGTCACGTCAGAGCCCAGCAGGAACAGACGGAGCGGTACATCCGCGAGACCGCCGGCAGCAGCCGCATCAGTGCCGCGGACGAGCTCGCCAAGCTCTCCGAGATCCGCGCCCGGGGCGATATCACCGACGAGGAGTACCGCCGGGCCAAGGAGAAGGTCCTCCACTGACCCGCCTCTGCGTACGGGCTCGGCACCGTCCCATCCGCTGCGGCCGGCTCCCGGTACGGAGCCGGGGCATCCGGACCGGCCCGTCACTCCCTCATCCGGGGCCCAGGGCCGGACCGCCGCCTGCGAACGGCACCTGCACAGCGTTCCCCGCTCTGCCGCCGACGTCGATCACCGCGTGGCACCGCCCTGTCGTCCCCGACCACACCCTCACGAAGCCGGGTTCCCATCCGAAGAGGAGAAATCGGCAGCCGCCCCCCCTCTCACCCCCGGGGTGGGCGGTCCCTGCGCGAGCGACCGGACCGGGCGAACCGTAGCAAGAGGGAACCACCGGTGTGGCCAGGCCGGACGAAAAGGGTGGGCGGGGATGGCGGCCTTGCCTGACATCGACTACGCGGCACTGTTCGCGGCCACTCCGAGCCCGTATCTGGTGCTGGGCCCGGATCTGGTGATCGTGGAGGTAAATCAGGCGTATCTGAAGGCGACCGGGCGGACCCGGAAGGACCTGCTCGGGCGGTTCGTCTTCGACGCCTTCCCCGACAATCCTGCGGATCCCGCAGCCGACGGGGTGCGGAACCTCAACGCCTCGCTGCACCGGGTACCGGACTCGCGGCGTTCCGACGCGATGGCGCTGCAGAAGTACGACATCCCCCTCGTCCAGCGGCCGGGGAAGCATTCGAGGAACGGTGATGGTCACCCATCAACAGCCCGGTCTTCGCCCCGGACGGGACGGTGGCGTGGATCGTCCACCGCGTAGAGGACGTGACAGCGTTCGTGCAGGCCAACGTCACCGCGAACCTGGCGCCTTCCCTGCGGCTGACAGAGCACGAAGCCCTGGAGGCGGAGCTGTACGGCCGCTCACGAGAGCTTCAGCGGCTCAACGAAGAGCTGCGGCAGGCCCACACCCGTGAGCGTCACGTGGCCGTCGCGTTGCGGGAGGCCATGCTGCAAGCCCCAGACCTGGCTCACCGTCAGGACATCGCGGTCCGCTGTCTGCCCGCGACCAGGTCGCTCAACGTGTGCGGTGACTGGTACGACATGGTCGACTGTCCGACGTCCGCTTCGGCGTCGCGGTCGGTGACGTCGTCGGCCATGGCCTCGAGGCCGCCGCCGCCATGGGAATGCTCCGCAGCGCCCAGGCGCTGGCAGACCCCACCAACCGATTGATCATCCACAGCAACGCAGGTCACCCGCCAACTGCCCTGGTACACGCCGAGGGAACCTGTGAGCTGCTGGATCAGGCCAGCGACCCTCCCCTGGGCGCGCGGCCCCAGCACGTACCGCGCCCGCAGGCAACCGTCGTCTACGGCCCCGGCGACACACTCGTCCTCTGCACCGACGGGCTGATCGAACGCCGCGGCGAGGACATCGACACCGGCCTCGCCGAACTGACCGGCCTCCTCGTCCAGTACCGCCATGTGGCCCCCGAGGATCTGGCCGACATCCTTCTTGTCCGTCTCGGGCTCGCCGGCGGCGGCCGCGACGACGCCGCACTGATCATCGTGCGGCTGTGATCGGCGTCCCGCCACCGCGCCCCGGGTGCCCTCACGAACCCACGAGACATGACCGGTTCCGCACAGGGTGCGCGCTCACCCCCGGCCGTCCGCCTCCGGTGCAGCACCGGGAGACTGAGCAGGAGGTGCGGGGAGCGTCCAGTCCGCCCCGGTGAGCAGCCGGAACGCAGCGACGGCCGCCTCCACGGTGGGGAAGAAGTGCTGCGGGTCGATGGTGCGGGTGAGCCCGTACTCCTCGATCTTGCGCCGCACGGGGTCCTTGAGTTCAGCGAACACGAGGTGGACGTGCTCGGCGTTGAGGGCCACATCAAGCTCTTCCAGGACGTCCGCGGCGGTGGTGTCGACGTCGGTCATCGGCTCGGCCGCGATCACGATCCAGCACGGACGCGGCTCTGTGCGCGCCAGTCGCCGGATCTCGTCGCGGAAGGTCCTGGCGTTGGCGAAGAAGAGAGGGGCGTCGAACCGGTGGATCACCAGGCCCGGCACCTGTTCGGCGTGCGGGTAGGAGCGCACGTCGTGGTACCCCTCCAGGCCCTTCACCCGGCCCAGAACGGTGTTGTACGGCCACCAGGCGCGCCGGAAGACGTTGAGGACGGACAGGGCCACGGCGATGGCGATCCCCTGCAGGACACCGAGCAGGGCCACACCCAGGAAGGCGGCGACCGACAGCAGGAACTCGGTCCTGCGCTGCCGCCACAGCCGTACCGTCCCCGGCAGGTCGGCCAGGGACAGCGAGGCCGTGATGACGATGGCGGCCAGGGCTGGTTGAGGCAGATCGCGGAACATGCCCGGGGCCAGGACGAGCATGAGGACGATGAGTGTCGCCCCGACGACTCCGGTGAGCTGGCTTCTGGCTCCGGCCCGCTCCGCCACCGCCGTACGGGAGCCGCTCGCGCTGACCGGGAAACCCTGGAAGAGACCGGCCGCCAGATTCGCTGCGCCGACCCCGGCCATCTCCTGATTGCCGCGGATCTCCTGCCCGCTGCGGGCAGCGAAGGCCGTCGCATTGGAGATCGTGTCGGTGAGGGACACCAGGGCGATGCCGAGCGCGCCGCCGAACAGCGGTGCGAGGTCGGCGACCTGGACGTCCGGAATCGTGAACGGCGGGAATCCCTCAGGCAGTTTCCCGACCATCTCGACTCCGTGCTCGCTCAGGTCGAAGAGCGCGGCCGTGGCGATCGCCAGGCCCACCATGACCAGCACCGCGGGGATCTTCGGCAGCCACCGCTGCAGCACCAGGATCAGGAGGGTCCCGCAGACGCCGATCGTGGCGGCGGCGGGCACCGGCGCCCCGTCGGCGAGACCGCGCACGAGACCGACGCACTCGTCGATCAGGTTGTCCGATTCGACCTTGAAACCGAGCAGTTTGGGCAGCTGGCCGATCAGGATGGTGAGGGCCAAACCGTTCATGTAGCCGATCATCGTCGGCTTGGAGATCAGGTCGGCGATGAAACCGAGCCTCGCCACCGACGCCACAATCATGATCGCCGCCACCATGAGCGAGAGCACCGAGGCGAGCGCGATCGCCCGATCGGGATCGCCGTCCGCCACCACGAGGGGCAGCACGGTCGCGGCGATCATCGGCCCCAGCGACGAGTCCGGGCCGAGCACCAGAATGCGCGACGGCCCGCACACGGCGTAGCCGAGCAGGCAGAGAATCGTCGTGTACAGACCGGTGATGGTCGGCAGACCCGCCAGCTCCGCGTACGCCATGCCCTGTGGCACCAGCAGGGTGGTCAGGACGATCCCGGCGACCAGGTCCTTGACCAGCCACGCACGCCGGTAGGACGACGCGGCGCGGACTCCCGGTACGGCCCGCAGCCAGGGCAGGGACCTGAGCCGGTCTTGCCGGTCGGTCACGGGCCCTCCTCTCGTCGTGCCGCCCGTCGGGCTTCCCGCCCGGCGACCTGGCACCCTATCCCGGCTCACCCGGCCGTTGCTCCGACCGCCGGGTCCGGGGGAAGTCCGACTCGACCAGCCCGACCGGGCCGCGGGTGACGGCAGGGCCGCCGAGCCCACGATGCCGCCGGCGTCGAGCGGCTTCAGGGACGACAGCACGCCGTGGGCGGACGGTGCGGGCAGCCCTTCCCGGCACTGCGCCGGCAGCACCACGCCGCTGCACAGCAGTGCGGCTCCGTCCATCTTCTCCAGCCCCGCCCTCTCAGGAGGGCCGTAGTCCCGGCTCAGCCGGACCATCGAGTCCGGTCGCAGCCGGAGCGGCTCGACGAAAGAATCGGCGATGCGCGCGCCTCTTCCGTCCGACATCACTGATCAGTTCCTCTCCCGGAGGAGGCGTTGCGGAACGAGCGATGTGGTTGCCGACGGCCGCGTCGAGCGTCCTGCGGACCCGGCGCTCGACGAGTATCGGAATGTAGGCCCTGACCCTTGCCTGCCGGAACGAGTCGTACGCCGATCTGACCACGGCTTCAACGGCGGCCTCGCCGACGGTGGGCCAGGTCGCCCTCAACCGCGCCACCAGGTCGCGAACGGCAACGGCCTCCTCCTGCGAGCCGGACGGCTGCGCGGCCGGTGGCCCTTTGGGGTCCGTGCGGTCCAGGGAGTCCGTGTGCTCCAGGGGAGCGCGGGGATCGCCGCCCCCGACGTCGGCGGGGCTCGACGCGGCGGCCGCGGGCTTGCCCTCATCGACTGTCATGGCCGCACGGTCCCTGCACCCCTGGCCGGCCCGTCCGCCTGGCACGCGGACATCGGCCCGGCCGATGAGGGCGCCCTGGTGTTCCGATGCGCACCGTTGCGTGTTCCATACCCCTCGGCCTCCAGCCCGTCGCGACCGCATCCCGCACCGTCGCCCGCGAGCGGGTGCCACACACATTCTCGGTTCGGCCAGACATGATCGCCCCCGGAGGCCCGCCCCAGAAGCGGCACGGCCGCGCCTGCGCTCGCCCGAACGGCTCCCGGCGCGCCGACGCCTGCCCCCGAAGTCCGAGTCCCCCGGGAAGAGGTCATCGCCTGGACGGGCGTCGGCGCCGACCGACCGAGGCAGCCGGCGTGGGTCGAGGCGAGAGCCGCCACGGCCGCGCGCCTGAGCTGGCTCACACCGGCGCTGACGCGACAGTCCGGGGGGGGGCCGGCCTCTGGGCCGCTCCGGCGACGCCGAGTACGGGCCCGGCCTGCTTGTTCCTCTGCCCGAGGGCGCCGGACGTGGTCCCAGCGATGCCCGACCTTCCGCAGCCACAAAGAACGTCAACGCCTCTGCCCGTGGCCCGATCGGCACCCCTGGGGACTCCTGGCCGGGCCGACGGACTCGCTCCACAAGACCGCGTCCGAGGTTGGTCAGCGGCAAGGCCCTTGCGACCCGTGGCCCCGGCGGGCGTTCTTGCCGTCCCGGCACTTCGTCATAACTCGGGCCGGTAGGGCCACCGACAGGTCCGGACGGCCCCAGGCGGTCCACGGGACGCGGAGCGAGGCTGGAGGGAAGAGGCCCGCGCCTGCCGGTTCGCGGACCGCGACGGATCGACCCGCAGAGGTGATGACCGTGTCCAGCACAAGCACACGGACCGTCTCCGCACTGGTGACACTCGTTCTGGCCGGCATGTTGTCCGCCGGATGCGCTGCGGACAACACCACGTCCAGCCAGGCCGCGCCTCCCCCGACCGCCGCGCCCAGCCCCTCCGGCAGCGATTGCTGGAGGGCGGGCACGTCGGACGACGACTGGGACAACTGGGCTTCATGGGGGCCTGGCATGGGGCCTGGCATGATGGGGGAGCAGTGCTCGTGGGGCGTCGGCATGATGGGTGGCCATTACTGGCAGCGTGGTGACGGCACCCCCGTGAAGAACGTGGACCAGGCCCGACAGCGCGCCGACGCCTTCGCCCAGCGGCTCGACCTGCGCGTCGGTGAGATCATGGAGTTCTCGAAGAACTTCTACGCCGAGCTGGAAACACCCTCCGGGGAGCCGGCCACTGAGATCCTCGTCGACCCGGCCGACGGCGACACCGGGATCGAGTACGGCCCGGCAATGATGTGGAACACCGATTACGGCATGCATCCTCGCGGCCAGACGCAGACCCGGTTCTCCCCCGACCAGGCCCGGCATCGCGCCCAGCAATGGCTGCGGGACCGAGACAGCGACCTGACCGCCGACAGGGCCGAGGCGTTCCCGGGTTACTACACCCTCCACACCATGCGCTCCGGGAAGATCGACGGCATGCTGTCGGTCAACGCCTCCACAGGCGCCGTGTGGTATCACACCTGGCACGGCACCTACATCACCACCAGCGAGCACTGATACGAGCTGGAAGCTGTCGATCATGCGAGTCGCGGGCTCGTTCGGGCACGAAGCGGTTGCAGGTCGATCGGCGCGGGGCGCCGCTGCCTCCGCGATCCGGCTGGGGCAGGACGCTGAGGTCAGCGTGATCGCGGTCGGTGCCGCGCTTGCCGGTCCTGCGCCGAGCACGGTCTGCGCCGCGGCCATCACCGCTGTGGTTGCGGTGGTCCCGATCCGGATGCGCCACCCCGGCGCGGAGAGGGCCTCGGTGTCGCGTGGTCACGTTGTCTCGGAGATCCCGCACGTGATCCCGTGGAGCCCGCTGGCGCGGGGCAGACTGACGCGGGTCCGGGACACTGCCACGGCGCGTGCCGAGACCGATGAGGGCGGCAAGATCCTCTACCGCGACGGGGACCAGGCTGTGACCGAGCGCGTCCACGAGATCGCGGGCAAGCGGGGACTGTCCCCGGCCCAGGTCGCTCTGGCCTGGGTCATGCGCAACCCGGTGGTGACCTCGCCCATCGTCGGGGTCACCAAGCCGGCCCAACTGGCCGACGCGGTCGCCGCGGTGGACGTCGAACTCGACGAAGACGAGGCCGCCCATCTGGAGGATCCCTACCAGCCGCACGAGGCCGCCTACCTGGAGGAGTCCTTCTACAAGTCGCGCCCTGTGGCGGGCTCCCGGTAGTCCGCGCTGCTGCCGGGGCTTCGACGAACGGTGGGAGGCGGGAGCGTGAGCGACCTGGACGGCTGAGGAAGGCCCGCCCTCGATTTCGGGAAATGACTCGGACGGCCCAGCGAATCCCGCGCGCCGCGATGAGTCCCGCGATGTCCGGCGGTCGTACTGTCGAACCCGTTGCCGAGGAGGACTTCTGATGCGCAGCGTGACCTATTCGATGAACGTTTCACTCGACGGCTACGTCGTCGGGCCGGACGGCACCTTCGACTGGACGGCACCCGACGAGGAGGTCTTTCGCTTCTGGATCGACGACATTCGACGGGTCGGGGTCCACCTGTTGGGACGACGGCTCTACGAGACGATGCTGTACTGGGAGACCGCCGCCCAGGACCCCTCGCTCGGCGACGCGGATGCCGAGTGGGTCGGTCTCTGGAACCCGCTCCCGAAGGTGGTGTTCTCGACCACTCTGACGTCGGTACAGGGCTCTGCCCGCCTCGCCTCCGCCGGTGTGGCGGAGGAGATCGAGCGGTTGCGAGCCGAGCCGGGGACGGGCGACATCGCGATCGGCGGCCCCACACTCGCCGAACAGGCGGCCGCGTCGGATCTGATCGACGAGTACCGGGCGGTGGTCTACCCGGTGCTGGTGGGCGGTGGAGTCCCGTTCTTTCCCCGGCGTGAGCGCCGGGTGGACCTCGAACTCGTCGAGACCCGGACCTTCAGCTCGGGAGTCGTCTACCTGCGCCATCGCGTGACGCGTTAGCACCCTCGTCCGCCGAGCCCCGGTGCTCAGGTCGCAGATCGCCAGGCGACCTGGGCTCGGGGCTGCCTGCCTCCGGCAAAAAATCAGGTGGTCCCGGCATACCCCGTGGATAGGGTTGGGCAATGCCCGAGCTGAAGCGGCTGCATGTCAGCCATGCCCCGGCGGTGTTGGCCTTCGAGGTGGCGAACCGCGCCTACTTCGCTGCCTCGGTCTCCGACCGCGGCGACGACTTCTTCGCGCGGTTCACCGACAGGTACGACGCCTTGCTGACCGAGCAGGAGGCGGGCATCTGCGCCTTCTACGTGCTCATCGCCGAGGACGGCTCGGTACTCGGAAGGTTCAACCTGGTCGACATCGAGGACCACACCGCGGAACTCGGCTACCGGGTCGCGCAGCACGTCGCCGGCCGCGGCGTGGCGACCGCGACCGTCCGGGACGTCTGCCGACTGGCGGCGGTCCGGCACGGGTTGCGCACGTTGCGAGCGGCCGCGACCCACCGGAATGTCGCGTCGCAGAAGGTGCTGACCAAAGCCGGGTTCTTCCCTGTCGGCCCCGCCGACCCGGCGCACATCGGAGGTGAGCCGGGCACCTGGTATCAGCGCGACCTGCCGCTCCGGCCCGGCAGTGCGATCTTGCCTGGGGACCGGTCGCAGGAAGGCCGCGGCCGGCGCTGATCGTCAGCGCGGTTCAGACGGGCAGGCGCGGGACGCTGCCGATGAGCCGCCTGGTGATCAGGGCGACCTGCGGGGCGAGTCGCCTTCGCGACGCAGATCACCGTGCACCCGTCTGCAGAGCGGGCCGGGAAATGGGTAGTCTCGGAACCGGCCACCTAAGTTACCGCTTAGTAGTCCCGTTTCGCAGGTTCGAGGAGTCCGCCCATGCAACTCGCCGCGATCGTCGTGTCGCTGGTCCTCATCGTGGTCGGCGTCGCGCTGTTCGGCCGGGCCGTCCTGGCTGTCTACCGCTTCCTACGGCTCGGCCAGCCGGTCGCCGCGCAGATGGCCCGCACAGACCGCCCCCTCGCACGAACGCTCACGGTGGTCCGGGAGTTCGTCGGCCACAGCCGGATGAACCGCTGGGGAGTCATCGGGGTGGCGCACTGGTTCGTGGCGGTCGGCTTCTACACACTGCTGCTGACCATCGTCAACGCAACCGGCCAGCTCTTCGAACCCGACTGGCTCCTGCCGATCATCGGCGACTGGACCCCGTACAACGTCTTCGTCGAGTTCCTCGGCACCATGACGGCACTGGGCATCATGACCCTCATCGCCGTCCGGCAGCTGAGCCGGAGCGGCCTCGCGGGCCGCAAGTCCCGCTTCGCGGGGTCCAAGACGGGTCAGGCGTACTTCGTCGAAGCCGTCATCCTCATCGTCGGCGTCTGCATCGTGGTCCTGCACGCGCTCGAAGGCGCCCAGCACCACGTCCAGCACTACGAGGCTTCCTTCTTCCTGTCCTACCCGCTGCTCTCCTGGTTCGAGGGCATGGACGCCTCGACCCTGCACACCCTCACCTGGTTCTTCGCCGGCCTGAAGATCGCCACGTCGTTCATCTGGATGATCGTGGTCTCGCTCAACACCACCATGGGTGTGGCCTGGCACCGGTTCCTGGCGTTCCCGAACATCTGGTTCAAGCGCGACGCTCAGGGCGCGACCGCGCTGGGCGCGCTGCTGCCGA
>NZ_JAVDVA010000039.1:0-56881 GCF_031456635.1 Streptomyces sp. 3330
TCCCGTCCGAGGGCAGGCCCGGGCCGCTTGCCAGTGCCCGGCGGCATGCCGGCCGACCGTGTAAAGGCGGGATCGACACTGTGGAGTGGCCGCCGCACAACACCGAAGCAGAGGTGTTCCGTCGCGGGGCGGGCCCCGTCCGGCCGCAGAGAGCCCGTCCTGTCCGCGCGAGCGGACCGACTGCCCGGGCACCGGCCGTGAGGAGAACGGCGTGGAGGTCCACACCGACATGCGCACCCGCTGACCTGTACAGGGACCGTGAACGCGTGCGTCTGTGCGTCTCATCCACGGGTGTGCGCTCGCTTCCTGGTGTGACCGTTCTTCACCAGCGTCGTTCCGTACGTGGACGCGTACCTTTCCCCTGGACGCGTGCGGCAGACGAGCGGCCCGGACCCTGCCCGGTCCGGGCCCCGTTGAGAGTCCGACGAGTTCAGCCGGAGACATTTCGGGGTGAGGGTTGCTCGGGCAGGCGCCGCGTGGCAGGCCGTACCCGTGAGCGTGGCGCGGTTCCCTGCCCGGGCGGACCGGGCAGGGAGCGTGGCGCTACTTGCTGCTGGCGGTAGCGGCGATGAGTGCGGCTATGGCCGTGAGCCATTCGGGGCTCATTCCGGCGCATCCCGCCACGGTCACAGTGATCACGATGGTGATCACGATGTGATGCCACCGGGTTGCGCCGTGTGTGGCGCACAGGGTCGGGTATGCCTCACAGAGAGGTGCGGTCAAGGTACTTCTCCTTCCAGGGTTGCCTGGGGATTGGCCTTCGAGGCAGGTCGGTTGGGAAGCCGTGCGCCTGCTTCGGAGGCCTTTTTGTGTTGCTGATTCCCTACCCGCGTGCGGGCTGTGTCTTCTGCGGTCGGAGCTCTGGTGGCGATGCACGGGGGGGCGCATATGGGCATGCCCCCCACCATCTGGACGGTTGTGTACGCCGGTCCGGACTGTTGGAGGGGCTCACCTGGAACGCTTCAGCGTCACGACTACCGGACTTGCTTGTCCCACAGAGCGGGCCACACCGGCGCCCACCAGCGGCCTGGAGCCACTGGACCGTCGCCTGGCCGCCGCCCGCGAGCTGTACGACAAGGGCATGCACGGCAAGCTCTTGGCCATGTTGCCCGGCCTCATCGCGGATGGGCACCGTGGCGCTCTCTCACGCCAGGACCTCGATCAGGCCCGGCTGTCCGCCGTCTGTACCCTCGCTTCCTCGGTGCTCAGCAAGGTGGGCTCGTACGACCATGCCCGGCTCACCGCAGACCGGGCCCGTACCTGGGCCGAGGTGTCCGGCTCTCCACTCGCGGCGGCCGCTGCCTCCCGGGAACTGGCCATCGTTCCGCGTCACCAGGACCGCCACGGCGAGGCACAGCGTCTCATGACGTCCGCGGCCGCCGACGTGGAGGCGCCTGGCCTGCGCACGGATGCCGCAGCGGCCGCGTACGCGCAGATGCTGTGCACGCTGGCGTACACAGCCGCCCGGGGAGGGCAGCGTGCCCAGGCACTGGCGATGGTCGAGGAAGCCCGCCACTCCGCCCGCCGGCTGCCCCAGGCGCCGCCGCCGGGTCGCCTGCTCCCCATCAGCCCGGCCGCCGTCGACCTGTACGCCGTCGGCGTGCACTGGGCACTCGGCGACGCGGGCGCCGCCCTGGAAGCCGGAAAGGATCTGCGGCCCGACCAGTTCCCGACCGCCGAGCGCAAAGCGAGGCTGGGCACGGACAGCGCGGGCCTGGTGGGCGTGGAACCGGCCCGAGCAGACTGCCCGCGCGCTGCTGGACGCGCACCGGGCCGGCCCCGGCGAGGTCCAGGACCGGCCCGCGACCAGAGATAATCCCCAATGAGCACATCGCCATAGTGGGCGATTAGGCTCTTGTAGTCAGAAGGAAACTCAAGCCCCCAAGCTTGCTCGACCGCTGCCCAGGCCACGGCCGGGCCGCTGCCCGGCCGTGGCCTGGGCAGCAGCTCCGCCAATACCTCGAAGCTATTTCTCGGTTCCATCAATTCCATCCACCTACCTGTACTTACCGGACGGGTAGGATCTCCGTTGCCGTACGCATACCGACTCCTCCTGATCCATGCCTGCGGCCCATCAGGAAAAGTTCAGGCAACAGCAGTCCCGCAAAATACCGAGGCGCGAGTGAATGCCCTGCCCGTCGACGATGAGGTGGTGATTGCTGCCCGGACGTTCTCAGTCGACCGGACCGGGGATGCCGCCATCGCTCATTGGCGCGTGCCGCCGCTCAGAAGCCACCCCCCCCTGCTTCGTCACACGAGCGGACTGTCCGGCATAGATTGCCACAAAGGATTTCCAGTGGGCCACCCCCGGGGGAAGCGTCGTTCCTCTATCAGCAGTCGCAGAAACTCCGTAACCCCTCCATCAATCACGAGAAAGCCAGGACATTGACGGAAAGCCACGGCTACATTCCAATGATTACCAGACCGGTCGGGAACGAGTAGGCACACGTCTCCATTCCAGTCGTGATAAGCCCACGGAATGACACAATCCCACACCGATTGCACACTCGCCGGAATTTCTCGAACATCAAGAAAAGCGGCGTGCAAGTCTCGTTTTTCCTCCTGCATAAAAGTCAGCAGCGGGTCGCCACCCTCGGGGTGCGGAACAAAAAGATGTCCGAACAGAATAGCGTCACCGTATCCGTCGACAAGTTCCCTGTAATCCGCAGGAAGTCCATGTCCCAGCCAGCCCTCCACGGCCTCCCAGGACCTCACAGACGCTGAACGAAAGCGTTCCCGCTCCCCGATCAACGATTCCCAAACACCAGTCACTTCGGTCACCTGCCGTATTCCTCGGAGGAGCACACCGCATCCTCCTCGGTAGCGGAATTTATTATGCAACAGTCGACGTCTATACCGCTCTTCCCATGCGCTTCCATGTGAACCAGGCCAGGGATTCCAGATTTCGGGTTTGTATAGACGGGTGTTACTTCATAATGGACCGCCCGCCCTCCTTTAACTTCATTGGCAATACGATTCTCGATCTTACTCATTGCCGGACTGTTAGCCGCCCGATGCAAGGGTACCAAGTTGCGCAGGTCGGTACCGGACCCACCAAATTGACATCCCGCCAAGTGCCCACGCGCGCGGTTTCGGCCAGGCGGAAGCTTTTAGTAATCGGGAGGCGTGATCATACCTGTTGCGTTATTTCCGGACTGATCGTCACGCCTGTCAGCGTTTCGCGAGTCCCCTCTTGGATTTCGGGCCTCGTCAAGATAAGGGTCGAGCAGGCGATCCCGGAGCTCCTCTGGCGTATATTCCTCGTCGTCAATCAATCCGAGCATGTCAGCCATTTCGAAAATGGCATCCCAACCCTTGCTCAAGTCCCAGAAACCAACAGTGCGATCCCAGTCAGCCTCGGGTTTGTCCCGTGCCGGCGCCGCCGCCGGGTTCGGACCATTGTTGGGATTCTGATCGATCGGTGGCGCTGGCGGAATGATCACGCAGGCATTCGAGCAGTTGCCGCTGCCCCCACCGCTGCCCGTGCCGGTACCGCCGCCCCCGCCAGCACCTGTGCCGGTACCCGTGCCCGGCCCACGGCCATGACCAGTGTCTACGAGACCTGAAGAGCCGGCAGGCTGACTCACGGTTCCGCCGTTCCTCGGGGTAGCCCGGGGCTGGAAAATGGTGATGGTGGGGCGGTCCAGGAAACGCTCGATCGCTTTGCCCGCGAGGTATCCCATGGGACTTCGCTTCCTGAGCATCCGGTACCTGAGCATCCGGTATGCGGCGAGGGCTCCGTAGTACCGGCTCCCCCCGGAGCTGGTGCCGTGCCACGCTGGGCGTGAGGTCGCCGTCCCTCTGGTGGCGAACCTGGTCGCATGCCCGAGAGGGTCGAGGGAATTCAGGGGGTGGCATTGCCGTAGGTGTAGCGGTTGTTGCTCTGTACCGATGGCATCGGGTCCAGCTGCCATGTGTCCCGCGATCCGAAGGTTCCCGTCCCCGGCTGACGCGGCCGCAGATCGTTCGGCACGGGATGCCGACCTGCGCTGACCGTCACGAAGTTGCCAGTCGTTCACCTGACGGTCTTGACCTGCTCATCAGCGAAGCCGATGGCAATCTCTTGGCCGTGGCGCTGGAGGTAGGGGAACAAAGTCCCGGCCGTCCGCGCCGGTTGTGTGCGCCCTGACTGCCGCGTTCGCTCCCGGCCGACACCGACACGACGGCACTCGCCGGCCTCGCTGAACGGCGGCGCACTTGCCCGCCGCCTGCATCTCCTGCACGGGGTGGGGGTGAAGCAAGGGGAGAGACGAGAGACGACGGAGGAGAGATCGTGGACAGCACTGCACCGGCCGGTGATCACCGATGACGAAGTGGGCGCCCCGGCACGACGGCGGACGGCCCTCGGGGAGGTCCTGTTCCCACACCTGGACGGCCGAACCGGCGCCGCTGAGCGAGACATGCACGACGTGCGCGGCAGGCGACCGTGTGCCGGCCGATCTGCTGCTCTGCCTGACCTGCGGCCATGTGGGCTGCAGCGACAGCTCTCCCGGCGCTCACGCGACGGCGCACTTCGACTCCAGCGGCCATCCGGTGGCCCGCGCCCTGGCCCGCGGCCAGGAGTGGGCCTGGTGCTACGAGGACGAGGTGTACCTGGATCCGCTGTCGGAACGACGCGTGCCGCATTCCGCCCCGCGGGCGCCCGAGTCCGTCTGGGACTACCCACGCCCGCCCGCCGTACGGGAAGACGACCGCGTCGTGCGGGTCGAGTGCGCGGGCCAGGTGGTGGTGGAGACCCGGAAGTCCGTCCGGGTCCTGGAGACCAGTCATCCGCCGGTGTTCTACATCCCTCCGGCGGACGTCCGTACGGAACTGCTGATCCCGGCGCTCTCGGGCCGGACCTGGTGCGAGTGGAAGGGCTCGGCCCGGTACTGGGACGTCGTCGTGGGAGACGACGTACGCGCCGGCGCCGCCTGGAGCTATCCCCGTCCCGAACCCGGCTTCACGGCCCTCAAGGACTACTTCGCCTTCTACCCGAGCCGCATGGACCGCTGCACGGTCGGCGGAGAGGACGTCACGGCGCAGGAGGGCGACTTCTACGGCGGCTGGATCACCTCGGAGGTGCGCGGGCCGTTCAAGGGCGGGCCGGGCACACTGCTGTGGTGAGGCCGAGCCGCTGCTCGGCCTCACCTCTCTCGTCGCGGGGCCTGCGCACACGGGTCAGCCGGTGTGCAGGGCGGTGTACTCGGCGGCCAGTTCGTCCGCCATGCGTGTCACGGAGAACCGCTCGGCGACCAGCTTCCTGCCCGCAGCCGCGTAACGGCGCCGGTCGTCGACGGAGGTGGCGGCGACCCGCCGTAGGCCCCGCATCAGGCCCGCCTGGCCGGATGTGTCCATCAGGAGGCCGTTGACCTGGTCGCGGAGGTAGTGCGCGACTCCCCCGCGGCGCGGACCGGCGACGGGAAGGCCGGCGTCCATCGCCTCCAGGACCGCTATCCCGAACTCCTCCTTCGCGCTCGGGCAGACGTACCAGCAGCAGGCGCCGGCCGTGCGCTGTGCCAGGGCACGCTGCAGTCGGCGTACCTCGGTGTTCGGCAGGGCCGGCAGCAGCGCCAGGCGGCGCGCGGCCTGCGGGTGCTGGGCAAGGAGGGTGTCGATGCGGCGGCGGATGTCGTCCTCCACGGCGGTGCCGGTGCCGGGGCTGCCGCCGATGAGGACGAGGGTCGTGGTGTGGTGGGCGCCTGTCGCCAGCCAGGACCGGACCAGGAGGTCCTGCTGCTTGACCGGGTGCAGCCGGCCCACGCACAGCAGGACGGGAAGTTCGCGGTCCCGGGAGTCGAGGGCGTCGGGGCGTGTCCCGTCCCGGTAGAGCCGCTTGAGCGCCTCGCGCCGCAGGTCGTCCTCGTCGGGTGCGGGCCGGTAGGGAGCGATGCCTTCGGGCGGGGCGCTGGGTCCGCGTCCTTCGTTGAGCCGGGCGAGGCCGGGGAAGTGGCGGACGAGTTCGCGGGTGCCGCCGCGTCCGGGGATGCCGACGACGGTGTCCGCGCGCTCGACGAGCCGGTCGGCCAGGAAGACCCGGTGCAGATCGTGCCGGAGGGCGTCCGCCGCCGTGGGGTCGGCGGGATCGCTCGCGGCATGGCGTTCGGCGAGTCCGCGGTGCGGGTCGGGTGTGGCCGTGAAGACCAGCGCGGCGCCCAGGCGCTCAGCGGCGTCGGCGAGGGCCAGGCTGCCGTCGTCGGCGTATCTGACGTGCAGGATGTCCAGGGGCCGTGGCAGGGCGCCGAGCAGGCGGACCGCCCACCAGGTGAGTGCGGGGCGGTGGCGGTGCATCTCAGCCTGCGCCGGGGCCGCGGGGGCGTCCACGGGGAGCCGCAGGACCCAGTGCCCGGGGGCGCGTTCGTGGGCGAGCCGGTCGTCGGCGGCGAGGTCCTCGTGCCCGGCGGTCACGACGGTGACGACGCCCGATATCCCGTCGGTCGCGGCCAGCCGGTCGCCGAGCCCGCCCAGCAGCACCGCCAGTCCACCGCTCGTCCCCTGCCCCGGGGTGTCCAGACCGCCCAGCAGCATGCTCTGGGCGACCAGCCGGCCCGCGGGCCCCTGCCTCTGCGGGCCGAACGCGGGTGCCGGGGGCGCCAGCAGGAGCCGTTCGTAGGCGTCCCCGGCCTGGGAAGGACGGGGCAAATGGGCGGGGCCGCCGGGGAGTTGACTCAGGTACCGCCAGGCGGAGTGGCGTACGGCCCGGTGCGTGGTGGTGCGCGCGAGCGACGCGCTCTCGACCGGGGTGAGGGGATGCAGGCCGGCGGCCACCGCGAGATCCAGGAGGTGGCCTGCGACCGGCCCGTCGCGGGACTCGCCGAGCAGGGCGCGCAGTACCTCCTCGGCGTGCCGGGGGCCTTGCCAGCGAACGGTCTCCGGCCACAGCTCCGTCAGCACGGCCGTGAGGCGGGGGTCGCCCTCCCGGTGGGCGAGCAGGGCCTCCGGCGTCAGCGGTACGCCCAGCCGGGCGGCGCGGCGCAGTCCCGCCACGGCCTTGTCCCGGCGGTCGACCCCGGGTCCCTCGCCGGGCGGGACGACCCGCGGCCGCAGCCCGTACTCGGCTTCCAGCAGTTTCGCCAGTTCACCCTGCGCGTCCGCAAGACGTCTGTCGTGTCTCGCCTCGGGGAGGTGTGCGGTCCAGCCGGAGCCGTTGAAGAACGCGGTGCGGGCGGCCACCAAGGGGTCGCGGGTTTCGTGGCCCGTTCCTCCCGGCCGTGCGGGGTCGTGAGCCGCCGAGGGGGGTGCGGAAGCGGTGCCGGCCACGGGTTCTCCTGTCTCAGGGACGGCGCTGACCTCTGTGGTTCGCGGGGGGTCGGCCTTCTGGATGCACCTGCCTGCGGTGCTGATCGCCACACCGTCCGACCTGCCCGGACGTGGCTACGATGCGCTGGCCCGGGTCTGCTGGACAGCGGGCGGAAGATGCCTTGGCCGAGGGGTTCGCATGTCGCGTGTCGTTGTCGTAAGTCCCCCGTTCATGTCCCACGCGCGACCGCTGTCGGTCCTGGCCGGGGCGCTGCGCCGGCGCGGTGCGGACGTGTACTTCGCCTGCGCTCCGGCGTTCGAGCACCTGGCGCGGGAGGCCGGGGTGGGCTTCGAGCCGCTGTCCGTGACGCGCAACGCCAACACCGGGGTGGCCGAGGCGACCGAGCAGGATGCCCGGGAGGCGGCCCGGCTGGCGGAGTTCCTGGACGCCACCAGGGAGGGCGCCGTGCCGGCGCTGCTGGCCCAGGCCCGCCATCGGCGGGCTGACATGCTGGCCGACCCGGACGGGGTGCTCGACGCGCTGCGCTCGGCCGACCGGCGGCTGCGCCCCGACTGGTACGTCGTGGACCAGCTCAGCTACCCGGTCACCCTGGCCCTGCACTGCCTGGGCGTGCCTTACGCGACCTTCTGCCCCGGGCATCCCAGCTATGTGCTCTCCGGCCCCGACGCCTGTTTCGGCGTCCCCTACGCCTGGCCCGACGCGCTGCGGCCCGATCCGGAGCGGCTGCGGGAACTGAGGGCCGCGGCGCGGCGGAACGACGAGGCCTTCACCGCCCTGTTCGCGGCCTTCGCCCGGCGGCACGCGCCCTCCCGGCCGGCTCCGGGCCGGGCCTTCGCCCTCAGCTCGCCGCACGCCGTCGTCTACGCCTACCCGGCGTTGCGCTGGCTGCCGGCGCCTGCGCCGGGTCCGGTGCGCCTGTTCGCCGGGCACATGGCCGCGGCCCCGGAACCGCTCGACGCGGAGTGGGACGCGCGCCTGAAGATGCTGCGTTCGAGCGGCGAGAGGGTCGTCCTCGTCGCGCTCGGCACGTTCCTGTCCGCGCGCGACGACGTCCTGCGCACCGTCGTCACGGGCCTGCTCGACGGCATGCCGGACGTGTCGGTCGTCGTCGCGGCCGGAGAACGGGCCGCCGCGCTGGCCGATCTCGCGGGCGGACGGGCCGTGGTGGTGCCGTCGGTGCCCCAGCGCGCGCTGCTGGAACAGGTGGACGCGATGGTGCACCACGGTGGCAGCAACTCCTTCACCGAATGTCTGCGGGCGGGCGTGCCCGCGGTGGTGCTGCCGTTCTCCAGCGACCAGTTCTCCGTGGCCCGGGACGCGGAGCGCGCCGGTGCCGGTGTGGTGCTCGACCCGAACACGCTGTCGCCGGCCGACGTCCCCGCGGCGCTCAGGACGCTGTGGCGGACCGTGAGCGCGCGTATGCCCGAACTGGCCGCGGAGGTACGGCGGCGGGGGCCCGGGTGGGCGGCCGGAGAGCTGCTGGCCGCCATGGACCGGCGGAAGCCGGCGGACTGATCGCGGCGCCGTCGTGCCGGGGCAGGTCAGCCGGGCCAGGTGCCGGGTGCGGGCAGGGGCACCGGCGGGCCGAAGAGCACCGGGAGGCCGGGAGCGTACAGAACGCTCACGGGCTCGCCCTGCGGCCTCGACAGCCCGGCCGCCGCGACCAGGTCGTCCTCCCAGCCCAGCAGGGTGCACCTGCGGAAGGACCAGGCGGGGTGTGCGTTGGGCAGATAGTAGGTGCGCCCGAGGAACCGCTCGTGCAGCCCCCAGCGCTGGGTGAGGAACTCCTCCAGCGGCGTGGCCGCCACCGGCTCGTCGGCCACGTCCAGCCACACCTGTGCCCCGGCTCGCGCACCCTGGCGGCGACCGGTGCGGTACAGCAGCCGGCTGTCGGACCACCGGCTGTGGATGCGGGACCACCGGTAGGGCAGGCCGAACGCGCCGCGGGCCGTGAGTACGGGCAGCAGTCGGTCGCAGTCGAGCGAACGGAACACCACCCCGCGCCGTCCCGTGGCGTCGCGGCTGTACAGGCGGACGTTGACCTCGCCGAAGCTTCCCAGGTACGGCAGGGCCGGCGTCCGGCCGAAGGCGAGGTCGTCCATGCGGAAGAAGACCAGGCCGACGTACGCCCGGCCCTGGTGGAGGTCGGGCACGGTGCCGGCCGGCAGCAGCCGGGCCACCTCGAACGGGTCGGCGGGCCAGTGCAGGAACACCAGGTCCCGCCAGCGCTGCCGGAACAGCACGCGCCGCACCGTACGCGGAGCCAGCGGGGTCAGCGCCTCTGCGGGCCGGGCGCGGTGGGACGAAGGGCTGTATGGGAGACGTCTCCTCGGCATGTGCGCCCTACCGCACCACTTCGAGTGCCGCGCCGCTGCCGGGACGCACGCGTCCCGCCCCCTCGGACAGCGCCCGCACGATCACGTCCACCGTCTCCGGAACGGGCAGTCCCCGCGGCAGCGGCGGCGCTTGGCCCACGACGGCGCGCCCGGCGAAGCCCGTCTCCATGTGGGGCAGGTTGATCTCCAGCACGGTCACGCCCCGGCGTCGCTGCTCGCGGCGGACCGCCGTCAGCCAGGTGGCCAGCGCGGCCTTGGCGGCGGCGTAGTCCGCCATCCGGGCCGGGGCCGCCTCGGCGACGGTCCCGGTGACGGCCGCGAGGACGCCGCCCTCGGGCAACCGGTCCCCGGCGGCCCGCAGGAACGCCATGGGGGCCAGCGCGTTCACCGCCATCAGGTGTTCGGACACCGCGTCCTCCACCTCCCCGGCCGGCCCGAAGGCCGCGACTCCGACGCAGACGACGACGCCGTCCAGGCCGCCCAGTTCCGCCGCCGCCCAGTCGACGGTCTTCGCACAGGAGTCGGTGTCCCAGGCGTCGAAGGTGCGTGCGGGAGCGTGCTCGCACGCCGCCGAGACACGGGTGAGTGTCTCGCGGTCACGTCCGGCCAGTGCCGTGCGGGCGCCGAGGGCGTGCAGCCGTACGGCGAGCGCCGCCCCGATCTCCCCGGTGGCACCCGGCACCAGGATCCGTGCACCTCGTAGGTCCATGCCCTGCCTCGCGTTCCGTGCCGACGACCTGGCACTACATGTCTGGTTCGCCGGTCGGCCGTCGGCCGGATGCAGAGGCGGGCACACCGGGAACGGCACGTCGGCCTGCCGGCGGCCTACCAGGGCCGACGGTGTCCCCGGTCAGGGTCCGCCGGCCGGTGCGTGGCCGTGCCGTGCGGCGGCCAGCGCGTCCGCGGGCTCCGGCCGGTCCTGCGCGCTGCGGCTGGGCGGGGTCATCGTCCGCCGGCGCATCGGCGATCGTGCGGGCCCGCCAGCACGTCATGGAGGGCCTTCCGAGGGCGCCTCGGGATCGGTCACCATGGAGGTCCGTCGGCGATCCGAGGGTGGGGATGAGCGAGGGTGGGAACGTTCTGGACGGGCAACAGGGCAGGCCGGAGCAGGTCGGACCCGCCCCGTGGCTGGCGCCGGCCTGTCTGGTCGGGCTGGTTCTGGCCTACGTCGTACTGGCGAACTTCACCGCAGAGCTGCGGGCGGCGCTGTGGGGCGAGCCCGGCACCGTGACCGCGGCCGACTGCCGGACGTACGACAACACCGTGGCCAATGCGGGAACATCGACGTCCTGCTCGGG
Organism: Streptomyces sp. 3330; assembly: GCF_031456635.1. Classification (NCBI taxonomy): domain Bacteria; kingdom Bacillati; phylum Actinomycetota; class Actinomycetes; order Kitasatosporales; family Streptomycetaceae; genus Streptomyces; species Streptomyces sp. 3330. The sequence goes on from NZ_JAVDVA010000039.1 coordinate 10,875, forward strand.
CGCCTTCACCCCGGACGGCGGCGGCTCGTCGTTCGACGTCCCCGTCGAGGGCGACCTCGGTACCCAACCGGTCCGTGCCTGGCTGGTGGACGGTACGTCCGGCACCGCGTACGTCTCACCGACGGTGTGGGCGGGGGTGCTCCCGGTGGGGCTGTCCCTCTTCCTGGCCGGTCTCCCGGCGGCGGTGACGGTGCAGCACGTGCGCCGGGTCCACGCACAGCGCCCTGGAGAGCGGCTTCAGGGATCAGACCCGGAGTCGAGTGCGTGATCGACGAGGACGACGACGGGTCGGTTTTGTCCCCGGGAACGAGAACGGCGCTGGTTCACACGGGGCCGCAGGGGCCTGGGCGGGCGGAGCCCAGAACGCTTCCTTGAGGATGTAGGCCTCGCACTCCTCGCCGCTATCGGGATCGGGGACGAGAGACCGGCCGCTGAGCGGATCCGTCCGGGCGTGCGCAGGGCCAGGTCAGAAGGCGATGCGGACCTTCAGCGCCTCGCGGGTGTCCATAGCCCGGTAGCCGCCGGGCACGCCGTCGAGGTCGACGGTGCGGTCGAAGACCAGACCCGGGTCGATCGCGCCGGACAGGACGTCCGGCAGCAGCTCGGGGATGTAGGCGCGGGCCGGGGCCACGCCGCCGCGCAGCGAGATGTTGCGGTCGAACATCTCGCCGAGGGCGACGCCGGCGCTGCCGCCGTGCGGGACGCCGACGTAGCCGACCGCGCCGCCGTCGCGGGCGATCGAGATGGCCGTCCGCAGGGACTCCTCGGTGCCGACGGCCTCCAGGACGGCGTGGGCGCCCTGGCCGCCGGTCAGCTCCCTGACCGCCGCGACCGCCGCGTCACCGCGCTCAGCGACCACGTCGGTGGCACCGAACGCTCGGGCGATCGCGGTGCGGTCCTCGTGCCGGCCCAGCGCGATGATCCGGCCCGCGCCGATCCGCCGGGCGGCGAGCACACCGCACAGGCCGACGGCGCCGTCGCCGACCACCGCGACGGTAGCGCCCGGCCGCACACCGGCCGTCACGGCCGCGTGGTGGCCGGTGCTCATCACGTCGGAGAGCGCGAGCAGGCCGGGCAGCAGCTTCTCCTCGCCGGCGGTCTCCTCGGGCAGCCGCACCAGGGTGCCGTCGGCGCACGGCACCCGCACCGCCTCGCCCTGGCCGCCGTCGGAGCCGACCTCACCCCAGAAGCCGCCCTGTGGGCAGGAGGTGTGCAGGCCCTCGCGGCAGAAGTCGCAGGTGCCGTCGGACCACACGAACGGGGCGACCACGAAGTCGCCGGGGCGGAAGTCCCGCACCTCGGCGCCGACCGCCTCGACAACGCCGAGGAACTCGTGGCCGATGCGCTGGCCGGCCGTGCGGGACGCCACACCGCGGTACGCCCACAGGTCGCTGCCGCAGATGCAGGCGTTCACCACGCGGACCAGCGCGTCGGTAGGGTGCCGGACGACCGGGTCGGGCACCTCCTCGATCCGGATGTCGTGGGGGCCGTGGATCACTGTGGCGCGCACGGAACTCTCCTGGCACTGCTCGGGGCCTGGGCTGGAGCAGCCAGGGTCGCCGTACACGCGTTCCCGTGTCCAGCTACATTTCCTACAGCACGTCTTTAAGATGAACTAATGCTCGATGTGCGACGACTCGTCCTTCTCCGCGACCTGGCCGCCCATGGCACGGTGACCGCCGTGGCCGAGCTCCACCGCGTCACGCCCTCCGCCGTCTCGCAGCAGCTTCGACTGCTGGAGGACGAGACCGGGACCCGCCTGCTGGAACGCACGGGCCGCTCCATCCACCTCACCGCCGCCGGAGAGCAGCTGGCCGACGACACCGAGCACGTGCTCATCGCTCTCGAACGAGCCCAAGACCGGCTGCACACCGCCGCCGGGGAGCCGACCGGCGCCCTGCGTCTCGCCTGCTTCCCCAGCGCCCTCGCCCCCGTGGCCGCCCCTCTCGGTGAAGCCCTGGAAAGCACCCACCGCAACCTGCGCCTGCACATCACCGAGGCCGAACCCGAAGCCGCCGTACGGCTGCTGCTCCGGCGGCGCGCCGACATCGCCCTGCTCTACCGCTACACCAACCTCGCCACACCCCCACACCCCGGCGTCGAGACCTGCGTCCTGCGGACCGATCCACTGGTTGCGGTCCTGCGCAGCGACCACCCGGCAGCCGGCCCCGAGGGGAACCCGGTCGACCTGCGGGAGCTCGCGGACACCCCGTGGATCTCCGCCCCGCCGCAGACAGCCTGCGGAGACGCCGTCCTCCAGGCCTGCCGGTCGGCTGGCTTCACCCCTCAAGTACGGCACACCTGCACCGACTTCTCCGCCATGATCGCCCTCGCCGCGAGCGGCGGCCACACCGTCCTCATCCCGCGCATGGCCGCAACCCGTCTCCCGCCGACGCTGACCGCACGACCGGTGACCGACAGGACCCTCACTCGCGCGATCGAGACCGCCGTCCGTCACGGCACAGCGCACGAACCCGCGATCGCCGCCGCTCTCAGCGCACTTCGCGCTCTCGGCGACAGCACGGCAGACCGTGCACAGGACTCCGCGTGACCGCGCGTCGTACTGCGGCGTGCAGGACGGTCCCGTCCGGCTGATCCTGCCGGGCCGCGACGTCGAAACCGATGGCGGCGCACCGGTCGGTCGCAGCGGGCACATCGCGGTACCCGAGAGGGGCGTACAGCCGGCCGCTGCCGGGCACAGGTGGCTGCCCTTGCGGGCACGCGGTCAGACCAGGCCGATGCGGTGCGCGGTGTGCTCGGTGCGTTTGAGGTGCTGATGACCGGCCTCGCCGAGCCGGTCGATGACGGCGGAGATCAGCGTCTCGATGACGGCGAGTGTCGGCGTCAGGCTGTCGTACGGAGAGGTGGTGGCGACCTGGCTGGTGAGGACGACGTCCGCCTGGGCGGCCGTCGGTGACAGCCAGGGGTCGGTGAAGACGATGACCTTGCCGGAGCGCTCCTTGGCGAGCTGGGCCATGACGGTCTTGTCGTTCTCGTACCGTCGGTAGTCGAACAGGACCAGCACGTCCCGCCGGGCCAGTTGGCGCAGCGTGGAGGTGCGCTCCACGGGACGCTCGGACAGCACCGTCACCTGGTCGCGCAGCTGCATGAGATGCAGGGCCAGGTACTGGGCGAGGAGGTGGGTGAAGCGGCCCCCGCAGAGGAAGATCCGTCGGCGGGGGTCGCTGAGCAGGTCGGCCGCTGTACGGAAGTCGTGGGCGGGTGTCTGTGTGAACGTGTCGGCAAGCGCCCGGCCCATCTCCGTGGCCGCCTGGGCGAGGAGTGGTTCACCGGGCCCGGAAGTGTCGGCGGACGACGGCGCCGGGGCTTCACGGCGGGCACGGCCACTGGTCTCGTAGAGCGTGACGGGGGACGCGTTGCGGGCGTCGAGTTCGGCGCGCACCGCGGCCTGGAAGTCGGGAAACCCCGCGAACCCCAGGCGGGCGGCGCAGCGCAGGACGGTCGGGGTGGAGACCTGGGCCCGTTCGGCGATGGCGGCGACAGTCTCGAAGACGGCGGCGGGATAGCCGGCCAGCAGGACCCGGGCCACCTTGCGTTCAGCCGGGCTCAGTTCCTCGAGCTTGTTGCGCATGTGATCGGCGAGCGTGCCGCTCATCGTGAACTCCTTGCGTGGACACCCCCGCTGTCGGCCGAGGGACACCGCATCTCCGAAGGGGAGCCGCGCAGCGGCCGCGGGTCACTGGCGGCACTCCCGGAGACTGCGCCGCTGACACAGTAACGGGCACCGGCGAAGGGCGTGACGCGGCACGGGGAATGGGCGATCATGTGCCCGGCGTGCGGGCCCGCGTGGCTGTGCCGGCCCAAGGCCCGGTCCGCGGTGCTCAGTCGGGTGTGACCGACAGGTGGATGCCGGTGATGCTGGTGGGGCCCGTCTGCCCGGCCCGCCACGCGGTGGGCCGGCCGGGGTGCTCGGTGAGGGTGACCGTGAAGCGCGGGCCGGACTCGTAGGTGGTGGCGGTCGCGGTGCGCTGGGGTCCCTCCGCCAGGGCGGTGGCCGTCGAGAGCAGCGAGTAGGCGCGGCCGTCGGGGTCGGCCGGTGAGAAGAACACATCGGTGTTGGCCGGGACGGGGCCGCCCGTGGGTGTCGGGACGGGGTGTTTGCCCGGTGCCGGGCGGGCGGTGCGGCTGAGCGGGTCGTAGCGGTCGCCGTCGGTGAGGTGGTGGTAGACGACGCCGGTCAGGCGCCAGTGGCCGCCGGTGCAAGACGCTTGGGCGTGGCGGAGGTCGAGGAGTGTGAGGCCGTGGGTGCCGCGTACGGTGATGCGTTCGTCGCGGGCACCCGGGTGGTCGACGACCAGCGCGGTGTCCTCTTCGAGTCCGTACACGCGGTCGTGCCGGGTGTCGGCGGCCAGGCGCAGAGCGCGGCCCTCGCGGCCCTGGGCGCCGGTGTGGGTGTCGATGAGGCCTGAGTCCAAAAAGCCGAATCCGCCTGCGGGGAGGTACCCCAGCCGGGCGGGGTCGTCGAAGTATCCGGGCGCGCTGCCGTCGCGCAGGGCCTGGTACGACTCGCCCCCGGTGACCATGTCGGGGCCGGAGGCTATCTGGGCCCCGGCGGAGGTGCCGGCGACCACTGCGCCGTGGGCGAGCTTGTCGCGGATGGCGGCCAGCACCTTGGAGTCGGTGTGGCGGGGGCCGTGGAGCAGGGTGGTGACGTAGCGGTACTGATCACCGCCGCCGAAGAAGAAGCCGCTCATGGAGCGGACGCGGGCGGCGAGTTCGTCCGAGTCGGCGGCGTCGATGTGGTCGAGGTCGATGGGCAGCCATTCGGCGTGGGCGGCGCCGTGCCGGGTGAAGAGGCTCGCGTAGTACCGGCCGTTGCAGGCGGAGTTGCTGCACCTGTCGGGGTCGTCGGCGTCGGGGTCCTGGCTTTCGGGTACCGAGGCCGCGGTGATGACGCCGATGCGGGCGCGGGGGCCGCCGGCGCGGCGGATGATCTCGCCGTAGACGGAGGTGTTGTCCGCGTCCAGTCCGCCGCCCACGAGGACGAGTGAGCCTTTGACGGCGTGGCCGGGGCTCGGTGCGGCGGGCTCCGCGGCGGCTTCGGCGGTGGTCAGGGGGCCGGTGACGGCCAGTGTGAGGAGCGCGGCCGCCGCCTTCAGGGGCAGCGGACGAGGAGCGGGACGAGAGCGCATGGTGCCTCCGGACTCAGGAGTGGGATGCGGGGGTTGCGCCGTTGCCGAGGGCGGCGACGAGCGTGGCGAGGAGGGCGATGCGGGGGGCGATGGTGGTGACGTCGAGCCATTCCTCCGGCGTGTGGTCCGCGCCGCCGACCGGGCCGAGGCCGTCGAGGACGGGTACGCCGGTTCCGGCGATGAGGTTGGCGTCGCCGACTCCCCCGGTCGCCGCGGCGCCCACCGTCAGGTCCAGGCCGGCGGCGACAGCTTGCGCGGTGGTCAGCAGCGCCCGCGAGGCGGGGGTGTCCTCCATCGGCGGGCACAGGTCGAGCTGCTCCACCACGGCCGTGGTGCCGGGCACGGCCAGGTGCGCGGCCGCGCGTTCGAGGGCCTGCCGCGTCGCGTCGAGGGAGGCGAGCGTCGCGGCTCTGATTTCGGCGCGCAGGACGGCCTGTGGGCAGACGATGTTCGTGCGGGTACCGGCGTTCAGGACTCCTACGTTGACGGTGACGTCCGGCAGGTGGCCGTTGAGGGCTTGCAGGGCGATGGTGAGGTGGGCGGCGGCGAGTGCGGCGTTCGCGCCGCGCTCGGGTTCGATGCCGGCGTGCGCGGCGTGGCCGCGCACGGTGATGAGGAAGTCGGCCACGCCCTTGCGGGCGAAGACAAGGTCACCGTTTTCTCGGGCGCATTCGAGTGCCAATGCGTAGTGCATCCCGTGGGCCGTCGCCTCGGTCAGGGGACGGCTCGCGGGCGAGCCGATCTCCTCGTCGGGGGTGGCGAGGAAGACGAGCTCGGCGTAGGTGTCGATGCCCTCTTCCCGGAGGATCTCCAGCGCGTGCAGACCGGCGAGCAGACCGCCCTTGTCGTCGCTGACTCCGGGGCCGTGGGCGAGGGTGCCGCGTACGTCGAAGGGCCGGCCGGCCGCGGTGCCGTCGTCGAAGACGGTGTCCATGTGTCCGGCGAGCAGGATGCGACGTCCGCCGTGTTCCTCGGCGAGGCCGCCCGTGCGGCGGGCAACGAGCGCCCGTCCTACGGCCACCCCCTCCCGGGGTGGGAAGGTGACCCGTTCGGTGGTGAACCCGGCGCGTTGCAGGCGCTGTTGGAACCAGTCGCCCACAGCGTCGACGCCGGCCGCACTGTAGGAGCCGGAGTCGATGTGGACGAGTTCCTTCAGGTCGTCGAGGTAGAGGCCTACCCGGCGGCGGGCAGTGGCGGCGAGCGGGCCGGCCCCCGTGGCAGGGGGCGTCAGCCGGTTCACAGGACCTTCGACAGGAAGGACCGGGTGCGCTCCTGCTCCGGTTCGACCAGAACCCTGCGAGGGTCGCCGGCTTCCACGACGATGCCCTCGTCCATGAAGACAGCGGTGTCGGCGACCTCCCTGGCGAAGCCGATCTCGTGAGTGACCACGATCATCGTCATCCCCTCGTCGGCCAGTTGACGCATGACGTCCAGGACGTCACCGACGAGTTCGGGGTCGAGGGCGGAAGTGGGCTCGTCGAAGAGCATGAGCTTGGGTCGCATGGCCAGCGCGCGGGCGATGGCGACCCGCTGCTGCTGTCCGCCCGACAACTGGGCCGGGTAGTGACCTCCGCGGTCGGCGAGCCCTACTCGCCGCAGCAGCGCATGCGCTTCCTCGACCGCCTGTGTCCTGGTGCGTCCGGCCACCTTGATGGGCGCTTCGACGATGTTCTCCAGGGCCGTCATGTGCGGAAAGAGGTTGAAGCGTTGGAAGACCATGCCGATGTCCCGGCGGCGCTGGGCGACCTCGCGTTCGCGCAGTTCGTACAGCCGCCCGCCCTCCTGGCGGTAGCCCACAAGGTCTCCGTCCACCCGCAGTTGGCCGGCGTCGACCCGCTCCAGGTGGTTGATGCAGCGCAGGAACGTGGACTTGCCCGACCCGGAGGGCCCGAGCAGGCAGCACACCTGGCCGCGGGCGACGGTGAGGTCGATCCCTTTGAGGACGTCGAGCTTGCCGAAGTGTTTGCGTACGCCTTGGGCGTGGACCATGGATGCGTTCACCGGGTCGTCTCCTTGCGGGGGTTGCTCCGGTTCGGGGCCTGCGTCCGGGCGGTCGGTTTCGGGGCGGACGCGGAACGGGAGCTGAGCAGCCGGGAGAGGACGGATGGCGCGGGGGTCCGTGCGCTGCCGCGGCCGAACCGGCGCTCCAGCCAGGACTGCGGGACGCTCAGCAGGCTGACCAGCGCGAGGTACCAGAGACTGGCGACGACCAGCATGGGGATGACCTGGTAGTTCTGGGCGTAGACCTCCTGGATGTTGGACATGAGGTCGTGCGCGGAGATGACCGACACCAGCGCGGTCATTTTCAGCATGTTGATGGTCTCGTTGCCCATCGGCGGAATGATGACCCGCATGGCCTGGGGCAGAACGATCCGTCGCATGGTGAGCGCGGGCCGCATGCCCAGCGAGTGGGCGGCCTCGCTCTGGCCGGGGTCGACGGACTGGATGCCGGCCCGAACGATCTCGGAGGCGTAGGCCGCCTCGTTCAGGCCGAGCGCCAGGAGCGCCGCGACGGAGGGCGTCAGAACGGAGTTGGTGTCCGCATCGACGAAGGTCACCGTCGTGAAAGGAATGCCGATCTTGATGTGTGAGTAGAGGGCGGCCGCGTACCCCCAGAAGATGATCTGGACCAGGAGCGGGGTGCCGCGGAAGACCCATACGAACAGCGACGACAGCCTCGACAGCACAGGGTTGGCGGACAGCCGCAGCACCGCGACGAGTGTTCCGATCGTCAGCCCGAGGGCCATGGCTGCGGCGGTCAGCCACAACGTGGTGGCCAGGCCGTCGAAGATGAAATCGGCGAAGAGGTAGTGACCGACGACGTCCCAGTGCAGGTTGTCGTTGCGGGCGAGCGACCCGACCAGCCCGAGAAGGGCAAAGGTGGCGAGGGCCGCGGCGCACCATCGTCCGTGATGGCGCACGGGCACGACCGTCAGTTCGCCCGAGGCGGGCGGGGAGGCGGCAATGTCCGGGGAGATGTCCGGGGAGAGGTTCCGCACGGTCAGCTCACCGCCGCGTTCTTCGTCGCCTCGGCGAGGGCGATGGATCCCACCCCGTACTTGTCGCAGATCTTCTTCACCGTGCCGTCGTCCATGAGCTGCTGGAGAGCGCGCTGGATGGCGTCGGTGAGCTGGGGGGTCTTCTTGGAGACGGCGATGCCGTTGGGCGAGGCGTTGTATCCGCCGGTCGCGGCCGGGTCCTCGGCGACGTCGAAGGCCTTGCCGCCGTCCGCGGTCTTCGCGGTCCAGCCGGCGGCCGGCTTGGTCAGCACGTCCGCCACGACCTTGCCCGCGCGCAGAGCGAGCTGGGCGTCGGAGTCTTTGGGGAAGGTCCGGACGGCGATCTCGCCCTTGCCGGCCTTGCGGCACTCGGCCTGGTGGGCTTTCAGCAGGTCGAACTGGTTCGTGGCGGCCTGCACGCCGACCGGCTTGCCGCACAGATCGTCGAGAGTGGTGACCTTCTCAGGGTTGCCCTCGGCGACAAGGAGGCCGGAGCCCGACTGCGAGTAGTCGACGAAGTCGAGGATCTGCTGGCGTTCCTCGGTGTCGGTGATGGCGGACATGGCGACGTCGAATTTGCCCGCCTGGATCCCGGGGATGATCCCGTCGAACTTCTGCGGGGTGAAGACGAAGCGGACGCCGAGCTTGGCACCGAGGGCCTGGCCGAGGTCGTAATCGAGCCCGGTCAGCTCTGGCCGCCCCTCCTTGACGAACATCTCGAACGGCGCGTACGGCACATCGGTGGCCACCCGCACCGTGCCCGCCTTCTTGATCCGGTCGGGCAGGGCTCCGTGCAACTCGGCGTCCTGGGATATCTCAGCTCCCGCGACGGTCGTGGGGCCGGCAGCGGCGCCGGGGTCCGACTCGTCGCCACCACAGGCGGTGAGCGCGGTTACAGCCGCTGTGGCAGCGGCGAGGAAGACAAGACGTCGGTAGGCAACACGCATCGCGGGCGCACCTCATCACGAGCTGGGGAGGGTGGGAGAGGAGGGCGGTCCGTACGCCGGTCCGCCCTCCAGGAAGGTACAGAACATGAGGATGCTTGGCTAGATGTATCGCACGTTACACATCTGGCGGTGGACATACAGGGAAAAGATCCGCGAATCTCTCGCAGAAGAGGGGGGTGTTTCCGTAACAGCGCTGTCCTGCATCAGACGGTGGCCCTCGACGCCACGGCCGGCGTCCGGTCCAGCCGCGCCCGTGACGTCGTCATCCGCATGCGGCGCGGGTCCGTGCGTCTGATGCCGATCGGCGGCCGGGTCGCAGACCCTGACCTCGGTGTGCGGTCCCGCGCACCGCAGGGCACGGGCGAATGGCCGGCAGACGCGGACTGAGGGCATCGCCTTGCCGGTCGCGGATGAGCTGGAGCAGGTTCGCGGTGACCTCCTCCCAGTCGCCGACCTGCGGCCGGCGTGCGCGGCCGTCCCGTTCGCAGGCGAGCGTGGCAAGCGGCACGATCTCTCCGGCCCAGCGGCCGGAGAGGAGACGGTCATAGATGCGGGCGCCGCCGGGCTGCCGGACCCAGGAGTGCAGCAGGCAAACGGCGGCTACGAGCGCGGTGTTGACCTCACGGGCGGCGGCCGGAAAGCAGGGCTCGTGCGCGAACAGCAGGGACGCCTCCGGGCACCGACAAGCCCCGCATACCCCCGCCCCGTGCGGCCTTCATGAGGGTGGCGTCGCGTCCGCGTGCGGCGTGATTCGGCCGGTTGCTCATCTGCCGTGCGCCCAGCCGTAGTTACCGGTGCGTAGAGTAGGACGGTTGCCTGAAGGTCATTGTGCGAAGGGATCATGGAGTGCGTCGGTTGCTTGGCGTGGCGGTGGTGGTGGCGGGGATGACTCTCGCCTTCTGGTTGGTCCTGGGGCCTTCGTCCGACTGGGAGGGTGCCGCGAGGTTCCTGCACTTCGCCCTCCTGCTGTCCTGTTTCCTGGTGATCGGCGGCGGGGTGCGGCTGGTCTTCCCCGACAAGTCCGCGGACGAGGTGACGGAGAGCGCGGGGTGAGCGGCGCTCCGCGCGGGCGGGTCGCCTGCGGACGGCTCACCGCGGTCCGATGTCCGGGGCAGCGTGTATGCCGAACTCGCGGCGCAGGGCGGACAGCGCGGCCAGGTGTCCCGACATGCCGTGGACGCTCGGTCCGGGCGGCGTCGACGCCGAGCACAGGTACACGCCGGGCAGCGGGGTGCGGTACGGATCGAAGCGGGGCACGGGACGCATGAGGGACTGCCAGAGGGTCATGGCTCCCCCGCCGATGTCTCCCCCCACGTAGTTCGGGTTGTACTCCTCGTACTGTGCGCCGCTGATCCCCCGCCGGTGGATGACCGTGTCGGTGAATCCCGGCGCGTATCGCTCGATGCACGCCGTGACCGTCGCGGCCGGGTCGGCGGCGTCGCCGTTGGGGACGTGGGCGTAGGCCCATACGGGACGTCGTCCGGCTCTGGCGCGGCCGGGGTCGGCCGCGGCCGGGTCGACCAGCAGGACGAACGGCTTCTCGGGCCGGATGCCGGCCGCCGCCGCTGTCTCGGCCCGGTACATCTCCGCCTGGGTCCCGCCCAGGTGGACGGTGGCGGCCTGTCCCACGGCGGGATCGGCCCAGGGGATCGGCTCGGAGACGAGAAAGTCGACCTTCGCCGCCGCGGGCCCGTACCGGAACCGGGCGAGACTTCGCCGGTATCGGCCGGGCAGCCGGTCGGCGGCGATCCGGGCGAACGCCTTGGGGCTCACGTCGAGCAGCACCGTCCTGGCCCGGGGGAGCTCCTCGAGCCCGCTCACGTGATGGCCGGTGTGGAAGGTTCCGCCGCTGGCGACGATGTCGGCGGCGAGCGCGTCGGCGATGCGGGCGCTTCCGCTCTCGGGCACCGGCCAGCCACCGGCGTGCGCGAGGTGCCCGAGAAGCACGGCGACCGCGCCCGCGGCCAGGGACGGCAGCCTGCCCACCGCGTGGGCCGCCACCCCGGTGAGGAGGGAGCGGGCCTCTTCGGTGCTGAAGTGGCGGGGCGCCAACGCGGTGCCGTGCACCAGCATGCGGGAAGCCAGCAGCGCCGGGACCGAGAGGCTGCGGGGAAGGCTTCGCTGTCCGGAAAGGATGAAGTCGACCAGCTCCTGGGAATGTTCGAGCAGCGGCTGCATGAGGCGGCGCCAGCGTTCGCCGTCCGGGCCGAGGTGCTCGCAGGTCGCCTCCAGGTCCCGGTAGGCGAGGCCGGCGCGGCCGCCCTGGAGAGGGTGGGCGTAGCTGACGGGCGTGGACAGCATCGTCACCCCCCGGGACGCCAGGTCGAACTGGCGGAAGAAGGGGGACGCCACGGCCATGGGGTGAACCGCGGAACACAGGTCGTGTTCGATCTCGGAGTCGAAGAGCGGCTCGGTCCGCAGCCCGCCGCCGATGGTTTCCCGGGCCTCGTACAGTGCGACTTCGAGTCCCGCGCGTCCGAGAGTGACCGCTGCCGCCAGGCCGTTGGGCCCGGTTCCCACGACGATCGCATCTGGTTCCATACATCCTCCGTGAGCGTTCAGGGCCGGAACGCTACCATTTCACCGTTCAACGGATTCACGTCAATCGCGGACCGATTGCGGCCCCCAGGGAACCGAATAGCGCGCGAACCACTCAGGGGCGAAGGCGCGCGAACACTGCGCTGTGATGATCACCACATGATCACTCCTTGAGATGGCCTTGATGATCTCCATAAGATCATCAGGAATCGCGGCGGGCATGAGGGCTCACTTGCAGATGCAAGCGGGCATACGGGGCGCACGTCGCGAACATTCTCCGTCTCCGTCGGAAAACCTGGTCAGCTCACGGGGGCGAGCGGCCGGGAATGTCTGACCAACATTTCCGGCGCGCCGTCGTCTTCCCCGGACGGCCAGAAAAAGAGGGGAAACAATGAAGAAGAAGAATGCCGCCGTCGTCTTCGGTGTGGCCGTCGCGGGCACGCTCCTGACGGTGTCGATGCAGGGTTCGGCCCAGGCCTCCACCCCGCAGCAGGCCGACGTGAGCCTGAGCACCCAGGCTGCGAGCGAGGGCGCTCCGGTGGCCCCGCGCGCCGCCGCCGGCGCGCGGGCTGCCGCGGCGGCCGGCCGGGCCGCCGCTCGCGCCACCGTGCACGCACGGGCCGCCGCCGGCTCCGTCGCGCACCAGGCGTCCGAGGTGGCCAACAACTTCAGCCTGTTCAGCGCGCCTGCGAAGGTGTCCGTCGACGGCGCCTCCGCTGCGGCGACCGCTTTCGACAGGTGATCGCGCGCCATCGGCGCATCCAGAGGGCGGCACTGCTGGCCGGTGCCGCCCTCCTGGGCGCCCATTTCTTTCTCGCGGCGTTCTCCCAGGCGCCGCTCAGCCCCGCCAAAATCAGGCTTCATGGGCTCATCAGCGGCTACCTGGAGCCGTATTTCACGCAGAACTGGAGTCTCTTCGCCCCGAATCCGACAAAGGACGACGAAGGGATAATAGCTCGCGCAAAATGTTCCGACGGTTCCGTCACGGATTTCTACGACGTGACCGGACCCCTGATCAAGGAAACTCAGGAAGACCGATTCTTCCCCTCCCGCACAGTGCGCCTGATAAGCAACGGGATAAATCAGCTCAACGATTCCGACGACCTGCTGCTGCGACTCCGCCAGAAAGAGGAGGAGAAGAATACCGAGGACTCGCCGGCGAAAAACGGAAAGCGTGATCACGTCATTCCTCTGACTCCGTACGAAAAGAGTCAGCACGAAGACGCCGAGCGATCGCTGTCCCGTTTCTCGCTGACCCGGATGCACGACGTCTGCCCCGACGGCACAGGGCCGGCCGCTGTCCAGGTACGCATGTACATCAAGACGCTGCCTCCCTGGTCGCAGCGGAAGAACTCCGAGGCGAAGAGCAAAGTGGACCTCTACGACCTGCCGTGGAAGAAGGCGGTGGACCTTCGATGAGGATCAAAGAGGCGATCGACACCGCCGCCGGTCGCCCCGTCGCCGCACTGGGCGTGTCGGGGACCCGCGCGCTGCTGGGCTTCGTCGGCCTCATGTACTACGTGAGCCACTACAGCGACCGGAGCTACCTGTTCGGCCCGGGAGCCGACTCGGTCCTGCCCCACCACCTCTTCGTCGAAGAGATCAAAGAGAAGGGCAGCTTCAGCCTCTACGCGTGGACCACCTCCCAGGCCTGGTTCGAAGTGGTCTTCCACCTCGGGCTGTTCGCCGCTGTGGCCGTCACCTTCGGCGTGGGGGGCCGGATGGTCCTCGCGGCGCACGGAGTGCTGCTGTGGTCGCTCTACGAGCGGCAGTCGGCATTCCTGGACGGCGGGGACAACCTCGCTCAGCTCGTCATCCCGATGCTGCTGCTGACCGACTGCTACCGGCACTTCTCCTTCTCGAGCGGACTCGCCCAGCGCGTCACGAGACGACTGCCCGAAGGCCTGCGCTGCCTGCGCGTCCCCCTGCATAATCTCGGCGTGGCTGCGATCGCCGTGCAGATGTGCCTCGTGTACGTGGTGAGCGGTCTGTACAAGGTGCAGGGAGAGGTGTGGCAGGACGGCACCGCGCTCTTCTACATCATGCGCGTTCCCGAGTTCGAGCTGCCGGGATGGTCCAGCCTGGTCTACGACAACGACGTCCTCGTCTTCCTCGGCACCTACAGCACCACCTTGTTCCTCGTGTACTTCCCGATGGGGATCCTGGTGGCGAGGCTGCGCCCGTGGACGGCGGCGGCATCCATCGCCTTCCATGTGTCCATCGGCGTGTTCATGGGACTCACCGCGTTCGCGCTGACGATGATCGCCTGCGACCTGATCTTCCTCTCGTCGGCCCTGGCCCGTGCACGCCGGACGGCACGCGGCATCACAGCACGCTGGACGCCGGAACAGCCCGGAGGCGTCCGGACCGTCACCGAGGAGAGCGCGCCGGACAGCGACCGCACAGTCGATGCCCCCGTTCCCCAGACAGCGAACTGACCGCCATGCGCACCGTCCCCACCTGCATCCTCGGCAGCGCCGACGAGCATCCGATCGTCACCGGCGCACACGACCCCGACACATACGTGGAGGTCGGGTCCTTCACCAAGGTCATCACCGGGACCATCCTCCAACAACTCGCCGCGCAAGGGGTGCTGACGCCTGACGACCCCGTCGAGCGATGGCTCGGCGCCCCGCCCGGAACCGGGATCACCCTGCGTCATCTGGCGGAGCACACCTCAGGTCTGCCCCGGCTGCCCCCTGGCACGTCCCGCCGCGACCCGTACCGGACGTTCACCGACGACCGGCTGCGCGAGCTGCTCGCCGGCCTCGACCTGCTCGCCGTCGCCCCCGCGGGACAACGCCAGGAGTACTCCAACCTCGGCTATGCCGTGCTCGGCGCGGCGCTGGCAGCGGCGAGCGGGCAGGAGTACGAGGAACTCGTCGCCGGACTGGTGTTGTCACCCCTTGGCCTGCCGCCGCACGCCATGAGTGCCACACCGCCGCAGCACAGCCGTCTGCTGCCGACCAGGTGGTTCGGCCGCACGGTGAAACCGTGGACCATGACCGGCGCCGTCCTGCCCGCCGGCGGCCTGTGGGCGACTCCCCGCACACTGGCACGCGTGCTGACGGCTCTCGTGCTCGATCGCTCACTTGGAGACCCGGGGCTCGGATGGCAACGCACGGGACCGCTGCCCGTGATCTGGCACAACGGAGCGACAGGCACGGCATCCGTCTTCGCCGGCGCCGTCCCGGACGGGCGCTGGACCGTGGTCCACCGTCTGAGCGCTGACTCCGACGTGACGGATCACGCCGGCCTGGACTACCTGCGCACGGCACGGGCGCGGCCGAAGGAGTGAAGCCGCCGCCCTCGGTCGCAGGGAGCAGGCCGAGACCCGGGCCGCTGCCACGGGCGAGCACGACGGCACACTGCGGGTGGCGGTCGAGCACCTGCTGCGCCGCAGCGAGGGTGATCTGGCCGGCGGACCGCGGTGCAGGCTGCGATCACGATGCAGGCCCCGGCCACCGCCGCCATGATCAGGCTCTGGTCGTAGCTTCACCGCGGGCGCGCCGGCCTACCCTCATCACCGCCGCACTCGGCGTCGGCCAGGCAGCACCCTGCGGGACGTGCTGCCCTGTCAGTGCCGTCCCTTACGCTCCGTTCCTGATCAAGCAGTTCAGAGGGAGAGGGGACGCGGATGGGCGGCAACGCATGGACTCACACGGGCCCGTATCAGCAGGACCTGGCGGCCGCGTTCCGGCAGGCCCAGGAAGACGAGCTGGCGCGGGACAACCACGGTTTCGAGGGCCGGTCCGTCGAGGAACTGTGGCACGACCCGGAGTGGCAGGAGTACATCTTCACCGGCGGCACGGCATCCGTCCTGGACTTCCCCCTCATGATCGAAGCCGAGGACACCGACGACGGTCCGTTCATGCGGCCGCTGACGGAGGACGAAGTGCGTGCGTGGGCTCCTCACGGCCGGCCCACCTACGAGGAGTGGGACGCCGCTCTCGATTCCGATCGGTTGGAATTCCCCAGCCGCGCCCAGGGAAACTGCACCGTGCTCTACCGCGACGGCAGGCCCACGCACATCGGCTACTGGGGCGTGACCGCCGACTAGGAGCTGTCCGGCAGATGCTGGGCGTGGGCCGTCGGGGATGACGCCCGGGTGAGCATCATCGTCAGGTTCTTCATGGCGCCGGACGACACGTCCGCGGCTCTGACCCTCCGGAGCGGACCAGGGCGGGCATGCGGATCGCTCTCCTTCGGCAACTTCGACCCCGAGGAAGCGGTGGTCGAGTGGGAATGCCTTCTTGCAGGCGGCAGCTTCGAGGAACTCGCCGAAGCCGGCGAACCGCGTGTCGTCGCCGGCGAGGACAACGGCGGCTGTGCCGTCTTCGCGATCTCGCCTCGCCTGTCCACCGCACTCATGGATGCCGGGGGCCCCGAGTTGGGCGAGGTCGCTGCCTCGTGGGTTCAGCTGCGAGCGCAGGAGCACGAAATCATCGACGTGGAGGGCCGGCCGGCGCGCTCGTTCTCGGCCGCGCCGGCCGGCCGGCCGGCCCTCCACGGCGAGAATCGCCTCACGCCGCACGCCTCACGCGTGCGCCTCGTCCGGGACGAGTGACGGCTTCCCGGACCGCTCGGACAGGATCGGTCCGGAGCTGGCGACCCGGTAACCGGGCGGTTTCACTGGGGAGTTGGGGGACGCTCGCCTCCTGATCCTCCGGGTCGGGGCGGCAGGGCTGTGCCGCCGGCGCGGCCGCCGTGCCCTCGCCGTGTGCACATCGCGCCGACCCGCCCCACCCTGCCGCGCCTGTTGTGTCATCTGCGCCAGAAGAGGTGGTGCGTCATACCGCTCGGGCTGGGCACGACCTCCATGTGGAACCGGTCCAGCAGTTCGTCGGGCGAATCCCACAGGCGTAGCCCGGTCCCGAGTGTCACCGGTGCGACGGCCACGTGGAGGGTGTCGACGAGGTCGGCGTCGAGGAACTCCCGGATAGTGCTCACGCCGCCGCCGAGCCGGACGTCCCTGCCCTGTGCGGCTTTCCGCGCCTGTTCGAGGACGTCGGCGGGGTCGCCGTCCACGAAATGGAAGGTGGTGTCGCCGAGCGTGAACGACGGGCGCTCGTGGTGGGTCAGGACGAACACCGGCGTGTGGAAGGGCGGCTCGTCACCCCACCAGCCGCGCCATGTGTGGTCGCGCCACGGGCCGCGCTGGGGTCCGAACTTGTTGCGGCCCATGATCTCGGCGCCGATGTTGTGGCTGAAGTCCCGGGTGAAGTAGTCGTCCAGGCCCCGGCTCCCTCCGGGGTCGGTGCGGTTGGGCCAGCTCGCCGTGGCGCCGGCCCAGGCGAAGAGCTTTCCCGGATCGATGTGGTGGCCGAAGGGCCGCTCCAGGCTCTGGTCCTCGCCGGCGGCGACACCATCGCTGGAGATCGTGAAGTTCTGCACGCGCAGCAGCTGATCCATGACTTCCCTCGTCAGGTCCTGTCGCATCCTCGCAGGGCGATGCGTCTTCCCTCAGGATGTCGAACGGGACGGGGCCGGATCGACAACGGCACGAACATCATCGAGGCCGGGCTGTCCGGGGAGCGCGGGCCGTCCGGGGCGCGGCGGCCACTCCATCTTGCGTCCCGTGTTCACCGTGGTGGCGGCAGGGGCGCGGCCGGGACGCCTGTGTCTTGAGTCGTCTCCCGGCCGCTCGCCGGGATCCGCGACGGCGCTGATCCGGCCGGTTCCAGCAGGTCGGTCCGTGCGGCGGCGTTGGAGCGGCAGCGTGTCCGGCGGGCACGCCGAGGTCCGCTCTCCACAATTACTTGGCCAGCCACATAATCGGTGCTACTTTTATGTGGCTGGCCACAGAAAGTGGTCGGTGCAGCAGCCCCTGAGGAGAACCGCAATGATGAAGGCCATCGTTTTCGACGCGTTCGGCGGCACCGAGGTCCTGCACGAGGCGGAGATCGACATTCCCCGGCCCGGCCCCGGCCAGGTCCGTGTGCGGGTGCAGGCCGTCGGTGTCAACCCGGTGGACGGCAAGATCCGCTCCGGCGTCATGGAGGCCATCTTCCCCACCACGCTGCCCGCCGTCCCCGGCGGGGAGATCGCCGGCGTGGTCGACGCCGTCGGCGAGGGCGTCGACCACCTGAAGGCGGGGGACGAGGTCCTGGGCTGGTCCGACACCGGCTCCTACGCCCAGTACGCCCTGGCACCCGCGACCGTCCTCGCGCCCAAGCCGGCCGGCCTGGACTGGACCCACGCCGCCGCCCTGCCCGTGGCGAGCGACGGCGCCGAACGCGTGCTGGACCTGCTCGGCGTCACCTCGGGCGAGACGCTGCTGATCCACGGCGCGTCCGGCGCGCTCGGCACCATCGCCGTCCAGCTCGCCGTCGCCCGCGGGGCCCGCGTCATCGGCACGGCCGGAGCCGCCAACCAGGAGTACGTCACCTCGCTCGGCGCGACCGCGCTGGTCTACGGGGACGACCTGGTCCAGCGGGTTCGGAAGCTCGCCCCCGAAGGCGTCGACGCCGTCTTCGACGCCGCGGGCAAGGGCGCGCTGGAGGACTCCATCGTCCTGCGCGGCGGCACCGACCGGATCGTCACCACCGCCGACTTCCGCGCCCGCGAACTCGGCGTCGTCTTCGCGGAGGGCCCGCAGCGCCGCTCCGCCGCCCGGCTGGCCGAACTGGCCCGGCAGGCCGCCGACGGCACACTGGTCACCACGCTCAGCGCCACCTACCCGCTGGCAGAGGCCGCGAAGGCGCAGCAGGCCAGCGACGCCGGCCACAACCGCGGGAAGATCGTCCTCACCGTCAACTGAACGACTACCTCCACTCCGGTGGGCAGGGAGCAGAAAATGTCCGACATCACCGCATCGGAGCTGCCGAACGCGGCGCGCGAGGGACGATTGAGCTACGCCGTCTTCCAGCTCGCCCGCGCCCACCGCGGCCACGCCGCCGCCATGCTGCGCGCGCTCAACCTGCACCCGGGACAGGAACTGCTGCTGATGCAGCTCTTCGACCGGGACGGCCAGACGCAGGGAGAACTGCTGGAACGGGTCGGCCTGGACCATTCCACCGTCTCCAAGTCGCTGCGCCGCATGCAGGAGGCCGGACTGCTCACCCGGGAGCCCGCCGCCCACGACCGGCGGGTCATGGTGGTCAGCCTCACCGACGCCGGACGTGCCCTGCAGGAGCCCATCGCCGACATGTGGCGCACCCTGGAGGAGATTTCCGTACGCGATCTGACCCCCGAACAGATCGAGATGTTCACCGCGTGCGCGCACACCATCGAGAAGTCGGTCAGGGACCACAGCCGGCAGGCGTCCGCCGGGTGATCGGGCACGGCCATGCGGTCCGCTCCCCGGACCGCGCGGTCCGCTTCCCGGGCCGACCGCCCCTCCCCCGCACGCAGAGCCAGGGCGCCTCGCGGGCAGCCCTCGCTCTGCGCGGGGCGGCAAGAACCCCTGCGGAGAGGCAACGGCCGGCGTGATGGCCGGCGGGCCGTGACGGCTCCCGGGTCCCGCGAGCGTCAGCGGGCCGTGCCGAAGTCCTGCGTCCAGTAGTTGCCGGGCTGCGCCACCCCCACACCGATCTCCTTGAAACCGCAGTCCAGGATGTTGCGCTTGTGACCGGCGCTGGCCATCCAGCCCGCCATGACCTGCTCCGGCGTGGCGTACCCGTAGGCGACGTTCTCGCCGTAGGTGCTCCAGAGGTAGCCCGCGCGCGTGATCCGCTGCCCCGGGTCGGAGCCGTCGGAACCGGTGTGGGACATGGTGTTGTGGCTCGCCATGTCCGCGCTGTGGGCCTGGGCGGCCTGCGAGAGCTTGGCGTTCAGGGTGACCGGGGAGCAACCGACCTTGGCGCGCTCGCTGTTGACCAGGGCGACCACGCGGGCGACGGCCGAGGTCGCCGCGGTGGCGGGGGCCGTGGTGGCGGCGGGAGCCGTGGTGGCGGGCGGCTTCGGCGCGGCGGTGGCCGTCGAGAGGGGCGCGGCGGTCTGCTTCGGCGCGGAGGTGGTCCTCGTCGGGGCGGGCGGGGCGGTCGTCTTCGCGACGGGCGCCTCGGGCTTGTCCGGGGCGGGCGCCGCGGTCCCGGGAGAGGTCGTCGGCGAGGCCGAGGGCGAAGCGGTCGCCGTGGGCTTCGCGGTCCAGGTGTCCCACCCCCGGCGCCCGTCCCAGGATGTCTTCTCCCCGTCCGTGCGGTGTCCGTTCCAGGACGCCTTCTTCCCGTCCGTCCAGGGAGAGCCGGTCGTGGCGGTGATGGCCTCCGCTCCCCCGTCGCCCATGCACGCCATGGCGGCCGACGGCACCGCGACCGCGCTCATCGCCAGGACGGCGACGGCTATGGGCCGGCGGCGCGTCTTCCTGCGGTGCTTCCGGTGGTTCCTCATACGGACCTCGTTCGGTCGACTCTCCTTACGCCTCCGGCAGGCTCGGTTTCGCACAGACACTGCGCTTGACCTGCGGGGACGCCTTGCGGGGCCGTCATTGTTAAAAGCCGCGTGAGGGCACGGCAACGGGGGCTTCCACTACCTCGCCTAGTAGACGCGGGCGCCCCTTGAATCCGGGCCGGGATTGTGCGGGGCCGCCGCGCCGGACACCGACGGCGCCTCACACTCCGTCAGAAGGACGGCAGAGACAGTCCGGCGGCTGGGGGCCGGTGACCCGGACCGGCGACTCCGGCCGATGTGCCGTGTATGCCTGCTTCCGTATCCCAGATCCGCCTATGTCGACCACGCGCCACGTACTATCGCGGCACGTTGACGGGGAACGGGCACGTGAGGGATGTCACCGGCTTTCCCCACAACCCTTCCGGCCCGGCGTGCGGGGCGATGTCATCAGGCCCGGTGACCGTGCGCAGGAAGGCGGGAGGGGGCTACGGCCTCCTCCTCGCCGCCGACGGCCGGCCTGAACGCCGCTGCGGCCGGCAGCCCGCCCGTGGGGGTGCCGAGGGAACGCCGTGGGGGTGCCGAGGGAGATGCGGAGCGCACTATCGGAGAAGTCAGGTCGGCGAGCGCGGCCGCCGATGGGCCGGTCCGGGGTCAGCGATCGGCGGGAGTCGGCTCCCCCGTGCGGCTGAGGAAGTGGCAGCGTCGCACTGCTCCCGTCGCTCAGGCGCTCAGGCGCTCAGGCGCTCAGGCGCTCAGGAGTGCTGCGCAGCCGCGTTCCGCCCGGAGGACGGCGGGCCTGCGGCGACCAGGACGGAGTGCCTGGCCAGTCGGCCCGCCAGGACGCGCTCCCTTCCCGCGACAGGCTGCCGCGCTGCGGCGGACCGGCCGGCAGTCGTGTGCTCGTCGGGGACTCGGGCCCAGCGGCGCGGCCGAGCGCGAGCGGGCGTCAGTCAGGCGCTGCGCGGCCGGGGTGCAGCGGTATCGGTGTCGTGCGGGTCTCCTGCCGGGGCCGTCCCGCCCCGGGCTGGTCCGCCCCAGGCTGGTCCGCCCCTTCCCGCCCTGCTCAGGAAACGGGTTCGGGGACTTCGCCGGGTCTGACCGGCACGATCTCAACGCGGGTGCAGCCCACCGCTTTCAGTTCGGTGCGGCGGTGCTTCGCGGACCGCTTGTCGTACCTGCCCGCGGACGCCTGCGGGGTGCCGTCCGGGTCGGTCCACAGGAGGCTGTAGTTCTGCATCGCGCTCGTCATGGAGATCATCACTTCCCCGCCCCCGGCAGCCGTAAGCACGCCGCGAGCCGCTCGTGGATGATCACACGTTGCCGATCCCCCGGCGGGGGCATCCGGGAGCTGCCCCTGGCTGGCTCTCCTGCACTTCGGCGGCTTCTTGGAACGGGGCGCGGCGGCACATTGGCGGGCGGGTGCGGGGGCTTCCCGGCTGGGGCGGGCCGGCTGGGGCGGGCCGGTCCCGCCGCGCGTCGGCGGCGCACACGTCTGCGGCCCCGGGCCGGCGAAGGACGCCGGCCCGGGGCCGCAGACGAAAGAGCGTGGTCGTGAAGGGCGGTCGCCTTCGCGGCGAAACGCTCTGCGGGGCTTCAGCCGGACGATCGTCCCCGCAGGCAATAGGTGAGGCCCGGGGACACTGTCCCCTTCACCACCACACCGTCCACAACACGGCCCGCCGCACCGGCATTCCCGCGCCCTTCACCGGCCGGGCGGGCTCCCGGGCCGGGTCGGCTGCGCAGCGTGCGGGCCGGCCAGCCGGACGGACGGGTGTTGTCAGCCCTGGCGAGCCTTGAAGCGGGGGTTCTTCTTGTTGACGACGAAGACCACGCCCCGGCGGCGTACCACCTGGGCCCCCGGTCGGGACTTCAGCGCACGCAGGGACTTGCGTACCTTCATGGTCTGCTCCTCCTGTTCGGACGACGGACGACGGACCGCGGTCAGGGGCGGGCCGGGGCGGTGCGGCCGTAGCGGCGCTCGAACCGCTCGACCCGCCCGGCGGTGTCCACGACCCTCGAGGTGCCGGTGTAGAACGGGTGACTCGCCGATGAGATGTCGACGTCGATCAGCGGGTAGGTGTTGCCGTCCTCCCACTCGACCGTCCGGACCGAGGCCGCTGTGGAGCGGGTGAGGAAGAGGGCGTTCGCGGCGCGGTCACGGAAGACGACCTGCCGGGATTCGGGATGGATGCGGGGCCTCATGGGGTTTCCTTCCTTATGGCTGTCCGCCGGGGCGGAAGCGTGGTTCAGCGTTCTTCGCGGAAGGCGGTGTGCTTCCCGGCGACCGGGTCGTACTTGCGCAGGACGAGCCGGTCGGGATCGTTGCCGCGGTTCTTGCGCGTCACGTAGGTGACGCCGGTCCCGGCCGTCGATCTCAGCGTGACGACGGGACGCATGTTGCTGCGTGCCATGAGGTCCTCCTTTCACCCACACCCCCCGGATTGACCGGAGCATGTCAGTTACATGGTGGGGAACACGCGCTCCGGCCTCTTCATTCCCGACCGGCGCGTAGCTCCGGCACCGCAGGTCCTTCGGCGCGGCTGTCCGCACTCAGGTCGTCAGCACGACCACCGGTGCGCCGCCCGTGCGCGCGGCCTCGGCAGGGCGTCGGCACTGCCGGGCGAGCACGGCAGGGCCCAGTCCCCCCCGGTCCCCCGCCGGGCCCCAGTCCGCCGCCGTCGCCGCCGGGCCACCGGCCTCGGTGCCTGTGGATCCGGCGATCGCGGTCGGCAGCGAGGGCAGCGTGGGCAGACACCGCACCACCGCACCGGGGACGCACCCGGCTCAAGGCACCGCTGGTCCGGTCCGGTGCACCAGGAGGCGAACCCGCCCCGGGGAGGGCCGCCCCCGAGTAGGGCTATCCCGGGGCGGGCCGGTGCCTCAGGGATAGACGGGCGTCAGGGCGGGTTCGCAGTCGGCGCCGCAGCTGACATCGGCCCACAGTCCCAGGCCGATGACCAGGAAGAGCACGGCGAGGACCAAGACGTAGAGCAGGCGCCAGGGCAGTTCCAGCGCCTCGGGGCCCCAGAGCCACTGCCTGCCGATGACCAGCATGAAGACGGCGACGGGCAGGAGCAGTCCCGCCACGATACTCAGCAGCGCCGAAAGCACCGACGGCCTCCCCCGAAGAGCGCCTGACAACCGGAAGTCGAGCACCGCAACCCCGCTGCGACATCAAAGAGGTCGTCTCTGGCTGCGGGACGGTTCCCGGCGTCGGCGCTGTCCCGCTGCCGCCCGGCCTAACTGCCGTTGGCGGCCGGGCCGTTCATGGCCGGGCCCAGGTCCACCGGGGTGGAGGTGGCGTTCGGCGGCGGGGGCAGGACGACCAGCGGCTGGCCGGCGGGCGGGACCGGCGGGGTCATGTCCGACTTGGGCAGCTTCGGCGGCGTGGTCTGGGTGAACAGCGTGGTGTCGAAGTCGACCAGACCGGTCTGCTCCATCACCGTGATGTGGTCCAGGACGGTGTCGTTGGCCTGGTCGGCCAGCGCGCGCACCAGCGTGTTCTTCGTCGTCGAGCGGACCTTCGCCACCGTGTTGAAGATCGAACCGTGCGTCATGCGCAGGATGTTGGCGAAGTCGACGTCGAACTGCTTGCCCTGGTCCGCCTTCAGCGTGTTGACGAAACCTTCCTGCTGCGGGCTGGCGATGTTGGGCAGTGTCACGTTCAGCATCGGCGCGATCTTGCGGCAGGTCTCGTCCAGTGCCGCGTGCCCGTCGACCAGGTGCTGACTGGCGGTGAGGACCCCTTTGCTCTGCCCCTTCTGCAGCCCGATCAGCCCGACCGGGTGCTCCCACAGGCCGGCCGCGCGCACCGCCACGACGAAGGCGCGGTCGCTCTCGGTGAAGGGGCCCCACTGGGTGTTGGCGATGATCCGGTCGCCCGAGGTCGACACGGTGTCGAGGCCGAGCATCGACGGGTAGGCCAGCGCCCCCAGGGTCAGCGCCAGCGCGCCCCCCACGACGACCGTGCCCACCATGTTCCGCGAAAGTTGCACCATTCCTCCTGCCCGTGGAACCCGCTGACCTGCCGTCACCCCGAGCCCCGGGGAAGGCGGACGAAGAGAAGTACGCGTGCGGAGCCGTGGGGGCTCACCGCCCCGGCAAAAGATTCACAGGCGCCGCACAAAGAGTCCGCCGGCCGGTGCCCCGGTGCTCCGCGCCCGCCGGACCGGCGGGGCGGCGGGGCGGTTTCCGCCGTGGTGGTGGGCGGGGGCAGGAGGGCGGCCGTGCCGTCTGCAGGGGCCGTGCCCTCTGCCGGGGGCTGTGCCGTCGGTCAGGGGCTGTGCCGTCTAGCGGGGGTCCTGGGGGTGGGTGTCACGGGACGTGGCGAGGGCCGTGGGGCCGCCGGCCGTGGGCGGTGCGGTGCCGGCGCGCGAGGGAGCCGACGCGGTGGTGGTCGGGGCGGGGGCCGGGCTGCCGTCGCCGCGCCGGACGAGGCGGAGGGCGGCCGCGGCGGTCTTGAACAGCGGCTGCTTGGAGGCGGGGTCCCAGTCGGTGGCCGTCGTCTCGTTCGCGGCGCGGCCGGGCACGTCGCCGTCCGGGCCGTGGCCGCCCCCGGTGTCCCAGTAGCCGTAGTGGAAGGGGACGAACAGCAGCCCCGGCCGGATGCCGCTCACCCGCAGCCGTCCGCGCAGGGCGCCGCGGCGGGTGGTGACCTCGACCAGGTCGCCTTCCTCGAGGCCGAGCGCGTCGGCGTCGCCGGCCGCCGCTTCCACCCACACGTCGGGCGCGGCCGCGTTCAGCTGGGGCGCTCGTGCGGTCTTCGTGCGCGTGTGGAAGTGGTAGAGGGTGCGGCCCGTGGTCAGCTGGAACGGGTAGGTGCTGTCCGGCTGTTCGTGCGGCGGACGGTAGTCGGCGGCCCTGATCACGGCCTTGCCGTCCGGGTTGAGAGCGCGGTAGGCGGCCTCGTCGTCGGCGGCGCCGGTCACCATGTCCTTGCCGTAGCTCTCGCACAGGTCGGGGTGGGCCCAGCTGATCCCGTCGGTGTAGAGGCGCGGGGTGCCGTCCGGGCACTGCGCGGTGCAGGGCCACTGGATGCCGCCCCGGCGCAGCGTGTCGTAGGTGAGGCCGGTGTAGTCGCAGGGCCGGCCGGCGCTGCACGCCTTCCACGCCTCGAAGGCGGACTGCGGGTCGTGCCAGCCGATCAGGGGCCGGCCGTCCTTGTCGCGGAAGTCCATGCGGGCCGCGTAGTCGAGGAAGATGTGCAGGTCGGGCCGGGCCTCGCCGGGCGGTTCGACGGCCTTGTCGCACAGGTGCACGGTGCGGTCGGCGTTGGTGAGCGTCCCGGTCTTCTCCCCCCAGGTCGCGGCCGGCAGCACGACGTCGGCGAGCTGGGCGGTCTCGGTGAGGAACAGGTCCTGCACGACGACGAAGAGGCGCTCCTGGGCCAGGATCGCGCGGATGCGGGACAGCTCGGGCAGGGACACCGCCGGGTTGGTGCCGCTGATCCACAGCATGCGGATCGAGCCCTGCTCGGCGTGGCGGAACATCTGCATCGCGTGGGTGGGCGGGGCGTGGTGTGTGAGGAGGGCCGGTTCCACGTTCCACACCCGCGCCAGGTCGGCGACATGGCCGGCGTTCTGCCAGTTGCGGAAGCCGGGCAGGTCGCCGTCGGCTCCGCATTCGCGGGTGTTCTGGGCGGAGGGCTGGCCGTTCATCTGGAGCACCCCGGCGCCCGGCCGCCCCAGCATGCCGCGGATCAGGTGGAGGTTGTTGATCTGCACGGCCGTGGCGGTGGCCTGGTGGGACTGGTAGACGCCCTGAAGGACCGTGGACAGGAGCCGGTCGGCGGTGCCGAGGAGTTCGGCCGCCGCGCCGATCGAGGCGGCCGGTACGTCGCAGATCCGCGCCGCCCACCGCGGGGTGCACTCCTCGAGGCGGCGGGCCAGTTCCTCGAAGCCGACCGTGTGCGCCGCCAGATGGTCGCGGTCGGTGCGGCCGGTGCGGATGACCTCGTGCAGGAGCGCGTTGAGCAGCGCGAGGTTGGTGCCGGGCCGTGGGGCCAGGTGGACGGCCGCCCGGCGGGCCACCGGGGTGGGGCGCGGGTCGACGCAGAGCAGGCGGGGCGGGTCGGCGCCGTCCAGCCGGTCGAGGATGCGCATCCACTGCACGGGCTGTGTCTCGGCGATGTTGTGCCCGAACAGCGCGATCACGTCCGCGTGGTCGATGTCGTCGAAGCTGCCCGGCTGCCCGTCGCAGCCGAAGGACTGCTTGAGCGCTTCCGCGGCGGTGGCCGTGCACAGGCGGGTGTTGCCGTCCAGATGGTTGGTGCCGATCCCGGCCCGGGCCAGCACCGCGAGCGTGTAGTACTCCTCGAGGTAGAGCTGCCCGCTGGTGTAGAACCCGATGGATTCCGGGCCCCGCTGCGCGAGCAGTTCGCGGGAGCGGCCGGCGAGGTGTTCCATCGCCGTGTCCCAGTCGCACTCGGTCAGGTGTCCGCGGACGCGCAGCAGGGGGCGGGTGAGGCGTTCCCGGGAGGCGTTCGCCTGCCAGCCGAACAGGTCCTTGGGGCCCAGCCGGCCGTGGTTGACGCGGTCGTCCGCCCGGCCGCGCACGCCGGCCATGCGGCCGTCGGCGACCGCGATGTCCATGGCGTCCCCGTCGGAATGCAGGACCGACGCGGCCGGAACCCAGCGCTGCACCCGGTCCGGGTCGACGCCCGGTGCGAGGTAGGTGTCCACGCGCGTGGGCCACCGCCCGTGGCGGCCGTACGGGGTACGGCCGCCCCAGGGGTGTGCGATGCGGTCGACGGGGCCGTCCACGCGCGCGGACCGGTCAGAGGGCCGGGCCGGGGTCGCCGGGCCGGATGCGTCCGCGCCAGGCGCCTGTCTCGCCGCCGCGCTGCTCGATGTAGTCCTTGAAGCGGTGGAGGTCTCCCTTGACCTGGCGGTCGATCATGCCGAGCAGGTCCGCCCCCTTCTCGGCCATGCCGGTGGGCTCGACGTCCATCGTGAGCTCCACCCGGGTGTGGGTGTCGTCCAGGCGCTCGAACCGGACCGATCCGCGCTGGCGGGACTCGCCGTCGACGACCCGCCAGGTGATCCGGTCGTCCTGGAGCTGGTCGACGATCTCGGTGTCGAACTCGCGCCGCACCCCGCCGATCTTGGTGGTCCAGTGGTTGTGCCGCTCGTCGAGCTGGCGCACCTCCTCGACGCCCTCCATGAAGTTCGGGAACTCCTCGAACTGCGTCCACTGGTTGTAGGCCGTGTGGACGGGGACGTCGACGTCCACCGCTTCCTTCACCCTGCTCATCGCCGCTCCTCGCTGGTCGTCACTGGTCTTGGCTGGTCGTCACCGGCGTCGTTCGGTTCCGCAGGACGCCGCAACGCCGGGTACCCGGGGTTGCGGGAATGAAAGATCCGCATGCGGGGCGGTGGGGCCGCGCGGCCGGTCGCGCAGGACGACCGGAGCCACGTCACGCCACGCCGCCCGCCCCCGTGCCGCTGCCGGGCGCCGGGCTCGGCGTGGTCAGCCGCGCAGGCGCGGCAGGACCTTCGTGCGGTAGAAGTCGAAGAAGCCTTGCTGGTCCTTGCCGATCTGGTTGACGTACACGGTGTCGAAGCCCGCGTCGACGAACGCGGTCAGTGCCTCGAGGTGCGCGTCGGGATCATCGCCGCACGGTACGGAGCCGGCCACCTTCTCCGCGGTGACCAGCTCGGACGCCTGCTCGAAATGGCGCGGGGTGGGCAGGATCTGCGGGAGTTCCCCGGGCAGTTGCTCGTTGGCCCACAGACGGTGCGCCGTGCGCAGCGCCTCCTGCCGGTCCGTGCCCCAGCACACCTTCAGCCCGCCGTACACCGGCTTGGCGGCGCCACCGCCGCGGCGGAAGCGCTCGACCAGGGCGGGGTCGGGCATCATCGTGATCAGGCCGTCGCCGATGCGCGCCGCGACCTCGGCGGCCTGCGGGCCGAAGGCGGAGACGTCGATGGGCACCGGCTCGTCGGGCAGGGTGTACAGCCGGGCGTTCTCCACCGTGTAGTGCTTGCCGCGGTGGCTCGTCTGCTCGCCGGTGAACAGCTGCCGGATGATCTGGAGCGCCTCCTCCAGCATCTCCAGCCGCACCGACGCCTCGGGCCACGCGGTGCCCAGGATGTGCTCGTTGAGCGCCTCGCCGGTGCCGACCCCCAGCCGGAAGCGGCCGCCGCCCAGCTGCGCCGCGCTGGTGGCGGCCGCCTGGGCGATCACGGCGGGATGCGTGCGGACGAGGGGGCAGGTCACCGCCGTCTCGACGGGCAGCGAGACGGCCTGGGACAGTGCGCCGATCACCGTCCACACGAACGGACTCTGGCCCTGACGGTCGTTCCACGGGTGGTAGTGGTCCGAGATCCACAGGGACTCGAAGCCGGCCTGCTCGGCCATCCGGGCCTGATCGACAAGTTCTGCCGGGCTGTGCTCCTCGCACGACAGGAAGTACCCGAAGGCGGCCATCGTCTCTCCCCAGGTGAAGCGGGTGGTGGCGGGTGCGCAAACGCGCTGCCGAGTACCCGGCGGCCCGGGAACGTAACAGGGGGGCTGACGGGGCTGACGGGGCTGACGGGGCTGACGGGGCTGACGGGGCTGACGGGGCTGACGGGGAGCATGCTCCGGGGGCGGCCGGCCGAGGGCGCATCAGGGTCGTCGGCATGACCAGGACCACGCCGCCGGGCCCGTGTCGGGCAGCCGGTGCCGCCATGCGGGCGTGGCCGCTTGACCAGCGGGGTCGTCGCTTGCAGAGTCGGGATGCGGCGCCGCGGCAGCGCCGCGTCCCGCTGCCGACCGGTCCGCTCGTCCACAGGGCGGCCCGACGGTCCTGACACCCAGGAGTGGCTGCTCCGATGGTCCTCGACCTGGTTGTGATCGGCCTGGCCATCAGCCTGGGACCTCTGCACAACAGCGCCTTCATCCTGCTGCTCTCCTCGCGGCACGGTGTCCGCCAGGGTCTGGCGTTCCTGTTGTCGTGGCTGGCCAACCTGATCGCGGTGATCGCCTGCGTGGTGCTGGTGACCGGCGGTCAGCCCCCGGCCCGGCACAGCGCGCCCTCGACTGCCGTGATCGTCGCGAAGCTCGCCATCGGCCTGGCGCTGGTGCTGTACGGCGCGTACCGGCACCGCCGACCGCCCCGCCCGCACGGGCCGCCGCGCTGGGCCGCCCGGATCGACAACGCCTCCCCCGTCACGGCGGCCGGTCTGGCCTGGCTGCTGCAGCCCTGGGCGCTGGTCGGCGCCGGCGCCGCGACCGCCGTCGACGCGGACCTGTCCACCCTCTCCGACTGGCTCGCGCTGACCGGCTACTGCCTGCTGGCCACCCTCAGCCTCATCGTCATGGAGATGTACGTGGTCTGGGCGCCGGCGGTCGCCAACGCCCGGCTGAACGCCCTGCGGAGCTGGCTGGAGCGGCACCAGGAGCAGCTGGTCGTCACGCTCTCCCTGCTCCTGGGCCTGTGGCTGACGGCCCGGAGCATCGCCGAGCTGGTCGCCTGACGCGGACGGCCCCCGGGCGGCGGGGGCAGCCGGGGGCGCAGGAGGCCGGCCGGGGGCGCGGCCTGGCGGCGGGTCGAGGACGGCCGGTGACCGGCCGGGCGCCGGTGACTGCCGGGGGGGCGCCGGCGGGCCGGGGGCGCCGTGGCCGGTCGTCCGGAACCGCTGTTCCGTGCCCGTGGCGTCAGTAGCCGGTGCCGCGTTTGACCTGGGTGCGTTCGGTCTCGTGGGTCGCGCCCTTGTCGTCCAGCGTGCGGCACGCGTCGGCGATGTCCTGGCTGAGGCGATCGACCTGCTCGCGGCTCAGCGTCTCCTTGACCAGGGCGCGCAGGATCTTCACCCGCTGCGCGTCGGGCGGGAGCGTGTAGGCGGGCACCATCCAGCCCCGCTCGGCCGAGAGCTGCCAGGCGATGTCGGACTCGTCGTAGTCGTGCTCGCCGGCGAGGCGGAAGGCGACGAGCGGCAGCTGCTCGAGGTCGCTCCCGATGACTTCGAAGCGGCCGGTGCTGCGCAGGTTGTCCGCCAGTGCGCGGGCGTTCTCCTGCATCATCTTCATGACGTAGGTGTAGCCCTGGCGGCCGAGCCGGACGAAGTTGTAGTACTGGGCGAGCACCATCGACGCGCCGGTGGAGAAGTTCAGCGTGAACGTCGCGTCGGTCTTGCCCAGGTAGTTCTCGTAGAACACGAGGTCCTCGGCCAGGTCGGACTCCTCGCGGAAGACCAGCCATCCGATGCCGGGGTAGACCAGGCCGTACTTGTGTCCCGAGACGTTGATCGAGCGGACCTGTTCGAGCCGGAAGTCCCACTTGGAGTCCGGGTAGAGGAAGGGCCACACGAACGCGCCGCTGGCGCCGTCGACGTGGATCGGGATGTCGAGGTCGCGCTCCTCGCGGATGTCCCGCAGCAGCTTGTCGATGCCGACGACGTCGTCCTTGTGGCCGGTGAACGTGGTGCCGAGGACGGCGACGACGCCGATCGTGTTCTCGTCGAGGTGGGGCTCCACGTCCTGCGGGCCGATCGTGTACTTGCCCTCGGCGAGCGGCACGATCCGCGGTTCGACGTCGAAGTAGCGGCAGAACTTCTCCCACACGACGTGGACGTCTCCGCCGAAGACCAGGTTGGGCCGGTCGGCCGGCAGGCCGGCCGCCCGGCGGCGCTCGCGCCACTTCCACTTCAGCGACAGCGCGCCGAGCATGATCGCCTCGGACGAGCCCTGGGTACGGCATCCGGTCGTCCTGCCCGGCGCGTGGAAGAGGTCGGCGAGCATGCGCACGCAGCGCTGCTCGATCTCGGCGGAGATGGGGTACTCCGCGTGGTCGATGAAATTGCGGTGGAGGTTCTCGGCGATCAGCCGTTGCGCCTCCGGCTCCATCCAGGTGGTGACAAACGTGGCGAGGTTGCGCTGGGGGTCGCCCTCCATGGCGAGGTCCACATCGACGAGCCTCATGGCGTCCGTCGCGGACATGCCTTCCTCGGGGAAGGTCTCCGAGGGGGCGGGCACGGTCAGGAACCGGTTTCCGAAAAGAGAAGAATCGTCACGCTTTGTCATGCGGTGATTCAAACAGCGCGGGAGCCCGCCGGGGGCCAGGGACACACCGGCAGGGCCTCGGGCGCCGGTCGGGAACGGGGCCCCGTGCGGCGAGTCGGGCGCGGGCCGGCTTCGTCCGGGGACGGCGGCGGCGATTCGTCCCGGGCGGCGGCGGCGATGTCGGCGTCGGCGTCGGCGAAGTACCGGAGGGGCTTGCGGGTTCTTCCGGGTACTTCGAGGTGCTTCCGGATTCTTCCGGGTCTTCTACACGCGCGCTCCGTGCACGTGCCGCGGCTCGGCCACCAGCCCGTAGATGACCAGCACGGAAACCAGCATGGTGGCCAGGGACCAGAACGGGTACACCGGAAGGAAGATCATCTGCCCGACCAGGCAGAACGCCGCCAGGCAGATGCCCGTCAGCCGCGCCGCCCTGGAACCCACCAGCACGCCGATGCCGGCCAGGGCCATCACGATGCCGATGGCGACCCAGATCCAGCCCCAGGCCGTGTAGTTGAGGATGAGCAGACGGTTGCCCTGGGAGTAGACGGTCGAGTAGTAGCCGTGGTTGAAGATCGCCACGAATCCGTTGAGCAGGTTGAACAGAGCGCTGACCAACAGCAGGATCCCCGCGAAGGCCACCCAATGCGAGCGCTCCATCGGGGGGATGGCGTCGTCCGGCGCAGAGACACGTTGCTGCATGAGGTCCATGAGACGCAGCGCCGCGGCAGGCCGCAATCGGTGGGATCCGTTCGGGCGGCGGCCTGCACCGCCTGGACCGCTGCCCCCCGAGAGGGAGGCGGCGGCCGGCTCCTGGGTGCTCCGGGCGAGGGTCGGCCCGGATCGGGCAGTGCGGGGCCGTCGTCCGCGGTGTCCGTGCGTGCGTGGGGTGTCAGGCCGTCGGGATCTGCCGGGCTTGCGTCGGGGTTTCGGCCGCCGACGAGGTGATCAGCTCGGAGGTCCCGCTCCCGCGGTCCGTGAAGCCCGCGAGGAGGGCCAGGCCGAGGCCGGCCGCGGCCAGCGTCGCGCCCACCAGCGCGGGCGAGGCCCAGCCCCAGCCGGCCGAGATGGCCAGACCGCCGAGCCAGGCGCCGCCGGCGTTGGCCAGGTTGAAGGCGGAGTGGTTGGAGGCCGCGGCCATCGTCGGGGCGTTCTTCGCCTTGGCCATGAGCAGCATCTGTACGGGCGTGGTGACGAGCGCGCCCATCGCGCCCATGAAGGCGAGTGTCACCAGGGCGGGAACCGTGCTGTGGACGGTGAAGTAGAACGTCACGAGCGACGCGCCGAGCAGCGCGAGTCCTCCGTACAGCGTCGGGCGCAGGGCCCGGTCCGTCAGCGGGCCCGCGATCAGCGTGCCCAGCGTCATTCCGGCGCCGTAGAGCGCGAGGACCCAGGTGGTCGAGGAGTCGGAGAAGCCCGTCAGGTGGGTCAGGATCGGCACCAGGTAGCTGTAGACGGCGAAGAAGCCGCCGAATCCCACGACGGCGGTGGCCAGGCCGAGGGCGACCTGCCGGTTGCCCATGGCCCGCAGTTCGTGCCGGATGCCGGCCTGGTCGCTGCGGGGCTGGTGGGGGACGAAGGCGGCCAGCGCGGCCAGCGCGACGAGGCCGATGACGGCGACGGCGCAGTAGGCGTACCGCCAGCCCAGCTGCTGTCCGAGAGCCGTGCCGGCCGGGACGCCGACGATGTTGGCGATGGTGAGTCCGAGGAACATCCTCGACACGGCCCGTCCGGCGCGTTCGGGGGCGACCAGCCGGGAGGCCACGACGGCGCCCACGCCGAACAGTGCTCCGTGGGGCAGTCCCGCCAGGAACCGGGCGGCGAACAGCAGGCCGAAGCCGGGGGCCAGGGCGGACGCCACGTTGCCGATCACGAACAGGGCGGACAGCAGGAGCAGGAGCCGTTTGTGGGCGATGCGCGCGCCGATGCCCGTCAGCACGGGGGCGCCGACGACGACGCCGAGCGCGTAGGCGGAGACGATGTTGCCGGCGTGCGGCACGGACACGCCGACCCCGTCGGCGATCTGGGGCAGCAGCCCCATGGTGGCGAACTCGGTCGTACCGATGCCGAACGCGACGAGGGCAAGGGCCAGCAGGGCCAGTGGCATGGAGCGGAAGTACCTTTCGCGGGCGGCGGTCCGGGTGCGGCGGAGCAGGCGGGACCATGAACGTCCTGCTCCTGTGGCCAGTCGCGCCGGCCACCGTTGCCCGGTGCGCCCCCCAGGGCAGGGGAGGCCCACAAGCAGTGCAGCGGCGGTGCGGACTCACGCATTCCAAGATCGGCCGACAGGATTTATGGCCTGCGTCACACCCCGTCGGGCGGACTCTCCCCCCGGGCGGACTCCCCCTGGGCCGGTCGACGCGCTCCGCGATCGGCGTCCTGTGTCGGCGTACCGGTCATGTCCGGGGCACCGCAGCGGCGGTCTGCCGGGGGGCGTGGTCCGGGGGTGGGGCCGGAGCGACGGTGCTCCCGGCTCCCGGCTCCCGGCTCCCGGACTCCGACTCCCCGTTCCCGGCTCCCCGCTTCTGGATCCGGTTTCACAGCCGCCGGTGTCCTGGCCGGGCGTCGGTGATTTCGTGCCGGGCTGTGCCTGCAGGCCGCGCGGCATGGGGGTGTCGGGTCGGCGGTGCCGGACTCCGAGTTGGTCCGCGGCGGCGTCGACGGTCCGGGCGAGCAGGACGGCGATGATCATGGGGCCGATGCCGCCGGGAGGAAAGGGTGGGTCGTGAAGGGGCGGTCGCCTGCGCGGCGAAAGGCTCTGCGGGGCTTCAGCCGGACGATCGTCCCCGCAGGCGATAGGTGAGGCCCGGGGACACTGTCCCCTTCACGACCACGTGCCGGACAACACGGCCGCCCGTGACGGCATTCCCGCGCCGATCACCGGGCGGGTGCGGGCCCCCGTCCCGGCTCGGGGGAATCACGGGACAGGGGCCCTACCTCGTCTTCCCCGCAGCGCGGGCGTACGGATGCGTCGGGCGCCGCCCAGTCTGCGTGTCCGCCCCGGGGCCGGGTCGGAGCGCTCCCGGCCGGGCGGACCGGCTTCGTGCCGGTGGGGTCTACGGGGCGTGCGCGGACCGCGGCGCGGGTGGTTGCGGCTGCTCACACGGCGCGCTCCATGCAGACCAGTTGTTCCCGTGTTTCCCATGAGGAGGCGATGGTGAAGCCGAGCCGCTCGTACAGGGCGATGGCGCCTGTCCGCCATTCCCACACCGACAGGCGTACCGTGCCGACGCCGTTCTCCGCGGCGTGCGCGAGTGCGGCGCCGATCAGGGCGGACGCGATGCCGCGGCCGCGGAACGCGGGGTCCGTCCAGAGCCTTTTGATCTCCGATCGCCCGTCCGCGGGGGCGGTCAGCACGAGACAGCCCGCGGCCGTGTCGCCGCTCATGGCCATCAACACGGTGTCGTCGGCGAACGCGGCCCCCGGGTCGCGGACCTCTGCCCGGTAGCGGTCCGGCAACGCGTCCGCGTCGGCGACGGCCTCGCCCTTCTCGGCCTGCGTCCGCAGGTGGTAGGCGGCCAGCAGCCCGGCGAGCCGGTCCGCCGGGAGGTGCTGGACCGGCAGGTGGACGATGGCTACCTCGCGTGAATCGGTCATTGCGCCAGCATCCACGACCTGTACCCGGCACCCGATGTGGGGCAGAGCATGGGCAGGACCTGTTCGACGTCTGTCCGGGATCGTGGGGAACTTCGCTTTTCCGCTCCCCGATGCCGAGTCCACCATGCCGTTCCGACCTGCCATGAGCCTGTTGCCAGGGTGTCCGACAGCAGGAGGGCATGCGTGAGATCAGCGTGACGGACGGATGGCAGACAGTACGCTCGATCCAGCGGGATCAGGCCCGCCGCATAGTGTCCGGGAGGTGCTTTGTGACGGCCGAGATGGTGGCCCCGGCGTGGATGCATGAGCAGATCACGGCGGAGGAGTACGACTCCTGGTCCGAGGAGCAGTGCACCGGCATCGAGGTCGTGGACGGGATGGTCGTCGTGAGCCCGAGTGCGTCCAAGCGGCACAGTCGGCCGGCCCGGATTCTGGCCAACGCCCTGGATGCCGCTGCGGGCCCGGAATGGAATGCCGACACGGACTTCGACGTCCGGCTTCAGGACGTCCCGCTCACCAATCGCCGCCCGGACGTCGTCGTGTACCGCGCGGACACGATCGACGTCACCCCCACCCGCCCTGAGCACGTACTGCTGGTTGCGGAGGTGGTGTCGCCGGGCTCGGAGACCACCGACCGGATCGTGAAGGTCGACCAGTACGCCAAGGCAGGCATCGGCTTCTACTGGCGGATCGAGCAGGCCGCTACAGGCGTTCCTCTGGTGTACACCTACATTCTGGACCCCGCGACAAGGACCTACCGGGACGCGGCGCTCCTCACGCCGCATGCCCCGCCCGCCGGCCCTGCTGTCCCGGGGTGACGTCCCCGGCCGGCAGTGCCGTGCTCGAAGGCGTCAGAAACGTCAGAGACCGCGGAAGTCCTTCGCGTCCGGGTAGGTCACGCCGGTGCAGCCGCGGCGGCTGGTGATGTCGTCGACGTAGGCGCGGAAGAGGGCGTCCAGCCGCCGGGAGCCGAGGATGTCGTCGTAGGTGTAGCTGGAACTGAGGGTGTGCAGGGCGGGCTGGCCGTCGCAGACGGAGGAGGCCCACCAGGCTCCGGCGGTGTGTCCGGCGGTTCCGGCCTTGATGATCGCGTCCTCGGCGCCGGGAACGTCGTATCCGACGGTGTGCGCCTCCGGGCCGAAGTAGGAGGCGGTGCGCAGCCACCAGGGCGAGTGGGTGAGCGCGCTGCGGGCGTAGTCGCGCTGGTCCTCGTCGAGGCCGCCGGCGATCCGGCCCACCTGGTCGGGGCTGACGGCCAGCAGGCAGCCTTCGAGCGGGTTGGTGGTGCGCGCGGGTACCGCGAGAGCGCGGTCGGGCAGCCGGTCCTGTCCTTGCCGCGTGAGGTGTGCGGCGAACCAGCGGCAGGAACCGTCCGCGGTCTTCGCGGGGCGCAGGGCGGACGGCACGGAAGCGAGCTGCCGGCCGGGCAGTTCGGCCAGCCGGGTCCGGCAGCCGATCCGGTCGGCTGCCGCCCGGGCCGCGGTGCGGGCGAGGCGGGCGAGGCGTTGGCGGTCGGCCGCGGAGACGTCGTCGTAGTCGGCGCGGGCGGTGACGTTCAGCAGGCCGGGGGCCGTCGCACGGCTGCCCGGGCCGCACTCGGCGCGCACGGTCGTGTACCAGTTCCCGTAGCGGCCCAGGGTGCCGTCACCCACCGGCCACGGTTCGGGGCGCCGGTCGGCGACCGCCGTGACATCGCTCTTCCCGTCGCCGTCGCCGTCGCCGTCGGCATCGGCGTCGTCGGCGGCGTCGCTGTCGTCGTAGTCGTGGCCGAACGGCTCGAGTGCGCTGTCGTCACCGATCCGGTTCATCGGCTCGGTGGTATCGCTGCTCCGCACCGTCAGCGTGAACAGAGCCGTGGTCCTGCCGGGGCCCGGCACCTTGTAGACGGTGCAGGAACTGTACGGTTCGCGCGTATCGATCCGGTCCTCGTCGTAGTCAGCGGCCTTGGCCCGGACCGTCCCGCCCTGCAGGTCCATCACCGCGGCCCCCGGCACGAGCCCGCCGCACGCCGCGCTGATGTCGCGTTCGCTGGACGCGCGGTCGCGGATGTCGTCGGCCGTCAGCCAGCCCGCGTACAGGCTCAGCCCTATCCCGCCCCACGCCGTCCACCGCCACAGCCCGATCAGTCCCCCGTGCACCGCACACTCCCCCCTCTGCCGAACCCGTCCGGTTCGGCTGAACCCGTCCGGCGTGGTCCATGCCGCGCCGGTCGACGAGCGTAGACGGCCGCCGGCAGGCACGTTGAGGGCGGGAGACACGTTCCGCGCAGACCCGCGGGCGCGCGGGGGCGGCTCGTAATCTGATCGGGTCTCATCGCCTGTGGGAGGACGTGTGCTCGTGCCGCCGTACGGGGAAGGCGCTTCCGGCCGGGCCGCCCGATGCCGTCGGCGGTGAGCATCGCGCAGCGCCGCCGTCGCCGCGCGTTCGAGCGGCTGCCCCGGCTGACCGTGCAGGAGGTACGGGGCGGGGCCCGGATGGTGGTGTGCGCCACGCTGTCGTGGTACCTGTCGGTCGCACTGGGCATCAGCAGCGCCCCCGTCGCGGCCGTGCTGCCCGCGGTGTTCACCCTCTCCGGGATCCCGCTGTGGGCCCCCCGGCTGGGTCTCTACCGGCTGGGCGGTGTCCTGCTGGGGGTGGGCATCGCGGCGGTCGCCCTGCGCTGGCTTCCGGTGTCCACTTTCTCCCTCGCCGTCGTGGTGAGCGCCGGATACCTCGCCGGTCTCCTGCTGCGCATCGACGGTGTGCCCAGCCAGCAGGTGCTCGTCAGCGCCGTGCTCGTCTTCGGTGTGCCGGTCTCCGGCTATCCGGAGCAGCGCGTTGTGGAGAACCTGGTCGGGATCGCGGTGGTCGTCCTGCTGGGTCCCCTGCTGTGGCCTCCCGACCCCTGCCGCCTGCTGTCCGGCCGCCTCGACGCCTACCGCGACCGTCTCGACCGGCTGCTGCGGGAGGCGGGCGGCCACCCCGGCCGGGTCCCGATCGGGCGGGAGGCGGGGCGGGGACCGGCCGGGGGGCTGTGGCAGCAGCCCTACGACCTGGGGAGGGATCTGGACCGGGCCCGCAAGGCGCTGCGCTGGAGTGTGACGCACCGTCACTCGGCCGCCGCGCTCGACGAGGTCGGGCACCGTATCCGTCTGGCCGAACGCACCGTGGCTCCCTTGCACTGCCTGGCCGCGCGGCTGCCCGGCGCGGGCGGCGGCCCGCCGCCGTCGGCCGGTGTTCGTGACGCTCACGCCGGGGACGGACAGGGCCCGTTGCTGGAGGCCGTGCGGCACGCGCTGTTCCGTGCGCTGGAGGGAGCCGATCCCGCGGAGCCGGTGGCCCGGGCCCGGGCACTCGGCGGCCCGGGCGGACCTGCCCGGGACAGGCCCGGCCACGACACTCTGCTTCGCGGCCTGCTGCTGCTGGTCCTCGACCGGCTCGACGACTACCGCGAGGCGCACTTCACCGGCCGCTGACCTGCCGGGGACCGGCGACCGGCGCAAGGGGCCGGGCGCAGGAGGGCCGGCGCGACGGGCCGGGTGCCGGCCGGGGTGGTAGGCGGGGCGCCGGCCGGGGTGGTAGGCGGGGCGCCGGTTCCGGGTTACGGGCCGGGGAGTGCCGTTCTGCCGCGGTTACGGCAGGCAGCCTGCTGCGCAGACCAGGCGGGCCACTTCACGGAGTTTGACGTTCTTCTCCTGCGAGTACCGGCGCAGCGCGTCGAAGGCCTGTTCCTCGGTGATGCGGTGGCTGCCCATGAGGATGCCCATGGCCTCGCCGATGGTGTGCCGGGTGGCGACGGCCTGTTCCATCTGGGCGTGGGTGCGGGCGTGGGAGAGGGCGACCGCGGCGTGCGAGGCGAGCAGCCAGCCGGCCGTCTCGGCGTCCTCGGTGAACGCGCCGGGCTTGCGTGAGTAGAGGTTCAGCGCGCCGAGGTCCTCGTCCTCGGTGAACAGCAGGAAGCCCATCATGCTGCCCACGCCGAGCGAGTGGGCCCGGGGAGCGTAGGCGGGCCAGCGCGGGTGCTCGCCGGTGAGGTCGGCGATGCGGAAGACCCGTTCTCCGCGCGCGCTGTGGGCGGCGTCGAAGCAGGGTCCTTCACCGAGCCGTTCCTGGAGCCGGTCGCTGTCGACGACGAGCCGACCGGTGGGTGCGAGGGACCGCACCTGCGCGGCGTGCCGTACGAGTACGCCGGCCGCGTCGCAGCCGTCGACCAGCTCGGTGGCCGACGCCGTGATCCGCTCCAGTGTGTCGTCGACCGAATCCTGCGCCAGCAGATCGCGCGCCATCGAGGCCATCTGCTGGGCGAACCGACCCCAGTCCACTTCGACTCCCGTCCATCACCCGCCTGGACAAGCCTCATACCCAGCCTTTCACGCAACCTGCACAGCGATGCCTGCGGGGGGGGCGGCGCGCGGGACAGGCCGGTCGGGCGGCGCGGCCGGGCAAGGGGCGCGCGAGGCGGGCGTGGCCGGCCCGGTGGTCCGGCGTCCGCGCCGCCGTCCTCTCCGGTGCCGGGGCCCGGCGGGCCGGGGCCGGGGCCGTGTCCGGTGGCGCTTCGGCGGGTGCGGGCACGGCGCGGCGCCACTGCGCGGACGGACGGCACGGACGGCACGGACGGCACCGACGGCACCGACGGCACCGACGGCAGGGACGGCAGGGACCGAGCTGTGGCCGGCACAGGGGCAGGCGGGCGGAGCGGTCGCAGGGGGTGGTGCTTTCGAGCCGTTGACGCCGGGCAGGTGCGCGCGCACGGCGTCCGCGGCGCAGGACCCTTCCGGGCGGGACGGGTCGTACGGGTGCCGCGTGTGCGCTGCCCCTGGCACAGGCGGCCCCGGTCCCGCCGCCCGGATCCGGCCAGGTGCCGTGGGGTGCAGGGCCGGGGCGGGCAACTGCCGTCACCGGGGCGGACGCCCGCCCGCGGGCGCTGCCGGGCCGGGGCACCGGCGGGATCCGGCCAGGCGGGCCGCGCTCGGGCATCCCGCGGGCGGCGGCCGCCGATATCGTTGTCGCGCTC
Source organism: Streptomyces sp. 3330 (assembly GCF_031456635.1). NCBI lineage: Bacteria > Bacillati > Actinomycetota > Actinomycetes > Kitasatosporales > Streptomycetaceae > Streptomyces > Streptomyces sp. 3330. Next base: position 50,413 of record NZ_JAVDVA010000039.1, read on the forward strand.
CGTGGTGCGGGAACGGTACAGCGATCGGGGACTCATGCTCGAGGTGCGTCTACTCGGTCCGGTCGAGGTGTGGGAGGGGAGCCGGCGGGCCCCGCTCGGTGGGGTCCGGCCCCTGGCCGTGCTGTCCGCGCTGGTCGTCCATCTCGGCCAAGTGCTCTCCACCGAACGGCTCGTGGACTTCGTCTGGGACGAACAGGCTCCCGCGACCGCCGGCGCCCTCGTCGCCACCCATGTCTCCGCCGTGCGCCGGGCGCTGGCCCGGGTCGGCGGGGCCGAGGCGATCCGCACCCGGCCGCCCGGCTACCTCGCCGAACTCGACCCGTCGCAGATCGACGCCCGCCGCTTCGAGCAGCTGCTCGCGGCGGGCCGGGCGGCGGCCGCGCGCCGCCGCCCGCAGGACGCCGCCGACCTGCTGGCCGAAGCCCTGGGGCTGTGGCGGGGCCAGGAGGCCCTCGAAGGGCTCGGCCAGTCGTTCGCCCGGATCGAGGCGGCCCGGCTGGCGGAGCTGCGCCTGCTCGCCCAGGAGGAGCGTTTCGCTCTCGACCTGGCGCTCGGACGCGCGGACCGCACGATCGCGCCGCTCCTCGCGCACGTGGCCGCCCACCCGCTCCGGGAGCGGCCGCGCGCCCTGCTGATGACCGCGCTGTTCCGCACGGGCCGGGTCTCCGACGCCCTGCGCACCTATCAGCAGGGGCGCACGGCGCTGCGCGACGAACTGGGCATCGACGCCGGCCCGGAACTGCGGGCGCTGCACCGGGCGGTGCTGACCGGCGACACCGCGCTGCTGGGCGCCGACCCGCCGCCGGTACCACCGCACGGCGACGGGACCGGGGCCGGGACCGGGGTCGGGTCCGGGGTGGTGAAGGGGGCAGGCGCTGCGGCGCCGACCTCCGGGGCGGGGGTGCGGCCGGGGCCCGCGCCGTCCCATGTGCCGCCGGACATCGCCGACTTCGTGGGCCGCACGGAGCAGATCGGCTGGGCCACCGCGCTGCTGCAGGGGGTCGGTGACGCCGGCCGTACGGCGCCGCCGATCGGTGTGATCTCCGGGCGTTCGGGGACCGGCAAGACGGCGCTGGCCGTGCATGTCGGGCACCGCACCGCCGGACTCTTCCCCGACGGCCGCCTGTTCGTGGATCTGCGGGCCGCCGACACCGCGCCGCTCCAGCCCGCCGACGCGCTGGCCCGGCTGCTGCGCGCGATGGGCGCCGATCCCGAGACGCTGCCCGGCTCGGTCGAGGAGCTGACGGGGCTGTACCGCACGCACATCGGGCACCGGCGCGTCCTGCTGATCCTCGACAACGCGGCCGGGGAGGCACATGTCCGGCCGCTGCTGCCGCCCAACCCCGGCTCGGCGGTGCTGGTGACCAGCCGCCGCCGGCTGGTGGCCCTGGAGGGGGCGGCGCATCTGGACCTGGCCGTGCCGGGCGAGACGGAGGCGCTGGAGCTGCTGCGGCGGGTGGCCGGCGGCGACCGTACGGGTGCGCAGCCGGAGCGGTCGGCCGAGATCGTCTCGCTGTGCGGGCGGCTGCCGCTGGCCGTGCGCATCGCCGGGGCCCGGCTGGCGGCCCGCCCGCACTGGGCGCCCGGTCAGCTCGCCCGGCGGCTGCGCGACGAACGCCGCCGGCTCAACGAACTGCGCGCCGGGGACCTGGAGTTGCGCACCAGTCTGGAGCTCGCATACGCCGACCTCGACCCGCAGGAACGCCGGGCGCTGCGCCGGCTGGCGCTGCTGGACCTGCCGGACTTCGCGGGCTGGATCGCCGCCCCTTTGCTGGACATCGACGGCGAGGAGGCCGAGGAGGCGGTGGAACGGCTGGTGGACTGCCACTTCGTCGACGTGATCGGCGTGGACGACACCGGCCGCAACCGCTACCGCATTCACGACCTGGCCCGCGAACACGCCCGTGAGCGCTGTCTGTCCGAGGAGAGCGCCGAGCAGCGCGAGGCGGCCGTGCTGCGCCTGGTGGCCTGCTGGCTGGGGCTGGCCAAGAAGGCGGCTGCCCGCGGGCCGGGCGGCGCGGCCCGGTACTTCCCCGAGCCCGCGGCCGTACGGCCTCTCGGCGCAGCGGTCGAGGAGGTGCTGCTGGAGCGTCCGGCGGCCTGGTTCGCCGCCGAACAGGCCTGTGTGCTGGCGGCGGTGGAGTACTGCGCCGACCACGGCCTGGAGCGGCCCGCCCGGGATCTCGCCGGGGCGCTGATGGCGAGCTCGGCAGCGCTGTACAACCAGTTCGACGCCTGGTCGCGCTCGCATGCGGCGGCGATGGCGGCGGTGCGCCGCGGCGAGGACGGCGAGGGCGAGGCGTGGCTGCTCGCCGGTCTGGGCCAACTGCGGTACGAACAGGATGAGTTCGAGGAGTCCTACGCCCGGTTCGGTGAGGCCCTGCGCCTGTTCGAGGAGCGCGGGGGCCCGGCGCGGGGGGCGGCGACGGCGCTGGCGGGCATGGGCACGGCCCGGCGCGAGCAGGCCCGCTACACCGAGGCGCTCCACCTGCTCGACGCGGCCCTCGAACGGTTCGGGCCGGACGGCGAGCGCGGCGCCCGGGCCCGCGTGCTGTACGGCATCGGGTACGTGCACCGCGAGCAGGGCCGCGGAGCGCGGGCCCGCACGGCCCTGGAGCGGGCGCTGGAGCTGTACCGGGCGGAGGGCGACCGGCACGGCGAGGCGCTCACGCTGCGGTCGCTGGCCCTGTGCCACCGGGCGGAGGGGGAACGGGCGCAGGCCGCACGGCTGCTGCACGACGCGCTGCGGATCTTCACCGGTCTCGGGGACACGTTCGGCGTGATGTACACCGAGCAGTCGCTGGCCAAGGTGGAGCTGCGGGAGGGCCGGTTGGAGGTGGCGGCCGGCCGGCTGCGCCGGTGTCTGGAGGTGGCCCGCGAGCGGCAGGACCGGTTCGGGGAGGCGCTGGTCCTGCGGACCCTGGGCGAATGGCATCTGGCGGCGGGGGATCCCGGCGCGGCCCGGGAGCCGCTGGAGCGGGCGCTGGCGGGCTGGGAGGCGCTGCGGCTGCCGCTGTGGCGGGCGCGCACGGTCCGGGACCTGGCCGAGGTGTGGGCGGCGGACGGCGACACGGCCCGGGCGCGGACGGCCCGCTCGGAAGCGGCCGCGGTCTTCGCGGGGCTGGACTGCCGCGAGGCACACGAGCGGGGCGGGGACGCGGGCGGGAGCTTGGGCGGGGACGGGGGCGGGGGCGCGGGCGGGGGCGGGGGCGGGGGCGCGGGCGGGGGCGGGGGCGGGGGCGGAAGCAGCGGGCCGGGAGCGTCGTAGCGCTGTCAGCACCCCTCGTTAGAGTGCCGATCACCTCACCCGCCATGCCCCACCGAGGGCCCTGGAAGGACGTAACGGCATGTCCATGTGGCTCGCCCTCGTCAAGATCGACCCCGCGATGCTGTCCGCCGTGCGGGAGCGGCCGGAGTTGACCGGCGCCCTGTTCTTCGAGGACGACGTGCCCGAGCCGCTCGTCTCCGGCGTGCACCCCACCGGAGACTGCTTCCACTACGACTACCGCCTGCTGTCGGACATGGCCGAAGGCCGGTCGGAGGCCGAGGAGGGCACCCCGAAGTGGCATACGGCCTACCCCTGGCTGGCGCGGGCCACGGGCGAGAACTGTTCCACCGTCGAGGGGTCCGAGCTCGGCTACGGTCCCGCGCACTTCCTGACCCCGCACGAGGTCGGACAGGTCGCCGCGGGGTTGGCCGGCGAGCACTGGACGAGCCGGGCCTCGGCACCCCACTGGGACGCCGAGGCCGAGGATCGGGACTTCGACGACATCGTCCCGTTCTTCGCCCGGGCGGCGGCCGAGGGCAAAGCGATACTCGGCGGCGTGTACTAGGGCGTGCCGTCCGGACCGACAACCGGCTGATCCGCAAGCGGCCTCGCAGGGGGCTGCTCCCGGGGGGCTGGCAGGTTCAGTGGTCCTGGCCGGCTCCGTAGTCCTGGTCGGCTCGGTAGTCCAGATCGGCTGAGAATCCTGGTCGGCTCGCGGCCCCGGCCGGCTGCTTGCAGGCAACCTGCAGAGCATTTGCAGGGGGGCCGGTGACGCTGTTCCCGTGACAGACGACATCATCACGCTCTCGGACCCCCGGGTGGCCGCGGTCGTGGAGGACGAATGCGGTGAGCCGCTGGTCGATCTGCGCGGGTCCGGCTCTCTGTGGCTGGATCACCGGCAGGCCGACGACGACGGCAGCTTCGCCCATCTGCGGTCGGGTGCGCTGCGCCGGCTGGTGCGGGCGCAGCGGCTGCTGCCGGCCGGTGTGCGGTTCCTGGTGGTGGAGGGGTACCGGCCGCCGGGTCTGCAGCGGCGCTACTTCGAGCAGTACGCGGCGAGGATGTGGCGTGAGCATCCGGACGCGCCGCCCGAGCGGATACGGGAGTTGGCGAGTGCCTACATCTCCCCGCCGGAGGTGGCCCCGCACGTGAGCGGCGGAGCGGTCGATCTGACGCTGTGCAACCAGGACGGCCGTGAGCTGCCGCTGGGTACGGAGGTCAACGCGACCCCGCAGGAGAGCAGGGGCGCCTGCCGTACCGGGGCGGGCAACATCGGCGACGAGGCGCGAGCGAACCGGGAGCTGATGGCCTGGGCGCTGACGGCGGCCGGTTTCGTCAACTACCCGACCGAGTGGTGGCACTGGTCGTACGGCGACCGGTACTGGGCCCTGCTGCGCAAGGCTCCGGCCGCCCGTTACGGCCCCGCCGCCCCGCCCCGTTCGGCGGCCTGACCACCGCGAACGGAACACGGCGGGAACGGCGGCCCGACAGGCAGACCCGGCAGGACCCGGCAGGACCGGCACGACGAGCACGACGAGCACAGCTGGACCAAGGGGGAAGACATGCAGATCGGCAACGCGTCCTTCACGACCGGCATACCGCGGCCGCGCAGACGGCTCCCGGCGCCGACGGGCCCCGCGCCAGCGGTCCCTGCGTCGGCATGCCCCGCGTCGGTGGGCCCCGTGTCGGTGGGCCATGCGTCGGTGGGCGCCGTGTCGGTGGGCGCCGTGTCGGTGGGCCCTGCGTCGGTGGGCCCTGCGCTCGACACCGACGGCCTGTTGCAGGAGATACGGGCCGCGCGGCGGGCCACGCTCGCCGCCCGCTAGTGCCCGTGTCGCACCTCCACGGGGGTGGGGTGCGGCGCGGCACCGCGCGTTCCGGCCGTCACCGGCCCGTCACCGGCCTTCATCGGGGCGCCGGTGACCTCGACGTCGACGAAGGAAGAGTTCCTTGAAGAACACCACCACCACTACCCGCCGCCGGACGGGCGGCGCGCTGCTGGGCGCCTGTGTCCTGGCCCTCTCCGCGTGGTGCACCGTGCCGGCGCACGCCGCGCCGGACGCCTCCTGCCAGGTTCTCGCGCCGGGCGCCTCGGCCACCGCGCAGGCAGCCGTGGCCGCGGCCTGCGCGCAGACCGGCGTCTGGTACAGCTGGGGCGGTGGCCACGGCGCCACGCCGGGCGCCACCTACGGCTACTACGACGGCTCGGACCCGGACAGCCTGCACGACGACGAGCGCCTGGGCTTCGACTGCTCCGGCCTGATGCGGTACGCGTACTACCGGGCGACCGGCAGGGACCTGCTCAACGGCACGGCCGACGACCAGTTCCACAGCGCACAGGCCTCCGCCCGTTTCTCCGCCGCCGAGGGCACCGGTCCGCTGCTGCCGGGCGATCTGATGTTCTGGGGCAGCGGGCACATCCACCACGTCGCCCTGTACCTGGGTGCCGGGCAGATGGTGGAGGCGTACGAGTCGGGCACCCGTATCCGGGTCACGCCGGTGCGCACGGGCGGCGACTACGCGGGGGCGATCCGTGTCAACGGGTCCGGCACCCCCACTCCCCCGCCCGCGAACGGGGGTTCGGTGTTCGAGACCTGGGGCACCGGGGTGCGCACCCGGTCGACGCCGAGTGTGCGCGCCGCGGTCGTGGACACCTTCGCCGGTCCGACCCAGGTCTCGGTCCAGTGCCAGCAGCACGCGGAGTCCGTCTCCGCCGAGGGCTACACCAACGACGTCTGGTCGAAGCTGGCCGACGGCTCCTGGCTGACCAACATCTACATCAAGGGCCCGGCCTGGCTGCCCGGTGTCGCGGACTGCGGCGGCACCGGCGCCCCGCCCCCGGCCGCGGGCAGCACGGCGCACCGGACGTGGGGCACCGGGGTGCGCACCCACAGCGAGCCGAGCGTCAACGCCGCGGTGGTCGGCTACTTCGCGCAGCCGACGACGGTCAACGTGGTGTGCCAGGCCCACGCCCAGGAGGTGACGGCGGAGGGCTACACCAACGACGCCTGGTCCAGGCTGACCGACGGCTCCTGGCTGACCAACATCTACATCCAGGGCCCGGCCTGGCTGCCCGACGTCCCCACCTGCTGAATCCCGCCGCGGCGCGGCCGCCGCCGCCGCGGGGGCCCCGGCGCGCCGCCCCCCCGGGGGCCCCCCGGAACCCCCCGCCCGCCGCCCCCCCGCCCCCCGGCGGGCCAA
>NZ_JAVDVA010000040.1:0-54995 GCF_031456635.1 Streptomyces sp. 3330
GGCCCTGAGTGCGTGGGCGTCCAGGGTGGCGGAGTGGATGCGGCGCAACGCGTCGAAGAACACGGTGTCGTCGGGTTCGGCGCTGAAGCGCAGGCGTCCGGGCCGCTCGGGCAGACCTCGCTCCGGGGTCCAGCGGTACAGGAAGCGTTCCACCAGGAGTTCGTAATCTGCGGCTCGTGCGGCGGCGAAGCGCGCCTCGGCGCCGGCGCGCAGGCCGGTCTTCTCCCGCCAGTCGCCGGGCAGGTTGATCTCGAGTTCGACCTGCCAGGGAGCGGAGCGCAGGAGTTCGGCCCCGGCCTCCTCCTCGCCCTCGGCCACGTCGAACCAGTTGATGTTGACGGGCTCCGGGTCGTCGGGGCCGCCCCACCACGCGCCGCGTGCGACGACCTCGCCGTCGCGCAGGGCGACGCGCTTCCAGTCGGGGCGGAACCGGGTACGCCGGTGGCCTTCACGGGCGCCCAGGGGGTCGGGGAGTGCGTCGAAGAGATGGGCGTCGCTCGCGGAGAGCGTGCGGATGACCGGATCGGTCATGGATTCCTCCGGGATACAGGCTGCTTGGAGCGCTCCCGGTCAGAACTGACGAACCACGCCGGGACAGCGGAAGAGGGAGCGCTGGAAAGGTGTGAACTGCACGGCACTCGCCTCCTTTCGTCCGTCTCAGGGCGTGAAACCACACCGTACGTGATCTTCTGTGGGTCCGTCCACGGATTTCCGCGCCCTGTGAAGGAGGGGTTCGCGGGACGACGCAGAGCTCCCTCATAGGCCCCGGCGCCCTACTGAAACGTCGTTCCTATGGCGTGATCGTCGTTGATCCGTGCATGACGGATCTCGTTGAGCGATTGGTGCCGGACGAGTTGTGGCCGTTGTTCCTGCGGGCGGTGCCACCGACGGTGGTGATACGTCCGCAGGGCGGGGGACCGCGAGGCCCCTGGCGGCGATCATCTTCGTGGCGACGTCGAGGCTGCACGTGGCGGCAACTGCCGCCGCTATTCGGTCCGGGCTGGCCCACGGTCTGCCGGCGGTTCGCTCACTGCAGCCGGGACCGGGTTGGGGCCCGGCTCCACCGCGTGATCCTCGACGAACTTGGTGCCCGGGGCGAGTTGGACTGGTTTCGGTGCGCGATCGAATCGGTCAGCCTGCGGGCGACAGAAGGGGGCCGCTGGCGGACCGAATCAGACCGACCGCGGCAAGCCGGGATCGGAGTGCAGAGCCCGGCGCCGCGTGGGCGCCGTGGTGGGGCGGCTGGGCAAGGCTTGCGGGTGCACAGTCGCACGATGCGTGCGGTCCCGCCTAACGTGCGAAGGAAACGCGGGACCGCAGGCCGCGCCCGCCCTGTAGAGCCGGGCAAAGCGACCGTACGGCACCGCCCGCAGGCTGCGTTGTTTGTCGGTGGGGCGGGGACTGCGGATGTAGGGCTCGAGGTTGACGCCACGTCGCGCGGCCACGCCGAGCCTGTCGGTGCTCATCGTGACGATGTACTGCTGGCAAGGTGCGCAGGTAGGTGTCGAGGGCGCCCGGGGTGGGCGCGGCGGTAGCCGGACCCGGCGCGTCGGACGGTGCCGCGGGAGACGCTGCCGGCTGCGGCCAGTACACGCTGGGGCAGCCGGGCGGCCCGTCGCAGCGCGATCAGGTGCTGGGCGAGGCCGGCGAAGGTGCGCTGCGGGGCGCTGTCGGGAATGCGCGGTCCGCCGGTGCTTTTCCCGACAGTCGTACGGGCCTGACAGCTGTGGTGCCGCGGGCGATCCGGCTGACCTGCTCGGCTTCCAGCGCACATGCTTCGGCGATGCGGTTGATGAGTACGCGATGGATCGCGCGGTCCCCAACTGGCGGCTGTGACGCCGGATTTCACCTGAGGTCGGGATAAGGGGAGCCTGTCAACAGGCCATGCTTATTTCTTGAATATGTGTTGCAAACCTTCCAAAAGGGATGGGCTCGGACGGCGGGCGCATTGAATTGTTAACGATTTTGCTGATAGTTCTCATGGCCGGCGCGCGCTTCCATCCCAGTCCCAGTCCCCCAGGAGTGTTCGTGAGCAGGGAAAGAACCAGTCAGGTGCGTAAGCGGCGGACCTGGCGGGGTATCGCCGGCGCAGCTGCCGGTGTCGTCCTCGTCGGGGGCGGTTTCGTGGCAGCCAACGCCGCGACGAGCACGGACGATGCCAAGAAGGCCGGCGTGCACTTCCCGGTCGACAAGCAGGCCTCCGGCACCGCGGCCGTTGTCAGCGCGGCCAACGCCTTCCTCAACACCCTGGACTCCGACCAGCAGTCGGAGACAGTCCTTGAGTTCAGCCAGGCCAACGCGACCGCCTGGTCGAACCTGCCGTGTGCCGGCACCTGCCGCCCCGGCATCGACTTCGGCTCGCTGAGCGACGAGCAGCTCGCCGCCGCCGAGAGCGTGCTGAAGGTGGCCCTGGGGTCCGGCAAGGACACCGGCTACGACCACGTCATGCAGACCATCCTCGCCGACGACGTGCTCGCATCGGCGGAGTCCACCGGCTCGGCCGCCCCGGCGCCGAGCGCGACGGCCACCGTGTCGAGCTCGGCCGCTCCCACGGACGTCCCGACGGGCGCCCCGCCCTCCGGCGGAACCGGCGGCGGAGGCGGCGGCTTCGCGTACGGCAGCGGCTACTACTACCTGGCGTTCCTCGGCACCCCGTCGAAGACCGGCACCTGGCAACTGCACTTCGGCGGCCACCACCTCGCCGTCAACATCACCTTCAAGAACGGCAAGGTCGCAGGTGCCAGCCCGTTCTTCAGCGGCATCGAGCCCACCAGCTGGACCGCGGACGACGGCACGACGTACGAGCCGATGGCCGAGTTCCGTGACGGCATGCTCGCCCTCACCGGCAGCCTGACGACCGAGCAGCTGGCCGCGGCGAAGCTGTCCGAGTCCTTCGGTGACGTGCTCCTCGGCCCGGGTTCCGACGGCGAGTTCCCGGCGACCAAGCAGGGCCTCAAGGTCAGCGAGCTGTCCCCGAAGCAGCAAAAGCTCGTCCTCGCCGCCGTCCACCCCTGGGTCGCGGACGTGGACGACGCCACGGCGAAGCAGCTGATGAAGACGTACGCCAAGGAGCTGAAGGACACCTACATCAGCTACTCCGGCGGCACCGGGCTGGACACCAACGGCGACTACGTCCGTATCGACGGTCCCAGCGTGTGGGTCGAGTTCATCTGCCAGACCGGTGTGGTATACCGCGACAAGATCCACTACCACACGGTGTACCGCGACCACACCCGCGACTACGGCAGCGAGTTCTCCTTCTCATGACCCGATCGCGAAACTGGCTGACCACAGCGCTGCGCTGGGTTGCCGGGATCGCGATCGCGGTACCGGCGGCGCTCCTTGTCGGGGCGTCGCCGGCCGCCGCGCATCCGATGCCGCACTCGGTGGTGCAGCTCGACGTGTACGAGCACTCGGTCTCCGCCCGCCTGGAACTGCCCGTCGACGAGTTCACCCGGGCCGCCGGGATCGCCGTGTCCGAGAAGACGCTGGCCGCCCGGACCGACGCCATCCGGACCTACCTGGTCGCGCACATCCACCCGACCGCCACCGACGGCCGGACCTGGCAGGTCGCCGTCGGCCGCCTCACCCTGAGCCGGGCCGCCCAGACAGATACCGGCGAGTACCGCGAGCTGGTCGCGCAGGCCGTGCTCACCCCACCCGCGGGCGCCGACGTACGCCACTTCACCTTCGGCTACGACGTCATCGTTCACCAAGTCGTCACGCACACCGTTCTGGTGGCGGTTCGCCAGGACTGGGCCGCCGGACAGGTCGACGGCGAGGGCAGCACGCAGGTCGGCACGATCCGTGTCGACACCCGGACCATGAAGATCCCGGCACTGAAGGTCCACCTCGGCGCGGGCAGCGCCTGGCGGGGCTTCGTCGCCATGCTCAGGCTCGGCGGCGACCACATCCTCACCGGCACCGACCATCTGCTGTTCCTGCTCATCCTGCTGCTGCCCGCCCCCCTCGCGGCTGCCGGCGGGCGCTGGCGCTGGAACGGTTCGGTGGGTCCCCGGAAATCCCTGGCCCGCATCGGCCGGATCACCCTCGCTTTCACAGCCGGCCATTCCGCCGCACTGGCCGCCACCGCGCTCGGCCGTCTCGACCTGCCCGCCCGGCCGGTGGAGGCGTTCATCGCGGCCAGCATCCTCGTGGGCGCGGTCCACGCCGTGCGCCCCCTGTTCCCGGGCCAGGAGGCACTCGTGGCCGGGGTCTTCGGGCTCGGCCACGGCATGGCGTTCTCCTTCGTCCTGGCGGAGATGCACCTGTCGACGGGCCAGTTGGTGACCAGCCTCCTCGGCTTCAACCTGGGCATCGAACTGGTCCAGCTCCTGCTGGTGTGCCTCACCCTGCCGTCCCTGCTGGTTCTTGCCCGACTCAGAATCCAGCCCGCACTGCGGTTGACCGGAGCGACACTCACCGGCACGGCAGCTCTCGGTTGGCTCGCCGACCGCTTCGGTCTGTCCAACCCCGTGGCCCGGGCCGCCGACAGTGCCGGATCCCATACGACAGTGCTGCTGGCCGGCCTCGCAGCGACAGCGGTGGCGACCACGGCCTGGGCGCTCTTCACTCGCCGTCAGAACCCCGTGGAACCCGTCCTGGCGGTACTCGGAAGCGCTCATCACCTGGGCCGCGATCACTCATATGACTAGGCGCATCACCGCCGACATTCCCGCAGGAACGGACAGCCTGCCTCCCGCTGAGAGGGCATCTGATCTGGGTAGTTGGTGTTCTGGTCACGGCGCGGACGGACGGGTCGAGGTCGTATTCGGTCCGCGGCCCGCCACCCGCCGCGCGGGCACGCGGGCACGCGGGCACGCGCTCAAGAGCCCGTAGCCGTATCCCGTGGGCGGCAGGAACCGGACTCGCAGGCTCCGGCGACAGTGCGGGGGACCACCATGCCGGCGGTGTCGCCCTCGGCCGGGAAACGGACCGTGATGTCCAGTCCGCCGTCAGGGTTGGCGGTCGCGGTGACCCCGCCCTGGTGGGCGAACGCCACGGCCCGGACGATGGACAGACCGAGTCCGGCGCCGCCGTCGGGGGCCGACGGGTTCGACGGGCTCGACGGGCCGCGCACGAAGGGGTGCAGCAGCCCCTCCACCTGTTCCGCGGGAACGATCCGGCCGGTGTTGACCACCCGCAGGAACCCGCCGTCCGCCGTGCGGCCCGTGGCGACGCTGATCCGGCCCGCCGGACGGTTGTACCGGAGGGCGTTGTCGATCAGGTTGGCCGTCATCCGTTCCAGCAGCACCGGATCGCCGCGCATCGGCGCGGGGCGCAGCGCCCGGTGCGCCGTGAGGCCTCGCGCGCTCAGCCCGGCGGCGGCGCCCGCCAGCGCGCCGGCGGTGACCGTGGCGAGGTCCACCGTGCAGGACTCGCCCGTGCCCGCCTGACTGTGGGCCAGTGCGAGCAGGCCGTCCAGGGTGCGCCGGTTGCGGTCCGCCGCCGTCCGGACGTCCTCGGCCATGGCCAGCAGTTCCGCCCGGCTGGGTTCGCCGTCGAGGGTCACGTCGATCGCGGTCCGCATGGTGGCGAGCGGGGTGCGCAGCTCATGCGCGGCGCTGGCGGTGAACAGCCGCTGGCTCTCCAGCGCCCGGTCGCGTTCGGCGATGCCGCGCTGAATGCGGTCCAGCATCCCGTTGACGGTCCCGGCCAGTGCCGCGAGCTCGTCCCGTGCCGGACCGACCGGCATCCGGTCGGAGAGGTTCTCCGCGGACAGCCGCCGGGCGGTGGCGGAGATCGTGCGGATCGGCCGCAGCACCCGGCCGGCCACCAGCCAGCCGAGCAGCGTGGCCAGCAGCGTGACCGCGGCCAGCGCGATCCACCCCTGGCGCACCAACGCGGCCAGGGCGTCGTCGCGCACCTGCCGCGCCAGCTCCGACGTGTCCGGCGGCGGGAGAGGGCCGGTGATGCCCGGTCCGCCGTACCGCAGGACGACCTTGCGCTCGGTCAGGTTCCGGCGCATCAGCAGGTAGGTGAACACGCTGAGCAGCGTTCCCGTGGTCAGCGCCAGCGCGGTGTGCAGGAGGGTGAGCCGGCTCCGGGCGGTCAGGTGGACGGACCTCACCGCATCACGTCCGCAGCCGGTAGCCGGCGCCGGTCACGGTCTCGATCAGCGGTGGGCCGCCGAGCTTGCGGCGCAGCGTGCCGACGGTGATCCGGACCGCGTTGGTGAACGGATCCGCGTGCTCGTCCCACACCTTCTCCAACAGCGTCTCCGCGCTGACCACGGCACCGTCGGCGGACAGCAGCTGGGTGAGCACGCCGAACTCCTTGGGCGCCAGGGCGAGCAGCCGGCCCGCGCGTTCCGCGGTACGCCGTGCCGGGTCGAGGGTCACGTCGGCGGCGCGCAGCACCGGCGGCCGGGCGGGGGCGCTGCGCCGGGCCAGCGCGTGCACCCGGGCCACCAGTTCGGAGAACGCGAACGGTTTGCCGAGGTAGTCGTCGGCGCCGAGGACGAGCCCGTCGACCCTGTCCTCGACCGCGCTGAAGGCGGTCAGCATCAGGATGCGCGCGGCTCCCCGGACCGCCAGCCGCCGGCACACCGTGTCGCCGTGCACCACCGGCAGACTCCGGTCCAGCACCACGACGTCGTACGCGTTCAGCTCGCACTTCTCCAGCGCCGCACCGCCGTCCAGGGCGAGGTCCACAGCGAAGCCGTGCTTGCGCAGCCCGGCCACGATGTATCCGGCGAGCGGCTGTTCGTCCTCCACCAAGAGCACTCGCATGGGCCGATTATCGCCACCGGGACCTATGGATCTTGTATGGGCGGACGAGCCGCCGCCCTTACCCGCGGCCCGGTAGACCTGCCGGTGATCACCTCCCGACGGCGAAAGGCAATCACCATGGCGGCTCGTGCATCACGGCGCGCGGTACTCGGCCTGCTGGGCGTGGCTCCGGCCGGCGCGCTCCTGGCCGGCGTCCCCGTCCCGGCCGCGGCCGACGACCGGTCAGGCCCGGTGCCGACGGGGCTGCTGCCCGGCGGCGAACTGGACCAGTACGCGGCGGGCAAGGCGGACGAGGACGAGTTCTCCGGTTCGATGCTGCTGACCCACCGGGGCCGCACCGTGCTGGCACGCTCGTACGGCATGGCCGACCAGCAACGCGCCATCGCGAACGGACCGGGCACGCTGTTCGCGCTGGCGTCGGTGACGAAGCTGTTCACCGCGGTCGCCGTCGCACAGCTGGCGCAGCAGCGCAAGGTCACCTACGACGCCCCGCTGGGCCGCTACCTCGACGGCTTCCCGTCGTCCGTCACGGACAGCGTGACCGTGCACCACCTGCTCACCCACACCTCGGGGCTCGGCGACTTCCACGCGCTGCCCGACTACGACGCCGCCCAGGCCGGCTGGACCACCCGGGAACAGACCATGAACGGCATCAGGGACCTCGTCCGGCAGACCGAGCCGGACTTCGCCCCGGGCGCGGGATGGCTCTACAGCAACTCCGGCTACTTCCTGCTCGGCGCGATCGTGGAGAAGGTGACCGGCATGTCGTACTACGACTACGTGCAGCGGTACGTGTTCGACGCGGCCGGGATGACCGACACACGCTTCCTCACCCAAGCCGAGTGGCAGGCGGGCCGGAACATCGCACATCCCTACCACCGTGCCGCGCAGGGGCAGTGGACCGACGGGATCAGCGAGGCCCGGCACATCGTCGGCGATCCGGCCGGCGACGCGTTCACCTCCTGCGCCGATCTCGACCGCTTCGGCCGTCTGCTGTGGCGGCGGAAACTCCTCGACCCCGGCCACACGGCCCTGACCCTGAGCGGGAAGGTGCCGTTGCCCGGCGCCGGAACAACCCCGGCCGACGGCACCAGCGTCCCCGCGCAGGCGATGTTCCAGTGCTACGGCCCCATGGGGGCGCTCGTCGCCGGCCAGTGGGTGTTCGGCCACGGCGGAGGCAGCACCATCGGCGTCTCGACCTCGATCGACGTGTATCCGGAAACCGACTGGGGCGTGGTGGTGCTCTCCAACTACGAGGGCCGCACCGCCCAGTTGATCTCGGCCCTCGCGCGCAAGCTGATCACCGCCGGCGAGTGACCGCGGCGACGCGCGCACCCGGGACCCGGGGCGCCACGGCCTGCCCGCCCCTGGGTCCGGGGACGCACGCCCCGCGCGCCCGGCCCCCGCACGGCGGTGTCCCTCGAAGAGAGCGCCGCCGCGCGGGACCGTGCGGCCGGCGCGGACGTGGTCCGCTGCCCGGTCCCCGGATCCGGTCAGTGCCCGGCGGCCGGTGTGAAGCGCTCCAGCGGGGCGTGCGCGTCGAGTTCGGCCCGGATCTCCTCCGGCAGCTCCAGGGCGATTCCGTCCAGTGCCCCGTCCGCTGGGCCACGCTGCTCACGCCCGGCACCGGCACGACCGGCACCGGTCCGCCCGTTATCCACGCGAGCGCGAGCTGTTTGGCGGTGACCCCGAGCCGGATGGTGAGCTCCCGCGGCAGCGCGCCACCCGCCGCTCGTTCTCCGGGGACCGGTACGCGGGGCCCGGCTCCCGGTCGGCGCGGGTCAACGCGCCCTGGAGCAGCGGCGAGTAGCCCTGGAGCACGGCGCCGTGCTCGGCGGCGTACGCGGCCAGGGCGTGGTCCAGCGGCAGTTGCGGGCGGATGTCGTGACCCGGGTCCGGCCACAGGTAGGAGGGCCGTACCTGGACGATGCGGGGCAGCGCGGTCGCGACGTCCGAGGACGCCGGGCGGGCCGCCTCCCGCAGCCGGTCGGCGTCCGGGTTGCTCGCGCCGACGACGGCGACGCGCTCGGCGGCGACCAGTTCGGAGAGGGCTCCCAGGGCGTCGGCGAGCGGGGTCTTCGGCCCGTAGTCACGCACCTGTGCCTCCACGATCACATGATCATCCGTGGGTGGTGCATGGATCACTTGAGGGGGGAGGCGGTCCGTGCCGCGGTGCGGTGCACCAGGCCGTCCAGTATGAGGGTCAGGCCGGCCTCGAATGCCGACTCGTGGTCGATCGCAGGCATGTCCGCCGGTGGATCCGAGCCGTCGCCGGGTCCGGCGTCCGCCTGTTCTTCCAGGACGCTGCCCACCGTGAAACGGCCGGCGGCCAGCATCGCCATCTGTGCATCCCGCTCAGGCACTCCGGAGGCGACCAGGAAATCCATCTTGTGACGGATCCGGTCGAGGTCGCCGGCGGGGGTGCTGCCCGCGTGGAGGCGTGCGCCGTCCCGGCGCATCAGCAGGGTGCGCCGGAAGCTTCGCGTGTTGTCCAGGAACCAGTCGCGCCAGTCGTCGTCCGGCGTCGGCAGCGGGGCGGCCGCATGCGGTGCCATGGCTGCCTCCGCCATGGCGGCGAGGAGGTCCTTCTTGGTGCGGAAGTACCAGTAGAGCGAGGGCTGTTCGACACCCAGCCGCTTCGCCAGCCGCCGCGTACTGACCGTGTCCAGCCCGACCTCGTCGAGCAGGTCGAGCGCTTCGGAGACGACGATCTCGCGGTTCACCTTGGTCACGTTGACAAATCTATCACCGATAGATGACTCTGGAGAAGAATCATTCACTGATAGATTTTGGGAGTGATGGGCATGGTCAACGGATCGGGAGCGCGCCCCCTGAGGGTCCTTGTTGCCGGCGGCGGGATAGCGGGCCAGGCGCTGGCTTTCTGGCTCACGCGCGGCGGACACAGGGTGACGGTCGTCGAACGCTTTCCTGTGCTGCGGGCCACCGGGGCGCAGGTCGACCTCCGGGGGCAGGGCATCGAGGCCGTGGAGCGGATGGGGCTTCTTGACGCCGTGCGCGGCAAGCTGGTGGACGAAACGGGAGTCGCGTTCGTCGACGCTCGCGGCAGGGCCAGGGCGACGATCATGGCCAATACCTCCGGCCAGGGCCGGCAGACCCTCACCTCCGAGTACGAGATCATGCGCGGTGACCTGGTACGCATCCTGCACGACGCGTCGAAGGACGACACCGAGTACCTCTTCGGCGTGAGCGTGGACGGCTTCGAGCAGGACGAACAGAAGGTCGTCGCGCACTTCTCCGACGGGTCCTCCGGCGAGTTCGATCTCCTGGTCGGCGCGGACGGGCAGGGATCGCGCATCCGGCAGGCGATCCTCCCGGAGGGCTTCGATCCGTACTGGCGGGTCGGCATCCACATGGCCTACTGGTTCATCCCGCGCATCGCGTCCGACACCAACGTCCGGGACACCTACATGGTCCCGGGCGGCCGTCAGATCATGCGCCGCAGCCACAACCCGACCGAGACCCAGGTGTACTTCGTCATGCGGGAGGAGTCCGAGGAGGCCTCGGCGATCCACCGGGAACCCGTCGCGCGCCAGCGGGAGTTCTGGGCGAGCAGGTTCCGCGACGCGGGCTGGCAGACCGCGCGCTTCATCGACGGCATGCAGACGAGCCCTTTCTTCTACTCCCAGGAGATCGTCCAGGTCCGAACCGACACCTGGTCCAGGGGCCGCGTGGTCCTTGTCGGCGACGCCGCCCACTGCGCTTCCCCCTACAGCGGCATGGGCATCTCCGGCGGCCTGGTGGGCGCCTACGTCCTGGCCGGCGAGATCAACCGGCACCCGGGCGACGTGCCGACCGCACTGGCGAGCTACGACAGCGTGCTGCGGCCCTTCGTCGACGAGATCCAGGGCGAAGTGAATCCGCGTCTCCTGCGCCTGGGCATGCCGATGACCCAGCGTGCGATCGACGCCTTCCAGGCCGCCACCGCGCTGGCCTGCTTCCTGCACGTTCCCGATCTCGCCGCGCGCTTTTCGAAGGGGGACCGCGGCGGCAGCTGGCAGCTCCCCGAGAACCCGGCGCCGATCAGCGCCGTCTGAAAGCGGCCGGACATCGGGGGCCGACGGCCGTTGCCAGCAGCACAGCAAGAAGGAAGGCGCAGGAAGGCGCTGGCCCGCAGAGGGATCAGCGCCCTGCCAGCTCTTGACGCTCACTCCTGCCCGCTAGTCGGATGGATCTTCGGGCTGCTGAACTGGCTGACCCGGTCGTGTCGGGACCGCTCCTCGCCTTGTACGGGCTGGTTTTCGGAGCACTCGTCGGCGCGTTGCTGGGCTTGCTGGTGCGCGCCGCCCAGCGTTGTCGCCGGGACTTCGCCTCGGTGAGCTTCATGCAGCCCAGCCGGTACGACGCGGTCGCTGACGAGGCGGTGCGGCTGCTGGCCGCGACACCGTCCGTGGTGGCCTTCACCGACACCGGCGAACGCTTGGTGGGCCAGTTGGCCCGCCGGCAGGCGATCCTCAACCCCAAGGGCACGATCTACTCGGCCAAGCGGTTCATCGGCCGGCACTTCGACGAGATCTCCGACGAGGCCAGGGCGGTGGCGTACGACGTCGTCGAGGGCGACGGCGGGGCCGCCCGCTTCAAGGTGCGCGACAAGCTCTACGCGCCTGAGGAGATCAGCGCGCAGGTGCTGCGCAAGCTCGCCGACGACGCCTCCAAGCAGCTGGGGGAGCGGGTCACCGAGGCGGTCATCACGGTGCCCGCCTACTTCAACGACGCTCAACGCACCGCCACCAAGGACGCCGGACGCATCGCGGGACTGGAGGTGCTGCGGATCATCAACGAGCCGACGGCGGCCGCCCTCGCGTACGGCATGGACAAGAAGGAGCACGAGACCGTACTCGTCTTCGACCTGGGCGGCGGCACCTTCGACGTGAGCATCCTCGACGTCGGCGACGGCGTGGTGGAGGTGCGCTCCACCGCCGGTGACAGCCACCTGGGCGGCGACGACTTCGACCGCCGGCCCGCCGACGGCTTCCAGAAGGACAACGGCATCGACCTGCGCCAGGACCCACAGGCGCGGCGAACGTCGCAATTCCTCATGGCGTCGAGGGCGTCGGGTCTCGTGGTGGGGCATGAAGCAGGTGATGAGGCCCGCCGCGAGCGAGGCACGGGCCACGCCCCAGAAGTCGATCCTGGTCCCGGGTCATGGGACGTGGCCTGAAAGCCGATCGGCCCCGCCGTGATCCCGGCGGCGGCTCGGTTCCGCGGATGCGGACAGCGGTCGTTCCCGCTCGGCAGCGTGCATACCATTGCATGAACGGCATCCAGGCCAGGCTTCCAGGTCGCCCGCCAGTGGAGATGCCGCCCGGTCGCCTGGTTCCGCGAGGATGCGGAGCCGTCGGGTGCTGGGGAGGCACACAGAAACGGGGGTGCGGCATGCATCGGCGGGCGCTACTGGGTCGCGCTACGGAGCGTCGCACGCTGGCTGCCCTGGTGGAGCAGGGGGCCGCCGGTTCGGGCGGCGCGACG
Organism: Streptomyces sp. 3330; assembly: GCF_031456635.1. Lineage (NCBI taxonomy): Bacteria > Bacillati > Actinomycetota > Actinomycetes > Kitasatosporales > Streptomycetaceae > Streptomyces > Streptomyces sp. 3330. The sequence continues at coordinate 12,219 of NZ_JAVDVA010000040.1, forward strand.
GTGATCACCGGCGCTCCGGGGATCGGCAAGTCGGCGCTGGTCGCGGAGGTCGCGGGCGTGGCAGCGCGCGGCGGGACCCGTGTGATCACCGCTGTGGGGGTCCAGTCGGAGGAAGACCTACCCTGTGCCGGCCTGCACCAGCTCGTTCACCAACTGCGGGACGGAATCGACGACTTGCCGGGACGTCAGCGCACCGCGCTGCTCGCGGCCGTCGGGCTCGTCGACGAGGCCGTACCCGATCTGTACCTCGTCGGCTTGGCCGCGCTGACCCTGCTGACGGACGCCGCGGCGAAGGCGCCACTGCTGGTGGTCGTCGAGGACGCCCACTGGATGGACCGTGCCAGCCTCGATGTGCTCGGGTTCGTGGCGCGGCGGATCGAGTCCGACCCCCTCGTTCTGATCGCCGTCACCCGGCGCCTCGACGACCGCCTCAGCAGTGCCGGCCTGCCTGTGCTGCACCTGGGCCCGCTGACGGACGAGGTGTCGGGTGAGGTGCTGGACGCGGTGGCCCCCGCACTGGGACAGCAGGTCAGACGGCGGCTGTTGGAGGAGGCCGCCGGGAACCCGCTGGCGCTGACCGAGCTGCCGGTCGCGCTGCAGTCGGTCGGCGGGGCGTACGCGCTCAACCCGGGTCCGCTGCCGCTGACCGCGCGGCTGGAGCGGACGTTCACGGCACGGGTCTCCCGCCTGCCGGCCGACACCCGTGCGGTCCTGCTCCTCTGGGCCCTCAACGGTGACGGGACGCTGGACGAATGCCTCACCGCGGCGACCCGGATGCTCGGGACGGGGGTCGACGTCGGTGCTTTCGAGGCAGCGATCGACGCAGGCCTGGTGGAGGCCCAGGGGCCGGCCTTCAGGCACCCCCTCATCCGCTCCGCGATGCACCACGCCGCCACCGCCGCGGAACGCCAGGCTGCGCACGCCGCGCTGGCCGCCGCGCTCCAGGGGCAGCCCGATCGGCAGGCATGGCACCGTGCCGCCGCCACCGCCGGTCTCGACGAACAAGTGGCACGGGATCTGGATTCCACTGCCGGCAGAGCTCTGCGGCGAGGCGGTGTCGCCGCAGCTCTTGCTGCGCTGAGGCGGGCGGCGGAGCTGACGAAGGACCCCTCCGCGCGGGCGGACCGGCTGCTCCGGGCGGCGGAGCTCGCACTGGAGTCGGGCCAAGGAGACGTCGCGACGCATCTGCTGACTCAGGCGCGCTCACTGGACCTTTCGGTCCGGGACCAAGGCCGCGCGGCCTGGGTCAGCATCGCTTTGGCCGAGGGGACACGGGGCGAGGGCGCCGCGACCGCCGAGCTGGCCGAGCTGGCGGGCGAGATCGCCGCCGGCGGCGAGTCGACACTGGGGCTGCGCATGCTGTGGAGCGCGGTCCTGCAGTGCTTCTGGGGAGAGCCGGGCCCGGCCGCCCGCGAGCGGGTCGCCGCCGCTGCCGACCGGATGCCCGTGCCTGCCGACAACGCCGACCTGGTCGCTCTGCGGGCGTACTCGGCGCCGGTCGAGCGTGGGGAAGGGGTCATGGAGGGCCTGGCGGGTCAGCTGGAGCGCTCGTCGGAGAACGCGGAGGGGGACCAGCTCCTGGGGGCCGCCGCCGTGACGGTGGGCGCTCCCGCCCTGGCGAGCCGGTTGACGGCGAGATCGCTGGACGCCCTGCGAGCGCAGGGCAGGCTGTCGATGCTGGCCCGCGCCCTCTGCGTCCAGGCGGGGAGCGCCGCACGGCTGGGTGACGTGCGCGCTGGTTCCCTCGCCGCGGAGGAGGCCGCGTCGCTTGCCCGCGAGACCGGTCAGCCTCTTGTGCACGCGATGGTGAATGCCATCCGCGCGCAGCTGGCCGCCGTCAGCGGTGACCCGGCGGCAGAGGCATGGGCGGCGGAAGCCGAACGCGAGGCCCTTCCCAGTGGAGGGCGCCCGGTGCTGGCCATCATGCAGATGGCCCGCGGGCAGGCGGCACTCTGCCAGGGCCGCTACGGCGACGCGTTCGGCCACCTGCACCGCGTCTTCGACCCGGCCGACCCCGCCTTCCACTCCTGGCTGCGCTTCTACGCGGTCGGGGAGCTGGTCGAGGCGGCGGTGCGCAGCGAATCCGCGGCGGTGGCACGCGACATCGTGCGGGAGCTGACCCCGCTCGGGGAATCGACGTCTTCGCCCGCCCTGCTCTGCGGGTTGCGACTGGGCCGGGCCCTGCTGAGCCCGCAGGATGCCGCCGAGCCGCTGTACAGGGCGGCCCTCGACGCCGTCCCCACGGACTGGCCGTTCGAGGGGGCGCGGGCGCGCCTCGCCCTGGGCGAGTGGCTGCGGCGTCACCGGCGGCCCGCGGAGTCCCGCGTCGCCCTGCAGGCCGCACGCGAAATCTTCGACGCCCTCGGCGCGTCGGCATGGGCGGAGCGGGCACGGCAGGAGCTGCGCGCCGCGGGCGCGTCGTCCCCGCGCCAGGATCCGGCCGCGGTCGACCGGCTGACCTCGACTGAGCTGCATGTCGCCCAGCTCGCCGCACGAGGTCTGACGAACCGGGAGATCGGCGAGCGGCTGTACGTCTCGCCCCGGACGGTGAGCACCCATCTCCAGCGGATGTTCCCCAAACTGGCGGTCACATCCCGCGGCGAACTCGCCGCGGTGCTCGGCGGCACGACGACGTACCCCGAAGGCGCAGCGTCATGACGTACGCGGAAGACGCAGCACCATGACGTACGTCGAAGCCGTAGACCGACGGACGCGGTCCGACCTGCTTGATCCCTAGGTTTGTGCCATGCCCGGTGCGCACACGGCGGACGGGCGGGAAGGCACACCATGGGAACCATCACCGTCGGCACCGAGGGCTCGACCGGCATCGACCTCTACTACGAGGACCACGGGTCGGGGCAGCCGGTCGTCCTGATCCACGGATACCCGCTGGACGGGCAGTCGTGGGAGAAGCAGACCGATGCGCTGGTCAAGGCCGGCTACCGCGTCATCACCTACGACCGCCGTGGCTTCGGCCGGTCGAGCAAGACCATGACGGGCTACGACTACGACACCTTCGCCGCCGACCTGGACACCGTACTGACGCAGCTGGACCTGCGTGACGTGGTTCTCGTCGGGTTCTCGATGGGCTCGGGCGAGGTCGCCCGCTACCTCGGCGTCCACGGCTCGCAGCGGGTGGCGAAGGCGGCGTTCCTCGGTTCGCTCCAGCCGTTCCTGTTGCAGACGCCGGACAACCCCACCGGTGTGCCGCAGAGCGTCTTCGACGGCATCGCGGAGCAGGCGGAGGCCGACCGCTACGCCTGGTACGAGAGCTTCTTCGTCGACTTCTTCAACACCGACGAGACGCTCGGGTCGCGGCTCAGCGAGGCCGCGCTGCGGGCGAACTGGGCCACCGCCGTCGACTCGGCGCCCACGGCGGCGTACGCGTGCGTCCCGGCGTGGCTGACGGACTTCCGGGCCGACGTGGAGCGCATCGACGTGCCGTCGCTGATCCTGCACGGGACCGCCGACCGCATCCTGCCCATCGACGCCACGGCCCGCGAATTCCGCCGCCGCCTGCCCGACGCGCGGTACGTCGAGATCGACGGCGCTCCGCACGGGCTGCTGCTCACCCACGCGGCCGAGGTCAACGCCGCCCTGCTCGACTTCCTCGCCGCCTGAGAGCCGGCGCCTGTCACGAAAGGACCGCACTCCTGTGCCGGTTGTCAACAACCCTCTGCCCGAGCGCGACCGCGAGACCGCGGGTGCGGCACTGCAGGCGACCCTGGCCGACCTTCTCGACCTGTCCCTGGTGGCCGAGCAGGCCCACTGGAATGTGTACGGCCCGCGCTTCCGCTCGGTCCACGTCCAGCTCGACGAGGCCGCCACCGTCGCCCGGAACCACGCCGACACGGTGGCCGAGCGCGCGGCCGCCCTGGGCGTCAGTCCGGACGGACGGGCCGGGACCATCGCGGGAGCCAGTGGCGTGCCCGCCCTTCCGCCGGGCTGGACCAAAGACAGTGACGCCGTCGAGGCCTTGGTGTACGCGCTCTCTGCCGTAACCGAAAGGCTGCGTGAGCGCATCGTCGCGATGGGCCCGGTGGATGTCGTCACCGAGGATCTCCTCGTCGGACTGACGGCCGACCTGGAGAAGCAGAGCTGGATGTTCCAGGCGGAGAACCGGGCCTGATCAGGGGGCCAGAGCCTCACAGTTGTCGTCCGAAGGGGAGAAGAGCATGAGTGTCGAGGGAACGAGCACAGACCGATTCGAACCGCTACGAGCGGTGCTGGGGGCGCACCTCGAAGCCGGCGAGGAGTTGGGGGCGTCGATCGCCGTCGATGTGGACGGGGTCATGGAAGTCGATCTGTGGGGTGGCCACGCGGACGAAGCACGGACCGTTCCGTGGCACCGGGACACGCTGGTGAGTATGTGGTCAACCACGAAAACCCTCACCAATCTCGCGGCTCTCATCCTCGTCGACCGGGGCGCGCTGGATCTGTACCGCCCGGTCGCACACTACTGGCCCGAGTTCGCCGCCCAGGGAAAGGAGCACATCGAGGTGCGTCACGTCCTGGCTCACACCTCGGGACTCTCCGGCTGGGAGCAGCCCTTCTGCATGGAGGATCTCTACGACCGGCCTACCGCGAGTGCCCGGCTGGCCGCGCAGGCACCCTGGTGGGAGCCAGGCTCCGCTTCGGGCTACCACGTACAGACCCAAGGGCAACTGGTGGGAGAGCTTGTCCGGCGGGCCAGTGGTCGTACCCTGACGGAGTTCGTCGCCACCGAGATCGCCGAACCGACGCAAGCTGATGTCCAGATCGGCGCACGACGGGCCGACTGGCCGCGTATCGCCGATCTGGTGGTCCCCTCGCCGCTAGGCGGTATACCCACCGGTCTTGATCCCGAGGGGATCTTCACCAGGACGCTGCTCGGAAGCCCCGCACGTGACGAGCACGTCGACACCCCGCAGTGGCGCTCCGCCGAACTCGGAGCCGTCAACGGACACGGCAACGCACGTGGCCTGGCCCGAGCGCTCTCCGTCATCTCGCGGCGCGGCCAGGTCAACGGCCGCCGGCTTCTCTCCGAGGAGACGGTGGACAAGGTGTTCGACGTACAGGCCGACGGAGTCGACCTGTTCCTGGGCGTTCCCGTCCGCTGGGGCATGGGCTACGCACTCGCCGATCCGAGGACGATGCCGCACATGCCCACCGGCAGGATCTGCTTCTGGGTCGGTCGGGGCGGTTCGATCGTCATGATGGACCTCGACCGGCGCGTCACGTTCTCGTACACGATGAACCGGGTGGGCGACGGGATCCTCGGCTCGGAGCGCACACACAGCTACCTCAGGCATGTCTACGAAGTCCTGGAGCGTACCGGCTGAGGTGTAGCCGTAGGCTTCGCGCGCGGCGCTGTGTCACACCGTCGAACGTGCCGTCAACCGTCTCAAGAACTTTCGCGCCGTCGCCACACGCTCCGAGAAACAGCTCTATATCTACCTCGACACCGTCACACTCGCAGCACTCATGATCTGGTGCCGCACATGGACCACGCTCCGGGAAAACATTGCCCAGGAACGCGAGTGAGCGTCCGTCATCCGGCTGGAGGGGAGCTCGCTCCCTCATCCGGGTTGCAGCTTGCGCACCCATGGTGCGACGCGGCAGTCACCGCGAAGAGTGAGGGCAACCGCACCACCTCGCCCATAGGCTCGATCGCGTCGGGAAACCGCTGCCCCCGGCACCTCGCACCGCCATCCATGTCCGCGAACGATCAGCCCGCCGGCGGATGAACCCATCCGGTCGCCCCCTCGTAGGACAGGACGACAGCGCTCGTCGCCCGGTGGACGGGCGAGGCCGAGGCCTCAGGACCACCCTCGGGCCGCAGCCCGGCAGCCGCTCCCATGACCAGCCACCCCGGACCCCCTCCGCCTGCCGACTCGCCGGTGCATCGCGCTCAGCCGTCGTTCTCCCGCCTGCCCGCTGTCAGCATCTGACTGAGCACCTCAACGGGCATGTCCATGCACCGGGCCACCTCCTCAAGCGGTACCCCGCCGATCACTGCCGCCACCACGGTCTGTTTCCAGGCTGCCTCGATCAGACCGGCACTGTGACCGAGCCCGCGCAGCAGCCGCCGGGCGACGTCGGCGGTCGCACCGGTCTGGCCGTTCCTGTAGGGCGGACCATGGCGACCTCGGCTTCTGGTGGTGGCGGGTGTGCGGCACAGATCGCCGGCCTGCATCCGGTAGGCGGCCGCCACCCGGTGCAGGAACGACCACGTCGTCTCACCCGCAACAGGGGCAACGCGCAGGGCTGCCTCCATCCCGACTGCCTTTCGCTCACCGGTCGGCGGCCGATGTCCTGGCGGGCTGTGCCTGAGGCCGCCGCAAAGCGAACGAGCACCGGTGCCGGCCGGGAGCGGCCCCGGGGAAGCGGTGATTCGAAAGGGCAGCCGGGAAACGCCTTTGTTCCCCCTCCCTGGTCCCCGTTCCCTTGGCCCGGTCGCCGGAACGGTGGTGTTCAGGCCTGGCTGGGGGAGGGGCGGTCGTCCAGGACGATGGTGATGACGTTGGTGTCGGTGTCGCCGGATCGGCCCCCTGCGCCGCTGGCGGCGGTGACGGCTTCCCGGGTGCGGTGGTTGATGGCGTGGGTCAGGGCCCAGGCGGCCAGGTCGTCTGTGGCGGGCTGGTCGAGGATGTGCTGGGTGGTGACCAGCACGGCCGGCAGGGAACGGCCGGACAGGCGGGTCTCGATCTGTCCGTCGTCGGTGTCGGTGATGCGGTCGTATTGACGTGAACAGGGCGTCTGCCTGCTCAAGCTCTCCCGGGTTGGCGGACCCCTATCGGGCGTCGTGTCGGCGTGGCGCAGGCAGGTGGGGCGGGTCGTCGGCCTGCAGAAGGTGGTCGGGTATCAACAACAGCAGGGGTGGCCACCAGGTGGGATGGGTGCGCAGCAGGTGGCGCAGCACGGGGCTGTTCTCCACGGTGTGGCGGCAGTAGTCCGCCCATGGACCGGCGCTCTCGCTGTCGGGGACGCGTTGGTGCACGTGTATCCCGCTGGTCATCACGTCGGCGAGGAGTTCGGCGAGGGTGAGGACGGTCTCCCGTTCGGTGCCGGCGTCAGGGAGCGGCTTGCCGCCGTAGAAGTACTCCCGTGTGCCCGGCCGTTCCAGCAGGAGGATATGTACCTCTCGCAGGGACCGCAGCACCGAGTCGTTCGCCGAGACGGCGGCCATGGAATTGCTCATCCTGCCCTGCTCGATCGCCACACTGGTCTGCTGCGCGGCTGCTTTCGTCTGGTTGGCCAGGTAGAGCATGGACCACGCGCTGACGCACAACGCGAGCGCCGCCACTAACGCGCCGACACCATCCGCCGACATGCGTTACCTCCCCCGTCTCGCACATCCGTGCCATCGACCGTATCGCCGTGCAGGGGAGGCCGCTGGTCCTTCGCCGGAGACCTGTGAAAGCGGGCCGAGGAACACGTGACGACAACGCAGTCCGGACCGCCCGCCGGCCTCACCACCGACCAGGCCGCCGTCGACGGCGTGGTGTTCTACGGCGGGTTCGGCGCGGTGGTGTCGGCGTGCCCGGGACCGTTGACAACCCGCGGCGACCGGCCAGGTGCTGCCTGGGGTGACAACGCCGGAATTGTTAGGTTCACGGTGCCAACAAGCGTGCCGTGGTGACACCTATCGTGCTTCGGCTCAAGTCGCTGGGTGCGCGACCCGGCTGACGTCCGGGGGTCAGTAGTCGAGGTCGAGGTAGTCGATGTCGTTGAGGGTGACGTCGGAGAGTCCTTGGGCGCGGCTGCCGCCGTCCTGGAAGTACACGTCTTTGAGGCCTTCGGCGATGATCTGGCGCATTTCCTGGTCGCTGGCTCCGGTGTCGCGGGCGTCGAACAGGCGTTGCGCGTAGGCGGGGGGGAGGTGGACGGTGAGGCGACGGAAGCGTCCGTCGTCGGTGGTGCCGACGGGTGCGGTGTAGCCGAAGCGGGCCCGGGTCTCGATGGTGACGCCGCCGGTGGTGGCGGCCTGGTGGCGGCGGCGTTTGCGCACCAGTGGCTGCCAGCGGGCCTGTACTGCGTCGTCGATCTTCGCGGCGACGTCAGGGCGGGCGTGTTTGCGGGCGCCGCGGCGGTAGCGGTTGACGGAGTCGGCGGTGACCCCGATCTCGCGCGCGACGGCGCGGGCGCTGCCCAGTTGCCTGAGCAGAAAGCCGACCTTGCCCTTGAGGGTCTTGGGCGGCTGGCGGGTGAAGCTCTCGCGGTCGGCGCGTTCGATGGCGTCGTCGATCTCCCCCACAGTGCCTATTCTCCTTCGTCGAGGACGGCGTCGCCGCCCTTGATGTGGCGGGCGGGGTTGTAGCCCTGCTCCATCAGGTCGACCGCCCACAGCATCGACTGGACACCCTCCAGCTTCGCCAGGCCCGGCGTGGGCCCGAGGCGGAAGGCGCCGGGCTGGGGCTTGCCGGACGCGGCATACGGCAGGAAGTCCAGCGGCGAGGCGCCGGGGGAGGGGTAGACGACGCAGTCGGACAGCACGGCGAGGGGGTACAGGCCCGTCATCGTGGCCATGTTGCGCAGCTTGCGGTGCATGTTGACCCGCGCCTTGGAGATGACGGCGGCGCGGATGTCGGGGCGCCAGGTGGGGCGCTGCAGGGCCGGCCACCGCTCGCCCTGCTTGTACTTCTTGCCCTGGGGTCGCTCGCGGAGTTTGCCGATGCCGCCCTTGACGGTGGCCTTGATGGCGGCGAGGACGGCCGCCATCGCGGGGTCGGCGTCCTTGTGCCGCTCCATCGCGGCGAGGAACTCCGCGTCCGTGAGGTCCCGGGTGACGCCTAGGTCGGCGAGAGTGTCGACGTAGGCGGTCTTCAGCCGGTCGTGCCACGGGTCCAGATACGCCCCGGTCTCCCGGCGCAGATACCCCTCCAGCGGAGCGACGTTGTAGCCGAGCTCCTGGGCGTAGGCGACGGTGTGCGTCTGATACCAGGCAGGTCCCGTCGGCCGCGTACCGTCCGGCGTGAACGGCGACGGCAGACGCGGGTCCACCTCGACGTGCGACAGATCGACCAGCCAGGAACCGGGAATCTTCGGGTTGAACGCCGGGGCGCGGAAGTGGTCGGGGCCGGACAGCCCGACGACCAGGCGGGCCGCGGCGGCGAGGAACGCCGTGTTCAGGTCCAGGCCGACCGCATACGGCAGCGTGCACTCCTCATCCGTCAGCAGGCTGACGTCACGCACCCACTGGTACGCCTCCTCGTTCAGGAACCCGCCGTTCCAGCCGGACTCCACGACGACGGGGTGTTCGGGGGTGGCCTCCGGCGGCGCCGGGTCCATCGGCTCCGTGCCCAGCGAGCCGGGGTTGTGGCCGGGCACCCAGTTACCCGTCTGCGGGTCCTGCATCGCGCGGGTGGGCGGCCGCAGCGCCGTCATCAGCTCCAGCCCGGACACGGCCGTCGACCCTCGCGGGGTGATGACCCGCCGGGCGTAGATGCCGAGGGCGCGCGCGATGTCGGCCGGCTCCATCTCCGCCACGCCGGGCCAGGACCGCTCGTCGAGGGCGTCCCAGGACAGGACCGCCAGCTGCACACACTGCCGTTCGCGCCCCTGGACCTTGCGGTAGATCCTTGCCCACGGTCCGAATCCGCGCTGGGTGAGCCGCCACTTCGCCTTCACCACCTGTTTGACCACCGGATGATCCTCCGGCAGGCGCAGAGAACGGCGCTGCTCGTGGCCCTCCAGGCGCTCGGGGAGGCCGAGTTTCACGGCGGCCGCGGCGGTGAGAACGATCAGCGGGTCGGAGTCCTTGCCGTTGCGGTGCAGACGCGGCGCGCCGAGGCCGGACTCGTGCAGCGTCCACTCCACCAGCTCCACCACGGTGGTCGCGGGGCAGTCGAGCACGATGCCGCCCGTGCCGTACGCGCTGCCGTCACCGTCCAGGACCGCGAGGGGGCCGTGCGGGAAGCGCGGGTCGGCTGCGGGCTGCGCCGCCTTCTTCGCCGCCGGCCGCCGCGATGCCGCGGCCGCCCGGGGGGTGGTGGTGGGGCGCGCCGTCGCCGCGGCTGGAACGGCGGGTGCCTGCGGGGCGTTTGCCGGGCCCACTCCGGACGCGGCCGGTTCAACCGGCGCCGGCGCCGTTGCGGCAACCGAGACCACCGGGGCTGCCGGGGCTGTACCGGGGGCGGGGTACTTCGCCGCCCATCCGTTGAGCAGCCGCTGGTAGGCATCCAGACGCGGCGACTTCGGCTCGCTGCGGCCGTTCTCCCAGTTCTTCACCGACTGGGTCGTCGTCTTCAGCGCGGCCGCCAGGCGCGCCTGGGTGATGCCGGCCGCCTCACGCAGCCGGGCACGCTCCGCCGGCGGCGGCAGATGCGGCTCCTCGTTCAGCAGAGCATCGACGGACGCGAACAGCTCTTCCTCAGATGCCATGACTGCACCCTCGTTCAGGCAACAAAATCCAAATCCAACTTAACCGCAAACTTACCCCATCATTTAGCCCTGCTATGACCATTCCTGCCGTCTTCCAGCCGTCGGATGTCACCCCGTGGACCTTCACGGACCACGGATCCTCGCGTGCTGTTCGCTTTCGCCGCTCCCGATCGTCCCTCCACCTCAGGGGTTCTCCTACGGTGACGCCCCGGCAGGAGCTCCGTTCCGGTCTCGTCGTGCAGCAACTCGCCCACGGCGGCGTAGTGGCATTGCCAGTCGGCCAGTCGGCCGGCCAGGCGGGGTTCCGGTCCGGGTCGATCGCCTCGAGCGCGGCTGCCCGTTCCGGGTGCCCGTCCAGCGCACATCTCCAACGGCCGGTCCAGCACCGTGGCCGTGCGCGGAGCACGGGTCCGTCGAGCGCGTGCACCGCCCCACCCGCACGCCTCGCCGGAACCGCTCGCCCCCTGTGCTCGTCTTGTGCGCTGACTGTGTACGAAACGGGCAAGTGGGGGACGTCGTGACGCGGAATCTGACGAAGGCCGGTCTCATCGCGGTGGCCATGGTGACGGTGCTCGGGGCCTCGGCCTGCGGCGGGGAAGCCGGCGCGGCGGCCTCCGGGGGCGGGGCGCCGTCAGGCTCGGCGGCGGTGCCCGACGCCGACCTGGAGAAGCTGGCCGCGGCGGCGCGAGTCACCCGGAGCGTGCCGTGGAACCTGGACATCCTGGACCAGCGGTCGCGTCCACTGAACGGGAAGCTCACCACCACCGCCACGGGCAAGGGCGTGCACGTCTATGTGATCGACACCGGGATGGACATCGCCCACAAGGAGTTCGGCGGACGCGCCCACCTCGGCGCCGACTTCGTGGGCCCGAAGGACTCCGGTGACTGCTTCAGCGAGGAGGGGACCGGCCACGGCACGTTCGTCGCCGGCGTCATCGGCGGGGCGAAGTACGGGGTGGCGCCCAAGGCGGAGCTCGTACGGGTCCAGGGCGTCCTGTGCGAGAGCGGGGGCGGCGGTTCGTCGGCGGCGGCCGAGGCAGCGCTCGTGAAGTCGGTCAAGTGGGTCACCGCGCACGCGCAGAAGCCGGCGGTGGTGAACATGTCGCTCAACCTCGACCACCGGTCGGCGGCCCTGGAGTCCGCCGTGAAGAAGATGGTCGATGCGGGGATCCCGACGGTGGTGTCGGCCGGCAATTTCCATGACGACGCCTGCAAGCACTCCCCGGCCGGCGTCCCCGGCACGATCGTCGTGGCGGCCTCCACCTCGAACGATCGGGCGTGGAACGACGGCGGCTCCTACGGCTCGGGTTACGGACGGTGCGTGGACCTGTACGCCCCCGGCCAGAAGGTGACCTCGGCCCTCGCCGGCGGCGGTACGGTCACGGAGACCGGCGGCGCGACGTCCTGGGCCGCACCGCACGCGACCGGCGTGATCGCGCTGTACCTGTCGGCACACCCGCACGCCACGGCCGACCAAGTCCACGTCTGGCTCGACCACACGGCCACCCGCGGTGTCCTGCGCGGTGTCCGCTCCGACACTCCCAACCGGCTGCTCAACACCGGCGGCCTCTGACCTGCGCCAGCCGCCCCGGCCGCACGGTCACCCGAGCGCCGTGCCTCGCCGTGCCTCACCGGCACGGCGGGTGCAAGCCGCGCAGCCACCGCGCCGTACGCTGCCCTGGCGGGCCGTACGCCGCCAGGACCTGTCGTCAAAGTGTGATCGTCTCTCGGCCCGTTCTGATGGGGCATGGTCATCATGGGCTGATGAGCAGATACGCAGAGGTCATCGTCCTGGCGCGAGGGGCCGAAGAAGTTATGGAACCCCTCACTCGCCCCAGTGATAGCCGGGATTGGCACCAGTGCTTCACGCGAGTGGATGACCATGTGTTCGCCGGACTGCGCACGTCATCCGAAGAGTGTTATGCGTGGGTTGTTCAGTTCATCCGCCACAACTGGCGTGGGTTGCTGAGCCACCTGGAGTCTCTGGCATGGCCGGATCCGCACTCTGTTCAAGTGCTCGTTCGTGACGAGGACGACGACTGCTTCGGCTTGTGGATGATCTATGACGGCAATCTGGTTGAAGTACCGCTGCCGCGCACCGAACGAGAGCCGTTCTCAGCGTCTGTTACCGGAGTCCTTTCTCGGACCGACCGTCGCGCCGGAGAGACCCTCTGAGAAATCCTGACGGAATGCTCTGCGAGGACCACGACATCGCCGGTCCCGGTCCCGGTCAGACGGGTGCCGGCCGGGACCGGGACCGGTCGCCCGTGGGTTCCAGACGGACGACGATGCCCTTGGAGGTGGGCTGGTTGCTCATGTCGGCGACGCTGTCGAGCGGCACCAGGACGTTCGTCTCCGGGTAGTAGGCGGCGGCCGACCCCTTGGCCGCCGGGTAGGACACGACCTCGAAGTTCTCGGCCCGGCGCTCGGTGCCGTCCTGCCAGACGCTCACCAGGTCCACCCGGTCGCCCTGGGCGAGGCCGAGCGCGGACAGGTCGGCCGGGTTGACCAGGACGACGTGGCGGCTGCCATGAATGCCCCGGTAGCGGTCGTTGTTGGTGTACGGGACGGTGTTCCACTGGTCGTGCGAGCGCAGTGTCTGCAGCAGCAGGTGTCCCTCGGGGGCCAGGGGGACCACCGGCTCGTTGCAGGTGAAGCGGGCCTTGCCGGTCTCGGTCCGGAACACGCCCTCGTTGACCGGGTTGGGCAGCTGGAAGCCTCCCGGGCGGGCCACCCGGGCGTTGAAGTCGTGGAAGCCCGGCACGATCCGGGAGATGCTGTCGCGGATGGTGTTGTAGTCGCCCTCGAACTCCGCCCAGGGGATGTCCCCCGTGCCGTCGACGCTGAGCCGGGCGAGCCGGCACAGGATGGCGACCTCGCTGAGCAGCATGCGCGAGGCCGGTTCGATCCGTCCCCGGGAGGTGTGCACCTCGCTCATGGAGTTCTCGACGGTGACGAACTGCTCGCCGTCGGCCTGGACGTCACGCTCGGTGCGCCCCAGCGTCGGCAGGATCAGGGCGGTGTCGCCGCAGACGGTGTGCGAGCGGTTGAGCTTGGTGGAGATGTGGGCGGTCAGCCGGCACGTACGCATCGCCTTCTCGGTGACCTCGCTGTCGGGCGCTGCGCGCACGAAGTTCCCGGCCAGGGCGAGGAAGACCTTGACGCGGCCCTCCAGCATCGCCTTGATCGAGTTCACCGAGTCCAGGCCGTGCGGGCGCGGCGGGTCGAAACCGAACTCCTCTCGCAGGGCGTCCAGGAAGCTGTCCGGCATCTGCTCCCAGATGCCCATGGTGCGGTCGCCCTGGACGTTGCTGTGGCCGCGCACCGGGCAGACGCCCGTGCCGGCACGTCCCAGGTTGCCGCGCAGCATCAGGAAGTTGACGATCTCCCGGATGGTGGGCACCCCGTGCTTGTGCTGGGTGATGCCCATCGCCCAGCACACGACGACGCGTTCGCTGGCGAGGACCTCGTCGCGGACCTTCTCGATCTCCTCGCGGGTCAGTCCCGTCGCCGCGCGCACGTCGTCCCAGCCGACGGTGCGGGCATGCCGGGCGAACTCCTCGAAGCCGGAGGTGTGGGCGTCGATGAAGTCGTGGTCCAGGACGGTGCCGGGGCGCGCGTTCTCCGCCTCCAGCAGCAGCCGGTTCAGCGCCTGGAACAGGGCGAGGTCCCCGCCGGGCTTGATGTGCAGGAAACGGTCGGCGATCTGGGTGCCCCGCCCCACGACCCCGCGCGGCTTCTGCGGGTTCTTGAAGCGCCGCAGCCCCGCCTCCGGCAGCGGGTTGACCGCCACGATGCGGCCGCCGTTGCGCTTGGCCTCCTCCAGGGCGGAGAGCTGGCGCGGGTGGTTGCTGCCGGGGTTCTGCCCCACCAGGAAGATCAGGCCCGCGTGGTGGAGGTCGTCCAGGCTCACGGTGCCCTTGCCGACGCCGAGCGTCTCGTTCAGGGCGAAACCGCTGGACTCGTGGCACATGTTGCTGCAGTCGGGCAGATTGTTGGTGCCCAGGGCGCGGGCGAAGAGCTGGAACACGAAGGCGGCTTCGTTGCTGGCCCGGCCGGAGGTGTAGAAGACCGCCTCGTCGGGCGAGTCCAGCCCTTTGAGTTCCCGCGCGAGGACGCCCAGGGCGTCCTTCCAGCCGATGGGCTCGTAGTGGTCCGATCCAGGCCGTTTGATCATCGGCTCGGTGAGCCGGCCCTGCTGGTTGAGCCACATGTCGGAACGGGCGGCCAGGTCGGACACGCTGTGCTCGCGGAAGAAGCCGGCGCCGATCCGGCGCGTGGTGGCCTCGTCGTTGATGTGCTTGGCGCCGTTCTCGCAGTACTCGTTGCGGTGGCGCCGGCCCGGGGCGGGGTCCGCCCACGCGCAGCCGGGGCAGTCGATCCCGCCCACCTGGTTCATGGTGAGCAGGTCGACCCCGGTCTTGCGCGGGGAGGTCTGCTCCAGGGAGTACTCCAGCGCGTGCACGACGGCGGGGACCCCGGCCGCCCACTTCTTCGGCGGTGTCACGGAGAGGGAGGTCTCCGGCTCCTCACCGGGCGGGTTCTGCATCGCTTGGCCTTTCTCTTGCCGTGTCGGACGGGGCAGGTCAGCCGACGGGCCACTGGGCGACACGGCTCCTGGGCGGTTCCGGGGTGTCGTGCTGGACACGGCCGTTGCGGATGGTGCCGCGCCAGGCGCCGCCCTCCTGGCCGAACCCTTCGATGAAGTGCTTGAAGCTGACGAGTTCTCCGCGCACCAGCCGGGCGGCCAGCTCCGTGACCCTGGAGGAGCGGATGAGGACCTTCACGGCGCCGTGCGGCCGCAGGAACATCCGGACGGTGATCGCGGTGCCCCCGGACTCCGTGGGCCGGAACTCGACCTCGCCCTCATGGGTGGGACGCTGCTCCAAGCCCCGCCAGGCCAGATAGGCGTCGGGGTCCTGCTCCACGATCTCGACCGGGAAACGGCGGCGCACAGGGCCGTAGCCGATGGTCCACGCGGTGACGGTGGGCCTGACCTGCTCGACGTCGAGCACCACGGCCGAGAAACGCGGGAACGCCCTGAACTGTGTCCACTGGTTGTAGGCCGTACGGACCGGCACCGCGACCTCGACCGTCTCCTCGACGTGCCGCTCGCGCAGCGGACGGCGGCGCGTGACACCGTCGCCGCCGGTGCGCCCGTCGTCCTCTTCGTGCGCCATCATGATCCTTCTTCCGGTGAGGAAGCCGGGCATCCGGACGCCCGGCCTCCCCTGGTGGGTCAGGGCACCACGTCCGGTTCCCCGATCTCGGGCCTCGAGTCACCCGGCCGCACCCGCGGCCCCCTGCGCACGGGCCCGAGGGCACGTCCGCCGGGCTTCTCCCGGCGCCCGGCGGCCACCTCCAGCTTCACCCCTGGTCCCGGCCACCCGCCACTCACCGCACCCCGGCAGGCGGCCGACGGGATTGTGTGGACCTCGCGCCGCGGCAGCTGCGGCTCCACAAAGATCAGGACTGCGCGGCCCGGACCGTCGAGACACCGGCTGAAGGCTTCGTGGCTGTCGGGCGTGAAGCGCCACTCCGACAACACGCCATCACCCGAGCCCGCCGCCTTGTGGCGCTGACATCCCCCCACTCCCAGCACGGCGACGTCATGGCCCACCTGGAGACGATGAAGACCGAGCACCGAGCGCACACCTCACCCCCTCTCGCCCGACAAGGGCGGGATCGCCCCCGCCGTGAGCTCGCCCGTGTTCTGCGCTCAAGAGCGCACCCGGCACAGCAGAGGACCCCAGGCCGCGCAGCGCGCCCAGGGTCCCGTCCGGCAGCGTCAGGCCGCCGCCCACTCGAGTCCGAGGGCCGCGAGAGCGGCGAGCCGTTCAGCGGTGAGCTTCCCCCGCCGGGAACGGCTGTTGGACAGAAACACACCCAGCTTCACCAGATGCTCGACACCGTCGACCACCACCGTTTCCACGTGGCCTCTGGGGACCGTCACAGAGCCCGTACGGTCCTTGTATTGCGCGAGGGCCGCAACCCCCCGCTCGAACGCGTCAGAACCGCGACCCTTGCCGGGCGCCTCCGGCTCAGGGGCCAGCGGCGTGATGCCGAGAGCCTCGAGCCGCTCGCGCTGGCCGTCCATAAGACCTGCCCACACGCCCGGTTGCCGCTGCCGCAGCAGCCACCGTCCGACGTCCTGGCCTCCCACGGTCACGCCCGGCAGGAGCTCCGTTCCCTCCTCATCGCGCAGCAACTCGCGCACGGCCGCGTAGTGGCGCTGCCAGTCGGCCGGCCAGGCGGGATTCCAGTCCGGGTCGACCGCCTCCAGCGCGGCCGCCCACTCCGGGTGCCCGTCCAGCGCACCGGGCCGTCGAAGATTCGCCAGCCACATCCCCAACGGCCGGTCCAGCACCGCGGCCGTCCGCGGAGCACAGAGACTGAACGCCTGCTCGTAGTAGACCCGCGCGGCCGCCAGGTTCTCCTGGAACCGTTCATCGGCCGGCGACCACACCATGCCCAACTGCTCGAGTCGCCTCGCGCGCTGGCCGGTCATCTGCCCCGCCCCGTATGCCCGCCGCTGCTCCGCGACCCACTGCCCGAGCGGGTAGGCGCCTTCTTTGTGCCCGTACGGGACCCTGGCGTGCCCCTCGCGATCGGTGAACTTCTTGAGCGCCGCCCAGCCGCGCGCCCAGTCCTGCCGTTCGGTGTCGATGACGTTGAAGGACACCCAGTCGGCGACGGTGCTCGGATCACGCGGAGCCGCGAAGCGCAGCAGCAGACGGGATTCGTCCTCGCCGTCGATCGGGGCCGTGCCGATGCTCATGGACGGCTGTACGGAGGCCTTCTGCGGCTCCTGGGGAATGGCGAGGAGTTCCACTGCCTCTTCGTCGTGAGCCCGCAGCCCTTGGAGCACCTGTACCAGAGGCCGGTACGAGCCGGAGGTGAACATGTCCTCGGGCGCCTCGCCCGGCTGGAGGAAGACAGGCACGATCAGCGAGGCCAGCTTCCTCTGCCCCGGCTGCTGCCGCAGGGCCCGGCCGATGGCCTGGACGATGTCGTGGGGCGCCCCTTTGGGGTCCAGGAGGGCGACACTGTCCACCTCCCGGATATCGACGCCCTCGCCCAGGACACGGCAGTTCGACAGGACCGCCCGCCGCACAGTGGTGGCGAACTCTGCGAGGACCGTGCGCCGGTGCTCCGGGCCGTGCTCCCCGCACAGCCACTCGGCCCAGGTCCTCGCCGGGTACTTCTCCGGCTGATCGGCGTGCAGCTTCGCCGCGACGCCCTGAAGGCCCTCCGCGTAGGCCTGCGCCTCTATCGTCCGGTGGTGGAAGGTGATGCATGTGCTGAGGCCGTGCTCGGCCATGGTCCGCAGCAGCCCCGCATGGAGTGCCCCGAGACGCTGCCCACGCACCTCCTCGCCGCCCCGTTCCTCACCCATCAGCCGCTGCGGGGTGACGACCGGATCCCTCAGCTCCATGACGATGATCTGGTAGCGGGCGAGCAGGCCACGGGAGACCGCCGACGCCAGAGACAGCTTGTACAGCACGGGCCCGAAGACGTCCTCGTCGTCCATGGAGGCCGCCAGCTCCTCCGGCAGCGCGTCCCGCACCCCTTCGGCGACCTCCCAGTGCGCAGGACGCTCCTGCCAGATCCGCGGCGTCGCCGTCAGGTACAGCCGCCGCGCCGCCGGGACGGTGTCCTGGTCGTGGACGGCGGCCCACGCCTTCCCCATCGATCCGCTGGTCCTGTGAGCTTCGTCCACGCACACCAGGTCCATGGGGGAGAGCTGCTGGCCGTACGCGCCGGCGAAGGACTCCTCGAGGACGCCGAGCGAGGCGTACGTGGCGTAGACGGTGACCGGTCCGGCGCCGTGCCACAGTGCCAGCTGGATGGGGTTGGTGGTGCACCGGACCTTCAGGGTCCACAGTTCCGGGTCGTCATGGAGCGAGCACACCGCCACCGCCGGGCCGTGATGGCCGGCCGCACGCCACGCGCGCACGGTCTGGGTCAGCAGGTCCAGCGTCGGCACCAGCACCAGGACGCGTCCCCTGGGCGCGATCCGCTTGGCCGCCGCCGCGGCGATGACGGTCTTCCCCGTCCCGCACGCGGCGTGCACCTG
This sequence comes from Streptomyces sp. 3330, assembly GCF_031456635.1. NCBI lineage: Bacteria > Bacillati > Actinomycetota > Actinomycetes > Kitasatosporales > Streptomycetaceae > Streptomyces > Streptomyces sp. 3330. The sequence continues at coordinate 30,658 of NZ_JAVDVA010000040.1, forward strand.
CCCGCGCAGGCCGTTCGCCGGGATCCCTCCGGGCGGGATGTCCAGGCCCCGCACGATGGCGGCCACGGCCTCGACCTGGTGGTCGCGCAGCTTGATCCCGGTCACCGCTCGTCCTCATCTCGCGTGTCGTACGTCGTTCAGCCGCTCCGGTGCCGTGCCTACGTGACCCTCCTGGTCCCGGACCCCGTCCAGCCGCACCGGCTTGCGGTTGCGGTCGATCCTCTCGCACAGGGCGAAGCCGGCGGGCAGGCCGGGCACGTCAGCTGCTCGGTGTTGTCCGGGTGCTCGTGCCGTGAAGTGAAACCGATCCCGCGTGTGCGGAGCTCGGCGACCCTGTTGATGAGGTCCTGGAGGCCGCGGTCGAGCGAGGGGACGACGAGGGTGGCGCCGGGGTCGAGGAAGGCGTGGAATGCCTTCAGCTCGGGTGGAGCGCGGACGCGCGAGGTCGAGGAGACCGCACCACCGGGGGCCGAGGCCTGCCTAATCGGGCGGGCAGTCAGAACCAATGAGAAAAGGCGGTACCGAGCAGCAAGATCACCGCTATGCCGCCGAACTGACCACCTGCACAGTCGACAGCGCGATGGCAGCCCGGGGGACTGCGCAAGCGGCCCCGTCGCCGATTGCGCAGGACCAGGGCGGTGGGCGCCGACCATGCTCAGCCGGCTCTCTTGCGCAGTCGGCAGGGCGGTGGCCGGGGCGCCCGGGTCCGGGTGTCTGCGCAATGTCTGCGCAATGCGATGACCTGCGGTGGTCGGGCTTGTGGTCGGGGTTCCGGCCCACCATGGTCGGGGGCATTGCGCAGACCTCGGGAACAAATGCGCAGACCCACGAGGCGTTGCGCAGCCCACGAACGACCCGCGCAGTTGCCTGCTGCGCACTGTCTGCAACTCCAACTGCTCCATCCAGCCGACCCGGCGTTCGGGGTCTCGTACGGGGCGCCACACGGCCTCGGCGGGGCCGTGGTGGAGGAGGTCGGGTGCGGCGAGCAGGTCACCTCGCGCAGGAAGCGGGCGATCGCGGGGTCGACGTCAGCTGCCTGCAGGGCACGGCGATGCCGGCGATGCCGGTGGCGTCCAGGATGAACAGCAGCCGCGGGAAGAGCGGACAGTGCGGCCGCCATCCCTCCTCGTTTCCCTGGACCGGCTCCATCGTGCGGCATCGGCCGACCGGCGTGGAGGCGTACTGGTGGAGGCGGGCGTAGGCGCGGAGTTTCGATGCGAGGCATTCGGGGCCCATGGTCGATCGGTCGACCTCGAGGAACGGCAGCATCGAAAGCCGTCTGGTTGTCCAGCAGGTGAGGGCGGGGCGAGGGCGGTGGGCTGGTGGGCGGTGTCAGCGCTGTTGAGCGATGGGGTCAGCTTGGTCTCGACCATTGGGATCGGTGAGGGTGGTGATGTGGTCGGGGGTGGCATGGAGGTAGGTGATGGCTGCGCTGCTGGTGGGTGTGCTCCATCGGTGGGTGCCGTTGGTGCGGTTGATGGCTTGGAGCCATCCGTCCTGTTCGCCGACGTAGACGGTGTTTCCCACGACTAGGGGATCCGCGGTGATGTCGCCGCCTGTGGACGCGGCCCAGACGCGGACGCCGGTTGTGGCGTTGAAGGCGTAAAGGTGCCCGTCGCTGCCCGTCACGTAGACGTGATCGCGGTCGATGGCGGGTGTCTTCCGGGTGAATTCTGCGGGTGCCGACCAGCGGGCGGTGCCGGTGGCGGTGTCCAGTGCGTAGAGAGGTCCGAAGTGGTCGGTGAAGTAGATCAACCCGTTCGCTGCCTGCATGGTCGGTGCCCACATCGGGTACTTGTTGGCGGTCTGCCACAACTGGCGGCCGGTGACGGCGTTGAAGCTGCGGATGCGGTACTCGCTGTCCCAGACTGCAATGGTTGCGATGCCGGTTGTCACTGCTGTTTCGAACTTCAGGTCTACCTTCCACCGCGGGACACCGCTGCGGCATTCGATGCCTTGCGTTTCCTTGTCGCTGATGGTCAGGCAGGTGGCACCGATTTCCGTGAGGAATTCACTTTCGGTGTGCCAGAGCACGGCGCCGGTACGCGTGCTGAGCGCGGCTGTCACCCGCTCCGTCGACCCCGCCCAGATGACGACGTACAGGACATCGGATGTCCTGCTCAGCGTGGCGCTGACTACATTGAAAAGGTCGGGGTCGGCGCTTGTGGGCCGCAGGTTCGACAGGTTCCGTTCCCATCGGAAGGATCCGGTGCTGCTGTCGCGGGCCTGGACGACGGCGTCTCGAGCGGCGTAGATGGCGTGATCGTCTGCGGCCATTGGCCCCGGCGTTGCCATGTCGACGACCGGGGACGGTTCCCGCCATCGCGTGGTGCCGGTGGCGATGTCCACCGCCCGGATCGTGTCGGAGTCCTGGAGGAACCAGGAGTCACGGGTGACCGCGTCAAGGTGGTTGCCGTAGGGGAAGGTTGCTGTCCACCGGACGGGCGGGACCTGCTCGGCAGCTGTGACGGCATGTCTTGCCGCATGCCGGCTGTGTGAGGCAGGCGGTGTGCGAGGCGGGGGTGCTGCGGTCGTGGCGGTCAGGGCGAGCAGCAGGACAGTGGCCGCGGCGCGCAGCCGGCGGTTTCGCGGAGCACGGACACCCCGCTGCGTCCAAGGCATACGCCCGCGCTCCACGTCGTGCGCTGCGGCGTCATCCCTGCTGCCCGGCAATGCCCCAGGAGCGCCGGCCGGCCTGCCGGGGGTGCGTCGCGCTCGTGCCCCGGGCAGCCACCTCTTCGGGGAAGCCGACACCTGAGAGGGGAGCACGGCGGTTGCCGTCGCGGATTCGGCAGCTGCCCGCCCATGCGCATGAGTGTCGTCTTCCGGCGCCTCCAGCTTGGACTTATAGCTGGTCGGGGCATTGTCCGGGTTGTCCAGACCCGGGACTTGGACAACCCGGACCGGGCCTTCGATCACGGTCGCGGACGCGTCGTCCGGAGCCTTCGGGGCTTGAATCCCCAGACGTCGGCGTACGCCCACGAGCTGCTTGTGGCGTGCCGTCCGCCAGTTGTCGACCGCTTCCAGGAGCGCTTCGTACTCCCACTGCTGAGGCTGCTGATGATCCGCGATGGTGCGCGGATCGTCGCCCGACGCGTTATCGCCAGCGGTGTCGTGCTGGTCGGCGACGGACGGGGCCTTCTGGTCAAGGGCGTGAAGAGCGCGCCGGTAGCTCTGGGCCTGGCGGCGGACGTCAGCGAGGAGTACCTCGGCGGACACACGGTCGTGGAACGCCAGTTCCAGCCGCTTCTCGGCTTGCGCGAGCGTCCCGGTGAACGCCTCCAGGTCCCGCTGCACCGCCACGACCGACCGGGCCTGCCCCAGCGCCTGGTCCCGCTCCGCCTCCAGCCGTGCGCAGCGCTCCTCGAGCGAGGTGATCGTGGCTTCGAGTACGCGGATGGTGTTCTGGTTGTCCAGCAGCGCTTGCTGGACCTCGATGTGGCCGCGCCGTGCATCGTCCAGGCGGATCTGCAGCTCCCGCACCGACAGACCCGCCCCGCCAGAGGCGACGGCGCAGGGTCCTGCCCGCGGTGATCTGTCGCAGCCAGGCCGCCAGGGCATCTCCCTGCGGACTGACTCCGGCGAGCGGCCCCTCTCGCCGCCCGACCCGCGGCTTCGGCTGCTGACCGTCGGGCATCCCCCACGCCCTCCCGTTCCTCGTCCAGGCGCGTCCACCTCCTAAACGCCCGCCCACCTGCCCAGGCGCCCCAACCCCGTCGTGGACAACGATCCTTGCCCCCAGGCTGGTACTCCACCCTCACACGCCACGCACCGAGGCAGTCCCCCATGCACGCATCGCAACACAACCGCCTGATCCCGACCACTTGCCGCCCGCTATCGATCAACCTGACCGGGATCAACAGTCCGGCTTTGGGTCACCACCGCTCCCTCAGATACCCCACCGTCACCTGAAGACCTTCGAACGGCAGACTGCGCTATCCGCCGCCCGCGGCCACCCGGTCGCCGTTCGCCCACCGGCGGCCCGTCAGCGCGTAGCACCTGGGGCCTGCCAGGCATTTTTTGCTCTCACCGACCAACACAGGGGGATCTACTTCCATGTCCACGCTGGCGCTGCTCGTCGTCCTGCTGCTCGTCCTTGTCGCCCTCCTCGTCGTGGGCGCCCTTATCTATCTCGCCCATCGACACCCGGCCTGGGTGCAGCCGCTCCTTGTCGGGCTCGCGGGAGTGACGGCCCTGGCCGCGCTGATCACCCCGGTTGTCGCGCGCTGAGGCCTTGTCTCCATGGGTGTGCGCAATGCTGTGGCCTGCGCGGGTCGGGCCTGTGGTAGGAGTCCCGGCCTCCCGTGGTCGGGCATGTGGTCGGGAGCAATTGCGCAGACCACCAAGCGCTGCGCAATCGCCTGCTGCGCACCGTCTACGGCACCAGCTATTCCATCCAGCCGACCCGGCGTTCGAGGTCTTGTACGGGGTGGCAGACGGCCGCGGCGGGTCCGTGCTGGAGCAGGTCGGTCATGGGTGTGGTGAGCACGCTGACCTGGCGCAGGAGCAGGGGACCGCAGGGTCGACGTCGGCTGCGTGCAGGGCGCGGAGGCGGTTGTCGATGCCGGCGGGGCCGATGCCGTCCAGGACGAACAGCAGCCGCGGGAAAAGCGGATAGTGCCGCCCCCATTCCTCCTGGACCGCCTCCACCATGCGGCGCCGGCCGACCGGCGTGGGGGAGTACTGGTGGAGGCGGGCGTAGGCGCGGAGTTTTGATGCGAGGCGCTCGGGTCCATGGTCGCCCGGTCGACCTCGAGGAACGCCCGCAGTATCGAACCCCCACCGCCCCTACCCCCGCGCTGGTAGTACAGCAGCGCGTCGGGGATGACCGCCTCGCCGCCTCCGATGGGGTGGTGGACTTCCGGGAGGAAGTCCAGCGGCCGGCACAGCTCCCCGCGACGGCACGCGTCCAGCAGGAACTGCAGCCCCGTCTCCGTGACAGTCAGCGTCCTGTGCATCGCCGGTTGGCTTGCGCGCGCCGTGTATGACACCGCCATGGTTCAGCCGTTCCATCAGTTGTGGCCGGGTGTCGCGTCGTCGCGTACGCGCTGCAGCCGCACGGGGTGGCGGAAGCGGCCGGACCCGTCTCTGGCGACGTCAGCGCTGACTTCCACCACCGGCCCGGGCTCCACGAGCGTGACGCTCAGCGTCTCCTGGCTGCTCCAGCTTTTCGGAGAACATCCAGCCGTTCCAGGGGTGAGCTCCCCTGGCGGGGGTGAGGTGTACGGCGAGGCGGTGTCAGCGGTCCCTGCGAGCATACGGATCATGAAACGATCCGACGATCTCTTGGCAGGGCTGGACGACATCGACTGGGCAGCCCTGGGGCACGCCTACGGCAGCGCCGAGGACGTGCCCGGCCAGCTCCGGACGGTGTGCGGGCCGGACGAGGAGGCCCGGGAGAGCGCCTTCCGCAGCCTGTTCAGCAACATCTTCCACCAGGGGACGCGGTACTCGGCCTCTCCGTACGCTGTGCCGTTCCTCGCCCGAATCGCTGTCGCAGGCCCGGCCGGCGCCCGGGCCGACGCGCTGCTGCTGCTGACCCGTCTGGCCATAGATTGGCATGACGAGTACAACCTCCCGCTCGGCATCGACACCGCCGCGTGGCGCGCCGCAGCCATCAGCCCCGAAGAAAATCTGCGCTGGTACGACGAGCAGATCGCCGCCGAGACCGACGAGGAGCGGCTGAAGAACTTGCGCGAGGCACGGGCGTACTGTGCGGCCGGGCACCCCGTCGATGCCCGCGAGGGCGCACTGCGCTCCTATGACGCGGTCCGCGCCCAGCTTCCCGTCCTGCTCGAACTGCTCTGCGACCGGGACCCGGAGACCCGCACCAAGACCGCGTACCTCCTGGGCTGGTTCCCCGAGGAGGCCGACGCCACCCTGCTCCCGTTGCTGGCCCGCCTCGACGGCGAGCGGGACCCGGTCTGCGTCGCCACGGTCCTCGTCGCCATCGGGCTGCTCGCCGACCACGACCCGGACCGCCGACTCCGGCACCACCTCGACCACGAACACCCCTTGCCGCGCTGGGCCGCCGCCACCGCCCTGACCCGCTTGCTGGTCGCGCACCCGGCTGCCGCGCCCGGCCTGCCGCCGGCGGAGCGCATCGCCACCGAGCTGGCCGCCTTCGGCGCCGGGCCGGCTCCCGAGTCCGCCACCGCCCACCATGCTGGCGACCTGCACAGCTACACCGTCCGAAGCCTGCTGCACCTGATGGGCGCCACCGAGGACCCGGACGGGGTCCTCCTGGAGATCGTCCGCGCCCTGCCCCGTATCGAGAAGACCGGAGTCGTGCCCCGCCCGTTGGCAGTCCTCGCCGAGAACCTGCTGGAAGCCCTGTTCGAACCCACGCACACCACACCGGTGTTCACCGAGCTCTCCCCTGGACGCCAGAAGCTGCTGAAGGTCCTGGCCGAGCTGCTGACCGCCGAAGACTTCCAGCCCGTGCCGTTCGGCTCAGCCCTCCACGAGCAGTTCATCCAGTATGGCCTCCCCGGCACCCGCCCCTCCCAGCGCGCCTACGTCGGCCTGTCCACCGAAGGCGAGGACCCCAGCGCTCCCCTACCCGACCCCTGGGAACCATTCCGCAACTGCTGATCCCACCGTCCCTCACCGAGCGCTGGCCGCTGGCCGAGATCGGGTGACAGGAGCCGAGCACTGGTCAAACTCACAAGACTGGGACGCCGCCTCCCGGGAGTCGGCCAGGCACCCTAAGAACTCAGGAACGGGGCGTCGTGGTGTTCGTGAGGGCGAGCCGCAGGAGTGCTTGTGCGTAGTGCTCGACGGGCATGTTCGCGGCTGCGGCGTTCGCTGCCAGGGCGTGATGCTCGTGGGGTTCCAAGACGATGAGTACGTTCCGGGATGGGCCGATGCCGAGGTGGTCCGGTGTGATCGGCCGGTGTAGTTGTCTTTTCAGGAGGTCGGTGAGGAGTTCGGGAACGGGTGCGCGTGGTTTCTCGCCGTGGCGGATCCAGCGGCTGACCCGGGAGCGGTCAATGGCGACGCCGCAATGGCCGCGTTGCTTGGCCAGGGTGTTGATTTGCCGGGCCGTTTCGCTGTTGTTCCAGCCGGCTTCGGCGAGTGCGCACGCGAGCGGGTAGTTCGGGGCCCTCATGGGGTGCCGTCCGGGTCCGCGGGGTTGGGGTGTCGCGTGTGTTCGTGTTGCGGAAGCTTCCGCAACACCGCAGGTCGTAGACGGTGTGCGGGGCTGCGCGGGACGGTTGCGATGCGGCGCCCAACGGGGCCGCGATCGTTGCCAGTTGAGGCGGCTGGGGCCGCTTTTGAGGAGGCAGTTTCATGGTGGAAACCGCAGTCCCGCGCATTGCTGAGGACAGCCCGGCCAACAGGCTGGTCGACCTGAGCCGTGTGCACTTCATCGGCGTCGGCGGCAACGGGATGCTGCCGGTGGCCCGCGTGTGTGCCGAGCGGGGATTTGCTGTGTCCGGCAGCGACAACCGGACGTCGGCAGGGCTGAAGGAACTGGCTCGCCTGGATGCGTGTGTGTACACCGGGCATGCCGCCGAGCATGTGCCTGCGGATGCGACCGCGGTCGTGTTCACCCATGCCGTCGGTGAGGACAACCCGGAGATCCTCCGTGCGCGGCGACTCGGCATCCCTGTGATGCACCGGTCGACGGCACTGGACTCGCTGATGGCGACCCACAGCGCACCGGTGGCGGTGATGGGCACGCACGGCAAGTCGAGTACGTCGGGCATGCTGGCGTTGGCGCTCGCCCGCATGGGCCAGAGCCCGTCGTACGTCATCGGCGCCGATCTCAGAGCCCCGTGCAGCGGTGGGCACGCCGGCGAAGCGAACGGTGTCTTCGTGGCCGAGGTCGACGAGTCGGACCACACCCACATCGGTATGTCCATGCGGGTGGCGGTGATCACGAACATCGGATTCGACCACCCCGAGAACTACTCCGAGGAAGACGACCACGTCAACGCCTACGAGGAGTGCCTGCGGTCCGGGTTGCACGAGGCCGGCACGCTGGTGCTGGACGCCGACTCGTCCGGCGCCCGCGAGCTCGCCGCTCGGCTGGCGTTGGCCGGCGACGGTCCGCGGGTGGTCACCTTCGGCAGGTCGGCGTCCGCTGACTGGCAGCTGGTCGACATGGCCAGCGAAGGTGGGCGCAGCACGGCGGTGCTGCGCGGGCCGGGCGGCCGGGAGTTCGACCTCGCGCTGCTGGTTGCGGGCACCCACCAGCTCCACAACGCCGCTGCCGTCATCGCCACGCTGGACACCCTGGGCCAGGACTGTGCTCAGGGCGTGCAGCAGCTGCTGTACTTCGACGGTGTGCAGCGCCGCATGACCCCGGCCGCAGAGATGGTCGGCGAGATGGCCGGGGTGCTGGCCTACGATTCCTACGCCCACCACCCCGACGAGGTGAGCGCGGACCTCGCAGCCGCGCGCTCCCTCGTCGGTCAGGGCGGCCGGGTGATCACGGTGTTCCAGCCGTCCTGCAAGTCGCGGCTCAACTGGTTCGACATCGACTTCGCGAGGGCGCTGGCCGGCTGCGACGAGGTGGTGCTGACGGACAGCACCGATGGCGTCAGCCGGGTGCTGCTGGAAGTGCTGTCCGCCCGGACCGTCGAGGCTGGCGGCAGTTCCCGGCACGTGGTGCTGGACCGGGCCGAGGCCGCGGAGCGGGCGGCCCAGTTGGCGCGCCCCGGTGACGTGGTCGTGCTGATGGGGCCGGGCGACATCGTTGCGTCGGGCCACGTCCTGCGGGCCACGCTCGGGGAGCTGGACTCGGCAGCCGCCTAAGCGTCCGCGGAGCCGGGGTCCAGTTGCAGGAGCCGGTCGGCGAGCTCTTGCAACTGGACCCCTCGGCTGCCCTTGACCAGGACGACGTCGCCGGGCCGCAGGATCGTGTGGAGCAGGTCCAGTGCGGTGTCCTGGTCGGGCAGGTGGACCGCCTTCCCGCCGGCCTTGCTCACGCCCTGCTGCATCCATCCGGCTTCTTCCTCTCCCACCAGGATGATCTGGTCCAAGCCGAGTCCGGCGGCGTACTGGCCGATCTCCTCGTGCGCGGTGCGTGAGGACTCGCCGAGTTCGTTCATGCGGCCGACAACGGCAACGGAACGCTGGTCGCGGCCCCCAGTCATGGACGCCAGGGCGTCAAGGGAGTGGCGCATCGAGTGGGGGTTGGCGTTGTAGGCGTCGTTGACGATCGTGACGCCGTCCGCGCGGACGTGGGTCTCCATCCGCCACCTGGAGCGGGGCATGGCCTCGGACAGGCGGGCGGCGATCTCCTCGACGCTGAGGCCCGCTTCACGACCGACGGCGGCCGCGGCCAGGCTGTTGTGGACCTGCACGTCGCCGACGAACTGAAGCCGGACGTCGGCGTAGCCCTCGGGGGTGACCAGGACGTAGGAGGCGCGGCCCCGGTCGTCGACCTTGACGTCGACGGCGCGGATGAGGGCGGCCTCGCTGAGACCGTAGGTGACGACGCGGCCCTGGGTGCGGTTCTGCATCTCCTGCACGAAGTCGTCGTCGGCATTGAGGACGGCGAGCCCGCCCTGGGGAAGGGCTTCGACGATCTCGCCCTTGGCCGTGGCGATGTTCTCGCGGCTGCCGAACTCGCCGACGTGCGCGGTACCCACGTTGGTGACGACGCTGATGTCCGGCTGGGCGATCCGGGTGAGGGCCCGGATGTCGCCGATGTGGCGGGCGCCCATCTCCAGGACCAGGAAGCGAGTCGTGTCGCTGGCCAGGGTGATGGTCAGCGGGAGACCGATCTCGTTGTTGAAGGACTGCGGCGTGGCCACCACCGGGCCGGGCAGCACCTGGGCGATGAAGTCCTTCGTGCTCGTCTTGCCGGCCGAGCCGGTGACGGCCACGACCTGCGCCCCGCCGAACACGCCGTGCAAAAGCGTGTGACCGAGCTGCCCGAATGCGGCGAGGACGTCGTCGACCACGATCGCGGGGACGCCGACCGGCCGGGTGACCAGGGCTGCCGCAGCACCCTTGTCGACGGCCGCCCGGGCGTAGGTGTGACCGTCGGTGTGCTGGCCCTTAAGGGCGATGAACAGCGATCCCTCGACGGCCTCGCGGGAGTCGAAGACGGCAGGCTGGGTGACCAGTGCGTCGGGGTCGAGGACGTCGGCGAGACGGCCGCCGACGATGTCGGCGATCGCGGTCAAGGACATGGCATGCAACGTGGTTCTCCCTGCTCAGGTGGTCGGTCGAGACGCTACCGGGCGGCGCCCGGCGCTCTGGTCAGGCGTGCGCCGTACGGTGCGGCGTGTATCCAGCGAGAGGCCCCGGCCGCCGAAGAAGGCGCCGAAGCGGTCCAGGGGCATGGAGGGCTTACGGAAGAAGATCTGCCCGCCCCGGCGGCCGATGGCCAGTACCAGGTGCCCGCCGCGCCGCGCCGCTCCGGCTTGTGCTCGGGGCGGCGGATCTCCTTGGAGACGGAGGCCATCACCATGTGGCCGGCGTCCAGGAGCGCGACCAGGCCGTCCAGGTCGAGGTCGCCGTGCACCGCTGCGGGAAGGCGGTGCGTGTGCGCCGTGTACTCGACGAACGGGGCGTAGATCAGGCCCTTGACGGTGCCGTCGGCCTCGCGGACGTAAGCGCCGGCGTTGCGGGCGCCGGTCAGGAGCGTGAACATGTCCGGGGCACGGCCGTCGCGGTGCAGCAGCACCATGCGCAGGCAGGCGATGCCGCACAGGTGCCTGCACCATCGTGCGTAGAACGCAGGCGACGGAGCTCCCGTCTTCTCCCATCCAGGATCGTTGACCGGGTCGTACCCCTCATAGGCGATGGGGCCGATCAGGTCCCACGTGGCGTACTGGGTGACCAGCCCTACCGGGTCGTGGACGACTCCAGACGCGAACGGGTCAGTGCAGCACGGCGGCGGCATGGTGAGAGGCCTCCATTCGTGCCATCGCGATGTCCAGCAGGGCCTTATAGGTGTTCCAGTCGACGTTCCCGCCGGAAACGATCACGCCGACCGGGCCGTCCGGCAGATCGTCGAGAGCCTGGATCAGCCCGGCGAAGGCGACGGCCCCGGAGGGCTCGACGACCAGGCCGAAGTGGCGGAAGAGGTACGCCATCGCCTCGGATATCGCCGGTTCGGAAACGGTGAGGACACCAGCCAGGAGCCGCTGGTTGATCTCGAAGGGGATCCGGGCGGGCTCCGAGTGCCCGAGGCCGTCAGCGACTGTGAACGGCGGCGGGATCGAGATGCGGCGCCCCACACGCAGGGAGCGGTGTGTGTCGTCGGCGGCTGCCGGCTCGACCCCGAACACGCGAAGCGCCGGATCATGTCCGCTGGCTGCGAGAGCAGTACCGGCTGCGAGTCCACCGCCGCCTACCGATGCCAGCAGCGTGGCCAGGCCGCAGACTTCCTGAAGCATCTCCCAGGCGACGGTGCCCGCTCCGGCGATGACCCGTTCGTCATTTGCGGACGGGATGATCGTCAGGCCGTGCTGGTGGGCGAGCTGGTGGACCAAGGCGTCACGCCGGCCGGTGAGCCGCGCGTAGGGCACGATGCGCGCGCCATGGCTTAAGATCGCCCGCCGCTTCACCGCGGGCAGGTCTTCGGGGACGACCACAGCAGCCGGCACATCGAACCGGCGCGCGGCCACGGTGAGGGCGAGGGCGTGGTTCCCGGAGGAAGCGCAGATGACTCCGCGCTTCCGGTCTGCGGGGCTGAGCGCTGCTAAGGCGTTGTACGCGCCACGTAGCTTGAAGCTGCCCGTGAGCTGCTGGCTCTCTGCCTTCACCCAGACCTCGCGGCCGAGTTCCTCGTTGAGGGCGGCCGACGTGAGTATCGGGGTGCGTACGGCGACACCGCGCAGGGCTTCCGCGGCGTGCAGAACGTGCTGAACTGTCAGTGACACGTCAGGTACCTCTCGGGTCTTCACGGGCGTGCGCGGCGGTCGACGTCCGCTCCGCGCAGGATGTGGGTCAGCAGCAGTTCGTAGGAGATGCCGTCGGCGCGTGCCATGCGGGCCAGGTTCCCGGTCTTCGACAAGCCGGGCAGCGTGTTGACCTCCAGCCACCAGGCGCGGCCGTCTTCGCCGACGACGAAGTCGTGCCGCGAGTACGAGTGGCAGTACAACGCCCGGTGCGCGGCCACCGCCTGACGCTCGAGGTCTTCCATGGTTGCGGCGCCGACCCGGGCCGGACAGTGGTAGTCGCAGTCGGCGGTGCCGCGCTTGGCGGCGTAGGAGTAGACGCCGTTGGGTGTCTGGGCTTCCAGCGGCGGCAGGACGTGCACGTTGCCCTGAGCGTCCTCCAGGACGCTGGCGCTCACGGAGCGTCCCGTGTGGAAGGCCTCGGCCATCCACTCTCCGTCCTTGGCGCACGAGATGGCGGACGACACAGCGAAGTCGTCGGTCGATGCGACATGCAGTCCGATGGACCCGCCCTCGCTGACAGGTTTCACCATCACCGGGATTCCGAGAGCCGCCTTGATGCGGGTGGCCTCTTCTTCCAGGGTTTCCACGGTGACATCCGGCTCCAGCTTGACTGCGTCGGGGACGCGAACCCCGGTGGCAGCGACCAGCGTCTTCGCGTGGAGCTTGTGCATCCCGACGGCAGACGCGAGCACCCCCGATCCTGTGTAGGGGACACCGAGAGTCTCCAACGCCCCCTGAAGGCGGCCGTCCTCCGCGCCCCGGCCAGCGATAGCGAGGAACGCCTTGGAGGCTTTGGCGAGCCCTTCGAGGAGCGTGTCGCGTGAGCCGGCGAGGTCCACGACGTGGGCCTTGACCCCCATGTCATCCAGTGCCTTGGCCACGGTCCTGCCCGATAACCAGGAACGATCCCGCTCACGGGACCACCCGCCGGTGACTACCGCCACGGGTGCGCTTCTTTCGGCGGGGTCGAGGGGAACGATGCGCATGGAGGTCTCCATCTGGACTCTGGGTCAGGCCCTCTGCCGCCGAGCGGGGAGCCCGGCATCGGACTCGGCGGCAGAGGGGTGGAACCCCGCGCGCGACGGTGGGCATGGACGAACAACCGTCGCGCGCGGGTGTCAGAAGGACGCTGCTGAAAGCAGGTCCGGAAGCGCTTCGTGGGGCACCAGGCCGGGCCGGTGCCGGGCCAGCAGGTCCCGCAGCGGCCCCGGGGGCACCAGCCGGTCGCCGCGCAGCGGGCGCAGCCAGTACGGCTCAGGCGGCTGCGTGCAGGCCATCGCCGGCAGCGGCATCTGATGAGGCCTGCCCAGGCACACGCCGTACAGGTGTGGTTCCCCCGTCTGGCTGGTGCCGGGCGGGACGAGCCAGAACAGGCACCCCTGGTCGCGGGCTTCGATGACGGGGCTGCAGGCGATGACAGGGCCACCCTGTTCTCTCTGCACCTCGTCCATGCGCGTCACTGCCGTGTAGGCGTCGATCCCGTTCGCCGTGACGACGATGTCGAACAGGGCGCCGCCGAGCGGAATCCGAGTGGCCTGCCCCTGCTGCAAGGCCATCAGGTTCCTGATCCGGCCCGCCAGGTCGCCCATGTTGCTCTGGACACTTCCCTCCGGCACCTTGTAGCCGGACTGGGAGAACTTGGCGGGCTGAGTCGGAGGGAGCACCCGGTTCGGATCTAGGGGGCGGCGAGGGGGCGGGACGGTACTCACGCGGACGCTTCCCAGCTCGGCGGGAGGACGGCCTGCACGGTCTTTCCCACGACCTGGCCGTCGTCATCCTTGAGGACGTCCCAGGACAGGCGGCCGCAGTAATGGCTCACCCACCACAGTCCCGAGGGGGGCCTCCCATTGAGCTCCATCGCCGTGACCTCGGTGAATCCCGGGAACTCGGGGTTGGCGTCGTTCACCTCGACGAGAAGTTCAGCCGTCTCCGGATAGACGGTCAGTCGAACCGGAACGCGGCCGTCCTTGAAGGCCTTCCCATGCCGGAAGGCGTTGTCCACGAGCTTGTCGCAGACGCGGGACGCCGCATCAACGTTCCCCGCCCAGTGAGCGATGGTGAGCTGCGTTCGGGCACGCAGCCGGGCGTTGGGGCCAGCCATCTCGTCCGCCTGCAATCGCACGCTAAACGTGAAGGGTGGTTCCTCCTCAGGTGCCAAAGGCAGCAAGGTCACGGTGGCGATAACTGGGTGGCTTTCCGGGAGATGCTCGCGGGCTGGAAGAGTCGGCGCAGGCGCCGACGGGGCTGCCCCTGCAGCTGCCGCATTGCATCGGCTGGCATGCCGATCAGCTGGCATATCGCTTTGCGGTAAAGGGGTGCTGGTCATGGTTGTCCCTCCGGAGTGGGGCGGTCCGGCCCCGATGGGGACGCAGAGCCGGGTTCTCCTGCAGACCGCCTCACTCAACGCGTTCAAGGGGGGCGACCGCATCGGCGGTCTGGCAACGAAGGTAAGGCGGCTGCCCCGCAACTCCCAAGCAGCTTGCGCGAGTTTGCAGCACAAGACTTGACGAGCCCATATGACCCCCAGACCATCGATCTGTCACGCAAACTCAAGCAAGACCTACGACAGGAGACAGGCAATGAAGTTACGGTTGCTGGGAACCAACTCCACCGGCGGGGACTGCCCGACGCTGTATGCCACCGACCGGGAGAGCTACATCGTTCAGGGCTGGCAGCTGTTCGCGAACGAGCTGCTGATGCAACTCGACATCGGCGAGGGGGAGACGGCGGTGGAGGTGCCTACCGAGCTGTTCGAGCACCTGCGCAAGGACGGGCTGCCGGCTGCCGGCGTCGACCGGGTGCAAGACCCGGTCATGATCCTGACCGAACAGGGAACCTGCGTCGTCCAGGGCAAAGCTGTGACCGACGCGCAGGCCTTGTCCGAGATGTCGATACCGCACTACGAGACGTGCGTTGAGGTGGCGAAAGCCGACCTCGCCGCCCTGCTGGAGGGACCGCGTGGAGCTGATCTCGAGCGCTGAGCGCAACCGGCTCTTCGAGCGCTTCCACCACGACGCCTTCCACCTGGAACTGAGAGACGACTACTCCGTACCCGACGAGGACGACCCCTTCCAGAGATGGCTGGCAGGCGAGGAAACCGAGCACTCCTACCTCGCCCCATGGCTCAGCCTTGTGCGCCAGAGCACCGCGCGCGGCATGACGGTACGCCGGGTGCGGGTCGTCTCTGAACCCCTGACGCCCTACATCCAGTGGGAGCACACCGTCACCGCAGCCAACGAAGGAGCTGGCGAAGACATCCGCTGGCTGCCCCGCCGTCTCCTGCCGGCCGATGCCGTGTTCCCCTTCGACGGCCAAGACTGGTGGCTGTTCGACGATCGCATCCTCGCAGTCGGCCACTTCGACCAGGCAGGCCGCGTCCTCGGATCACAGATCATCGAGGACACCGATACCGTCACCCAGTGCGCCCGCCTACGCGACCGGCTGTGGACGTTGGCCGTCCCCCACACGGAATACGCGCCCTGAAACACCATGACCACCCAGGCACAAGAGACACTGCAAGCGCTCGGCGCCCGGCTGCGCGGCTTCCGCAAGGACGCCGGATATACCAGCGGCCGGGCCTTCGCTCATGCCACCGCATGGCACGAGTCCAAGGTCTCCCGCATTGAGCACGGCAAGCAGAGGCCCAGCGAGGACGACATCCGTACCTGGTGCCAGATCACCGGCCAGGCGGAGCAGATCGGCGACCTGATCGCTATCGTCCGCCACGTCGACGAACTCTGGCTCGAATGGCGGCGCCAACTCCACACCGGTGCAGAAAAGCGACAGCACCAAGCCATCCCCGTCTACGCCCGAACCAAGATCTTCCGTATCTGGCACCCCACCGTCGTCTGGGGAACCCTTCAGACCACCGAATACGCCGCCAAAGTCTTCGAACAGGTCGTCAACTACTACGAGATCCCGGACGATAGCGAAGCGGCCGTCGCCAAACGCCTGGAACGTCAGCACTACCTCTACCAAGGCGACCGCATCTTCAACGTCCTGCTCGGCGAACAAGCCCTCTACACCAACTTCGGCGGCCCCGACGTAATGAAAGGACAACTCGACCGCCTCCTGGCCGTCATGCGCCTGCCCCGACTCAGCCTCGGCATCGTGCCTCGCTCCGCCCCTGCCTCAATCTGGCCCGGGAACTCCTTCTCTCTGTTCGACGACAAACTTGCCCTAGTAGAGACCTACTCCGCAGAACTGTCAGTTTCCCAGCCCCGCGAAATCGAGCTCTACGCCAAGGCCTTCAACCTGCTGCAGCAGGCGGCCGTCTACGGCACGGCCGTCCGGGACCTCATTTTCACCGCAATCCAGCACTTCGACCGCATTCCACCCCAGTAGGAGAGCACACTTGTCCGAACGGCCCAACTGGCGCACCAGCACCTACACCACGCAGGACTCTTGTGTAGAAGTCGCGGACAACGGTCCGCACGCGGTCATGGTCCGAGACACCAAAGATCGCAACCGCGCGATCCTCTCCCTCACACCTGTCGCCTGGCGCGCCTTTGTAGAGCATGCCAAGGGCCAATGAAAGCGACCCCTACGCAGGTGGGAAAGGCCTGGTACGGCTGCAAGCAGCCCGGTACCGCGTCTACGACGCTCTTGCCGCGCCCCGTCCCGCGCACATGACCATGCTGCGCCGGCGGTTTACGTGCCGTCGGCCAGGTTGTGGTGGCATCCGTTCTGGTCGCAGCGGGCGGTGGCGGTGGCGGCGGTGCGCGTGGAGCTGCGGAGTCGGGGCCGCGTGCTGGAGCGGCAGTGGTGAACCGGCGGCCGCAGCATCTGACCGTGCGGGAAGAGGAGATCCTCCGCGTGATCCGCCAGTCCATCCGGGACCGCGGCGAGGACTGTCGGTGCGGGAGCTGGCGCGGGAGCTCGGGCTGCGCAGCCCGGCGTCGGTGGTCTATCACCTGGCGAACCTGGAGGAGCGCGGGGCGTTGGTCCGTGACGGGCGCAGCTGGCAGAGCTGCCGCCTGACCGGTTGAGGGGACCGGCGCGCGGGTGCCGCGGTACCCGCTGTGCCGATGCCCGGGCGCGCGCGACTGACAGCCGTCGGACCTTGGTGTCGTGGCTGTTTGTGAATCTTGGAGTGCGTGGAGTGGGGCGGGGTGGGGGTTCACGCGCGTGTGCGCCCGCGTGAACGGCCATCGGGGTTGGCTGCTGTCCCATCCCTCCGGGGGGTTTGCCCAGTTGGTCTGGCAATGTGGCCTGACCCAACCCTTAGCGTACTCGTCGTAGTCATTCGGCTACTTAAAGTGAGAGGGGATTGGGATGCTTCCCAAATGTGCGGGGCGCCTGGCGGTCGTTGCCTCAACGGTCCTGCTGCTGGCCGGCGGAGCGAGTGTCGGCGCGGCCCAGGCTCAGGCCCGGGCGGATGTAGGGCCCATCACGTACTCGATCGAGTTCTCCAACCCGCGGGAGAGCGACGACAACGACCTGCCCGAGCCCTACGGTGAAGTCGTCGTGAGGGCGCCGTGGGGCCAGCAGACCGCCTTGTGGGAGCACCCGGACCGCGACATCAACACCCCCACCCTGCCGCGCTATCCGCTGTTCGGCGGCGCAGAGCACCGCTACGTCCCCCACCCCGTCACTGAGGTGTGCGCCTTCGTGGGAGAGGATGACACCGGTATCAACGACGACGACATCCTCGCCGACGGCTGCGTGCCCTACACCGGCCCCGGCGCGTACACCATCAGCGCCGAAGGCGGATCCGTGACCGTCACCGTCTACAACTTCGGCTGACCCCCCATGCGCCGTTGTCCTGGAAGGCCTGTCCTTCCAGGACAACGGCCTGTCTTCACCTTCAGCGAGGACGGGGTGGTCTGGTGTGAGTACGGCGGGGTTGTGGGGGCCGCGTCAGCGGCGCAGTCCTGTCGTGCCGGCCCGAATGAGCCGGAACCCCGTTGTGGGATGTGCTTGGTTCTCGGGCATCAGCTCCGGGACGCGAGCGGTCCGTGGAGCCGTCACCCTTCCCGGACCAAGTGGAGGCCGGTGAGGGCGATGACGGCACTCACCGGCCTCGAACCTAGGACACCGCGCAGGGGGGAAACGAGGCTGTGCTGCGGAGTTTCGTCGAACTCGATTCCCTCTGACGGATCCAGCGTGCAGCCTGACGACGAGCACCGAAGACTGGGACTTCACCCCCGGGAGTCAGTTAAGAACTTGGAGTTCCGCGAGGGGGACCAGGATCTGGGTCTGTCGGGTTTCGGTGAGCTGGCCGGCCTGTCCACCGCCACCCGTGGTGACTTGCCAGTCGATGGTCCAGGCGGAGGTCGCGGTGACCCGGTAGCGGCCCCTTGCCTGGTCGGCGGACGTCCGGCTGTAGGTGTGCCCGCAGGTGGGGGAATCCGATTTTCCTGCGGCCGCCGTGTACGGCGTGCCCGGCCCAGCGCACGTCACGATGGCACCGTCGCCCATCGTCCACACGATCTTGGAGACCTTCGCGGTCGCGGTGACCGTCACGCCGCCTGCCGATGCGCTCGCGGTATTCGGCCCGTACTTGGTCGGGCTCTGGTGGACCCACATCCACATCGGCATTCCCATCAGGTACCGCCCGGCTGCTCGCGGGCTGGCGATGTCGGGTCCGGCGAGTTTCATGGAGTCCACGGCCCGCTGGGCGAGGACGGCCGGGTCGACGGCGGCCGCCGCGGGCGGCGGGTCGGCGAGCCACTGGTTGCGGACGATCGTGTTGAGGCTGTCGAGGTAGTGGCAGGTCTGCTTGTAGACGGCGCCGTCGCCGGGTGTGTGTCCTTCCCAGTCCAGGGAGCCTGGCGCGGGCTGGGGCGACAGCAACTCGTACACGCATGTCCAGGGACTGCCGCTGCCGTTGCCGCCGGGTTGGGGTTCGCTTCCGGTGTTGCCGCCGGTGCCGGTCTGGCCGGGGTCGTCGGCTTCGACCTGGCAGATGAAGTGGCCGCAGTTCACGCCGCCGCCGGGCCCGTCTGCGAGGGCGGTGGGCGCCGTGCCCAGGACGGCGAGAATGGCGAGGACGCAGGTGCCGGCCGCGGTGCGGCGCGGGAGGGTCAGCATTTCTTGCCCTGCGGTTCGTCCCGTACGACGCGCCAGCCTTCGGGCCACTTCTCGAGTGTGGTGGCGATCAGGTATTTCGTGAGCCGGCCGGTGGGGAGGTCGACGGGCTTGCGGGTGTCGGCGACGACGGGCAGCCACTGGGAGACGTCCAGGCAGCTGGACAGCGTCACGTTGGGCACCTGGCGGTCCAGATCGGTGCCGGTGACCGCGGACTGCGAGACAGTGACCTTGCCGGTGTAAATCCGGTTCCGGGCGTGTGCCCGCTGTGCGTCGTTCTCCGCGACTTCCAGGGCTTCGGAGGCGGCGTACTGTTTCAGGCCCGTGGTGGTGCCGTCGCGGTCGGCGTAGTAGGCCTGCATCTCCTGCCAGTAGCCCTGGTAGACCTCGAGCGCGGTCTTCTTCACCGCGGCTTCCGGGTCCGCCGGCGGGGACGACAGGGGCGCGGCTGACGCCGTGAGTGTGGGGGCGGTGGACTCCGCGGCGGTGGTGTCGTCTCCGCTGCTGCACCCGGCCAGGGCCGCACTCGCGCAGAGGACGGCCGTCAGGGCGGCGATGCGGGTGCGGATGCGAAGCGCTCCGGTGGCTAACGGTCCGGTGGTGGATTGTCTGGTCACGTTCCCTCTCCGTCAGGACACGGGTGTGGTGCACGTGTGCAACCGCAAGGCTACGCATATGCCCGCCAACTTCCCAAGCAGCTCCGGGAGTTCATTCCATGCCCATCCGTACCGCCCGGCCGGGCGCAGGACAGGGCACCTGGGTGGTGGGCGGTGCGCAGCCGTCTCCGTCCTGCGCAGCCGAGCGACTGCCTGCGCAGCCGGCAGCGCGTTTGCAGCCGGGTGGCTGCGCAACAAGCCTGGTCGCTGATTGCGCAGGACCGGGGCGGTGGGCGGCGGCCGTGCTCAGCCGGCTCTCCTGCACAGTCGGCGAGGGGGTGGCAGGGCACCTGGGGCCGAGGTCTGCGCAGTGTCTGCGCAATGCGCTGACCTGCGGTGGTCGGGCTTGTGGTCGGGGTCCCGGACCCTCGTGGTTGGGCCTGTGGTCGGGGGCATTGCGTAGGCCTCGGGAGCGATTGCGCAGACCACGAAGCGCCGCGCAGTCGCCTGCTGCGCAACAGCTACGGCGCCTGGGGATCCATCCAGCCGACCCGGCGTTCCGGGTCCCGCACGGGGCGCCAGACAGCCGCGGCGGGGCCGTGGTGGAGGAGGTCGGTCATCGGCGCGGCGAGCACGGTCACCTCGCGCAGAAACGAGGCGACCGCGGTGTCGACGTCGGCCGCGTGCAGCGCGCGCACCCGGTTGTCGATGCCGGCAGTGCCGATGCCGTCCAGGACGAACAGCAGCCGCGGGAAGAGCGGGTAGTGCCGCCGCCACTCCTCCGCAAGCTCCTGGACCGTCTCCACCGTGCGGCGCCTGCCGACCGGCACGGGGGCGTACCGGTGGAGACGGGCGTAGCCGCGGAGCTTCGATGCGAGGCGTTCGGGGCCCATGGTCGCCCGGTCGACCTCGAGGAACGCCCGCAGCATCGATCCCCCGCCCCCGCCCCCGTCTCGGCTCCCGCGTTGGTAGTACAGCAGTGCGTCCGGGATGACCGCCTCGCCGCCTCCGATGGGGTGGTGGACTTCCGGGAGGAAGTCCAGCGGCCGGCACACTTCCCCCCGGCGGCGCGCGTCCAGCAGGAACTGCAGCCCCGTCTCCGTCACCGTCACCGTGTGCCCGACCCGCAACCGCACTGCGGTCGGGTCCGACACCAGCCGTGGCGGGCGCCGACCCCGCAGCTCTGGCCACTCCGACGCGACCTGTACCCCGTACTGGCTCGGGAACCACACCCGGGTCCGCCCCGCCTGCGGCAAGGTGATGCGGTCGACCAGGCCCTCGGTACGGAGCTTGGCCAGCCGCCGTCTGGTCTGCTCGATCCGCACCTGCGGAGCGGTGATCAGATGCATCTGCTCGGTCGTCGCCATCCGGTACTGCACCAGCACCGCCAACGCCAGCCGGTCCCCGGCCCCGGCATCCACATACGCCGGCGTCCTCGTCATCGCCATCGTCGCCAACCCCCACGCACACGGTACGGTGCCGCCCTGATGCGGCACCGCGCGTACGACTGAGGGCACCAGCCGGCCCCGACCACACCACCGACCACCCAGGCCCGACCACAGTCACGGTGCGACAACACCGCCCCCGACCGGCCCGCTATCCCCACCGACAACCGCACCAGGCCACGGGACTCGTGCCCCTGTCGCTGGAGTCTCAAGTCACCGACGCGACCAGACCTGTGGGCGGGTTCGCCGGTTTACGTACAACTCCCTCCCCCCTGTCCGGTTGCCTCTAGCCTCGGACCATGGACTGGTTGATGGCGGCAGCAGTGGGAGCGGCCGGGGGCGCCTGTATGGAGGCCGTGGACATCATCAAGGCCATCAAATGGCACCGCCGGATGCCCTGGAATGTCCAGTCGGACACCATCGATCCGCCCCACCGCAGAGCTGACCTGCGGCCCGGCGAGGAAAACCTCCCGGCACCCGGCTGGCGGGCCTATTGCGTCGCCGGGACGTTACGCCTGCTCGTGGGCGGCGCCCTGACCGGTGTCGTAGCGGCTACCTATCCGCAGAGCACCAATCCACTGGTGGCATTCCTCATCGGCCTGGGCGCGCTGTCGGCTGTCCAGCAAGGCACCACGCTGGTGCCGCTGATGGTCAAGAGCGCGGGCAGGGCTGCTTTCGGCGGCCTGGTCGACGAAGCGCAGCAACAGGCACAGGCCCTCCAGCAAAACGGACAACCGCCCGGCCTTCAAAACGGGCAACCGGCCAGCCTCGCGCAGTCGAATGGTGCTCCACCGGGAACCTATGCGGGCAGTCCTTCAGCAGGCAATCCCCAGCCGGACATGGGTGCCGCTGCGCAGCAGGATCTGGCAGGCGGAGGAGGTACAGCGTGACGATTGCTGCGGAGTCCTTCACTGGCCGCGTCCTGGCCGTGTTCTCCCGCCGTTCGCCCGGCTTCCGGCCTCCACCCAAGAGGCCCGGTCAGCGGGGAACGCACAACCCCGCTGCGCCCCTTCCCGCTTCCATGCCAGTAGTTCCCAGCCTTCCTGATGCTCCATCGGCTGGCGCTGCCGCCACTGCCCTGGCGAGACCGCATCTGGCTGACATCGCGGCTCGCTGGAAGTCCGCTTCACCACGGCATCGGCTCCAGCATCGCGGCGATCTCCTGATGGTCGCGGGCACCCTTCAACAGTCCGCCACGGCCCTCGCCCTGGAGCGCGCCCGCCATGTAGCCAGCACTCTCATCCACGCACTCGTCATCGACCCCGGCTTCGACGTCGGCTTCGACCTCGACCGCGCCCTCGTCTTCACTCGCGACCTTACCCGCACCCTCGATCTCGCCCGCGTTGTTTACACCCTCGATACCACCCTCGCTCACACCCTCAATCCCAGCCTCGCCCGCGACCTCAATCTCGCCCACACCCTCGATCTCTCCCGCGACCTCGCCCTCGATCTCTCCTACGACCTCATCCTCGATCTCTCCCGCGACCTTGAGCTCGCTCGCACCGGCGACCGAGCCCGCGTCCTCGCATTCGACCTCCCCCGCGCCCACCACCGTGCCCGCGAACTCGTACTCAACCTCCCCAGCGCCCACCCCATCGCCCGCGACCTATCCCGCGCCATCGCCAACGCCCGAGCCCTCGATGGCACCCACGCTTTCGGCCTCGCCCACGCCCTCGACCTCACTCGCGCCTTCGACCACGCCCTTTTCATCGATGGCCCCGACGCCTGCCCCCTCGACGACGTCCTAGATGTCATCCGCGACCTCAGCGAAGCCCATGGCACCCTGATCGAGGCAGCGAATAGCTTCGTTGGCGCCGATCTCACCACTTTGCGGCCTGGTGAAGTCCCCCTTATAGGGATCCATTGGGACAGCTACACTCGGTGGCCCTCGCCTGAGTGGGCGGCTCGCATGCGCCGTGCATCCGTGGAGGAACCTCCTGGATCCGGGATCTTCATCGTCCGTCCCGAAGAGGGCCGTCATTACGCCAGTAACGGCTCCCTGGAACCAGTCTCATGAGACGGCATGCATACTGCACCGGCAGCGAGGCGCGTCGCACGCTCCAGGAGGCACAGCCCGCAACGACCGCCGACCGCCGGCCAGATGACCGCTTACCGAAACCCTGCAAGCCCATCAGCCACGGTGCGACAACACCGCCCCCGACCGGGCCGATAACCCCGCCGACAACCCCACCCACAGCGGTACGCGTCCTGCGACCTCCCGCCTGATCACCGCAGGTCACCACAACATTTTCCGCGTGGTCGGGACTCTGACATCCCCCTCAGCACACCCCACACCCGGTCCAGGAACACAAAAGAAGGAAGCGGGAAGGGACGGGTGGGTGGGCGCGCGGCCGGGGGATCGGGGCGGCCGGAGGCTAGTTGCGCGTCGGCGGGGCCTCCGCGCCTCCGAGCACGGCCCGGAGAGTCCCGGGCACCGGACGGACAGGCCGGAGAGGGCGCAGCAGGGCCTACAAGCCCTCTCCAACCGCGCCTGAGGTCTCCGCTTCATACAGCGCGCGGGCTTCGGCCACGGCCCGCTGCCAGCTGCGCGCCACGCCCCCGTGCTCCCGCGCCAGACGCGCAGCCAGCCCCCGACGGGGACCGCCTTCCTCACGCAGCGCGGCCAGCGCCACGCCCACCGCCTGATCCCGCGCACTCCGATCAGCGCTGTAACTGCCCTGCCCGTCACCGGGCTTGCGTCCGGCCGCACCCAGCCGGCCCGTGCCGACGTCCTGCTGCCAGGCAGCCCAGAACGATTCCACCGCCTGCTGATCGAAGTAATGCGTCGTGCCGACCGTGACCACGATCTCCGGATGCCGGCGCTCCACCGGCTGCGTGTGCCGCTGCGCGTACCACCGGGCCAGCGTCGCAGGAGACGCCCCCGTCAACTCCCCGATCCACACCCGGCTGACCACCCACCGACCCTCATGCACCCGACGCGACGGCACCCTCTCCGACACGACCGCCCCCTCCCACCCCCGCGCACCAGGCGCACCCATCCGGCACAAGACAACATCCCCTAGGATAGAAGAGCTTCGCTGAGAGAAGCACACCGGCGGGGAATTCCCGGACCAGGTTTGCCGACCTACCGGAAACAGAATTCCCCGCCAACCAAAAACCCCGGGGCGCAGCAAACGCCCCTTCCTCTTTCATTCCCCCGCGGAGCGGGTGGCCCGGCGCTGCGCGCCGGGCAAGAGAAAAGCCCCGGCAAGCCGGGGCTTTCAAGAGCGGGGTTCCCGCAAGCGGGAACCCCGGCGGGGCACGGCGCTGCGCGCCTTCGGCGGGGGCACCGGGCCGTTGGATCCCGGCACCCCCCCCCCGCGCACCCCCGGACAGCCTGGGTGAGACCGTCCCGGGGCAGGGACGCGGGCCAGGTCGCCAACCGCAGCCCGCGAAGCCAC